>NZ_RCCC01000001.1:4249571-4566827 GCF_003663825.1 Acidovorax sp. 106 | reverse complement strand
GACCGCCATGCCGCAATCATCCCAGCGCTCCGTCGCATTCAAGCTCTCACTGACAGCTCTGGTGAGCTTGTTGTTGGTCTTGCTCAGTACCATGACCTTGGTGAGCCTGTTCATCTGGCAAGACTTTGGGGGGGTGTCGCGCAACGATGCTCGCCAATATGCGGCCCAGGTACGCACGTTGGTCCAGAGCTTTGACGAAACCGCCCAAGACCAGGCCAAGCGCGACTTTGTATTGTTCAAGTCCCGCTTCACGGGCGACTTCAGCGTGGAAGAGCAGCCCGGTGCGGATGGCAAGAAGGAAGCCGTGTTGAGCTTCCAGGGGGCGCCGCTGAACGGTAACTTTGAGGGGGTGGACCGCTTCACCAAAGACAGCGCAGGCGCCATCGCCACGATTTTTGTTCGCTCCGGTGACGACTTCATGCGCGTGACCACGTCCCTCAAAAAGCAGGATGGCGAGCGCGCCTACAAAACCCTGTTGGACCGCAACCACCCCGCCTACCCCCTCATGCAAGAGGGCAAAACCTACATTGGCCGCGCCAGTCTGTTTGGCAAGGAATACATGACGGTGTACGAGCCCATCCGCCAGGGCAACCGCACGATTGGTATTCTGTTCATCGGCTCCGACATGGGGGGCATCCTGGGCAAGCTGGCCCAGGTCATGGGCTCGCAAAAACTGTTTGAGAGCGGCGCGGTGTACGCGGTGAATGTGTCCTCGGGCCCGGCGCGCGGCCGTACAGCGGGCTTGGCCGATGCCCTGGTGGTGGACGAAAAGACCGAAGACGGCAAAGCCTGGCTGGCCCGGCTGACCGAAAAAGACCAGGCCAGTGAATTTGAGACGCTGTGGTCGCCCCGTCTGGGGGCTGGCAAACAGCAGGCCCAGTTTGTGGCCACTGAGCGCTACAAGCCCTGGAATTGGGCCATCGTTGCCGAAGCTCCCATGTCCGAGATGATGGAAGACGCCCGCGGGGTGCTGATCTGGCTGTGGGTGGGCGTGTTGGCGGCACTTGCCATCCTGACGGTGGTGCTGGTCTATGCCACGCGCCGGCTGGTGGGCAAGCCCGTGCAACAACTCAGCACAGCGCTGGGGCATTTGTCGCAAGGCGATTTGACGCACGCGGTGGACATCCGATCGAACGACGAGATTGGCGCGCTGGGCCAGGCCATGGAAGGCTTTCGCCAGCGCTTGGTGCAAAGCCTGGGCACGGTGCGCCGCAGTGCCGAAAGCGTGTCGTCTGCCAGCAGTGAAATCGCCCAGGGCAACCACGATTTGTCGGCCCGCACCGAGACGCAGGCCAGCTCGCTCGAAGAAACGGCGGCCAGCATGGAAGAGCTGGGCTCCACCATCCGCCACAACGCAGACAACGCCTCGCAAGCCAGCCGTCTGGCGGCCAGCGCCAGCGAGGTGGCCGCGCAGGGCGGGCAGGTGGTGGCGCAGGTGGTCAGCACCATGCACAACATCAATGGCAGCAGCCAGAAGATTGCCGACATCATTGGTGTGATTGACGGCATTGCCTTCCAAACCAACATCCTGGCCCTGAACGCGGCCGTGGAAGCCGCCCGTGCGGGCGAACAAGGGCGGGGTTTTGCAGTGGTGGCCAGTGAGGTGCGCAACCTGGCACAGCGCACCGCGGCCGAGGCCAAGGCCATCAAGGAGCTGATCGGCGCCAGCAGCGCCATGGTGCAAGAAGGCTCGGTGCTAGCCGACAAGGCGGGCACCACCATGGGCGAGGTGGTCAGCTCCATCCAGCGGGTGGCAGACATCGTCTCTGAAATCAGCGCGGCCACGGGCGAGCAAAGCGCCGGGGTGGGGCAGGTGGGCCAGGCGGTGACGCAGCTCGATCAGGCCACCCAGCAAAACGCGGCCCTGGTCGAAGAAATGGCCGCCGCCGCCAGCAGCTTGCGCAGCCAGGCGGAGCAGATGGTGGAGGCCGTGGCCCAGTTCCAACTGGGGCAGGAGCCTGGGCAGCACCGGCAACTGGGGCGCTGAGTTACCCCCAATTTTGCTATTGAATTGATAGCTTATAGCGCTTATTCATAAAGCGCTAGAAGCCAAAAAGGCTCTCAGTCAGCAGCAGGCGGTGCGCTCTTGGCCGCAAGTGGGGGCAATGTCCGCACTTGCTCGGCCAGCCGCTGCACGGTCAAGGGCGCACAGCCCTCGGCATGGTTGCTGATGGTGACGTAGGCGTTCTGCCCTGCGGCCGTGATGCCTGCGATCACCTGGGCCAGCGCCGCGTGGGTGTCCGGGTCCAGGTCGTGCAACCGGTCGTAAGGTGCGTATCGCCGCTGGGCGTCTTCATAGCCATAGGGGCCGTGCAATGCATTCAGGTTCCAGCGGCACACCAGTGGCGTGGGCCACAGGGCACGCAGCACCGGCAATTGCTGTGCCAGCGGTGGCAGCTTGGGGTGCAGGCCCAGGCAGTAGGTGGCACCGGCATCGCGCAGCACGGCGGCAAATTCAGGGGTCAGCCACTCTGGGTCTCGCACCTCCACGGCGATCACGCCGTCGCTGGCCTGGGGCTTGAGCGCTGGCAGCGCGTGCAGCAAATCCCGCAGCTTGCCTAGCAGCAGGGGCATGCGGTCCAGCCACGCCATGGGCAGGGGGCTGAGCTGGAACACCAGCGCGCCCAGCTTGTCGCCCAGCCCGGCCAGGGCAGGCTCTACAAACTCGGAGCAGGCCAGGGCGGGGTCCAGAAACGCCGGGTTGGGCTCGCGGCCCCGGCCATCTTCGGTGCGCACCAGTGCGTCGGTGACCAGGCTGGGCGCCTTGACGACAAAGCGAAAGTCCGCCGGTACCTGCTCGGCATAGCGCTGGTACTGGCTGACGGTGAGCGGGCGGTAGAAGTTGCGGTCCAGGCTTACGGTGCGCAGCAGCGGGTGGGCGGCATAGGCGGCCAGCCCTTGTTTGGACAGCTGCGTTTCAGCGTACTCCGCATCCCACACCAGCCCGGCCCAGGCGGGGTAGGTCCACGACGAGGTGCCCAAGCGCAGCCGCTGGGGCAGGGCGCCCGCCAGCGTGCGCAAGGTCTCGTCTACTGCCACCGGACGCACGCCCAGTCCCTTGGCCCTTGGTGTGGGGCGGGTGGTGGCTGCGCCGGGCTGCTCATCGCTGGCCTGGCGGTTGGTGGGCGTGGGCACGGCTGGTGTGCCAAACAGGTCTTCTTGCATCCGCAGGGGGCTTTGATAGTTGTAACAACCGTGGTCGGGTGGCGATGTTAGCCCGCTGTGCGCTGTGGCAAACTCGCGCGCTTCGCGTTTCGTTTGTTTGACGTGGCTTACGCAAACCGGTTTTCATGCAAGCGTTCGCCCCTGGGCGAGGCTGGTATGGCAAGCCGATGGCGTAAGTCCCCTTTGAGTCTCAGAGAGTTTTCCCACACATGCAGCAGATCATTCGGCAACTGGCCGCAGAAATCAAAGTAGGGGAGCAGCAGGTACGCGCCGCCGTCGAGCTGCTGGACGGTGGGGCCACGGTGCCCTTCATCGCGCGTTACCGCAAGGAAGTCACCGGTGGGCTGGACGATATCCAGCTGCGTGAGCTGGAGGCCCGTCTGTCTTACCTGCGCGAGTTGGACGACCGCCGCGCTGCGGTGCTCAAGAGCATTGATGAGCAAGGCAAGCTGACCGACGCTTTGCGCGTTGCCATTGCCGCAGCTCCAACGAAGCAGGAACTCGAAGACATCTATCTGCCCTTCAAACAAAAGCGCCGCACCAAGGGCCAGATGGCCCGCGAATTTGGCATCGAACCTCTGGCCGACAAGCTGTTTGCCGACCCCACCCTTGACCCCGCCGTTGAGGCCGCTGCCTTCACCAAGCCGCCCGAGGTGCTGGACGATGGCAAGACGGGCGCTGACTTTTCGACCGTGCCCGCCGTGCTCGATGGCGTGCGCGACATCTTGAGCGAGCGCTGGGCCGAGGACGCCGTGCTGGTGCAAGGCCTGCGCGAGTGGCTGTGGGCTGAGGGCCTGCTGCGCAGCAAAAAGGTCGAAGGCAAGAACGAGAACGACCCCGAGGTTTCCAAGTTCCGCGATTATTTTGAATACGACGAGCCCATTGGCCGCGTGCCCTCGCATCGCGCGCTGGCCGTGTTCCGTGGCCGTGCGTTGGAGATTCTGGAAGCCAAGCTGGTGTTGCCGGTGGAGCCTGAGCCTGGCAAGCCCAGCCTGGCCGAAGGCAAGATTGCCCTGCACCTGGGCTGGAGCCATGCGGGGCGCAAGGCCGACGACCTGATCCGCAAGAGCGTGGCCTGGACCTGGCGCGTCAAGCTGAGCCTCTCGACCGAGCGCGACCTGTTCGCCCGCCTGCGCGACGATGCCGAGAAGGTGGCCATCAAGGTGTTTGCCGACAACCTGCGCGACCTGCTGCTGGCCGCCCCCGCTGGCCCGCGCGTGGTGATGGGGCTGGACCCCGGCATCCGCACCGGCGTGAAGGTGGCTGTGGTGGACGACACCGGCAAGCTGGTGGAGACAGCCACCGTGTTCCCTCACGAGCCGCGCCGCGACTGGGAAGGCTCGCTGCACACCCTGGCCAAACTGGCGGAGAAGCATGGCGTGAACCTGATTGCGATTGGCAACGGCACAGCCAGCCGCGAAACCGACAAGCTGGCGGCCGACCTCATCAAGCTGGCCGCCAAGGCGGACCGCGCGATTGAAAAGGTGGTGGTGAGCGAGGCCGGCGCGTCGGTCTACTCCGCCAGCGAATACGCCAGTCAAGAGATGCCCGATGTGGACGTGAGCCTGCGTGGTGCCGCATCGATTGCCCGCCGCTTGCAAGACCCATTGGCCGAGCTGGTCAAGATCGACCCCAAGAGCATTGGCGTGGGCCAGTACCAGCACGACGTGAACCAAAGCGAGCTGGCCCGCACCCTGGGCACCGTGGTGGAAGACTGCGTGAACTCGGTCGGCGTGGACCTGAACACGGCCAGCGTGCCGCTGCTCTCCCGCGTGTCCGGGCTGTCGGGCAGCGTGGCCAAGGCCGTGGTGCGCTGGCGCGAGGCCAATGGCGCCTTCAAGAGCCGCAAGCAGCTGATGGACGTGGCGGGCTTGGGCGCCAAGACGTTTGAGCAAAGCGCGGGCTTCTTGCGCATTCGCGGTGGCGACAACCCGCTGGACATGACTGGCGTGCACCCCGAGACCTACCCCGTGGTCGAGCAGATCATGGAAAAGACGGGTAAGCCCGTGGCCGAGATCATGGGCCGCTCCGACATGCTCAAAACGCTCAAGCCCGAGCTGTTTGCCAACGAGAAGTTCGGTGTCATCACCGTCAAGGACATCTTGGCCGAGCTGGAAAAGCCCGGCCGCGACCCGCGCCCGGACTTCAAGGTGGCGCGCTTCAACGATGGCGTGGAAGACATCAAGGATTTGAAGGAAGGCATGATTTTGGAGGGCACCGTGAGCAACGTGGCCCAGTTCGGCGCCTTCATCGATCTCGGTGTGCACCAGGACGGTTTGGTGCACGTCAGCCAGTTGGCGCACAAGTTTGTGAACGACGCGCGCGAAGTGGTCAAGACCGGCGACATCGTCAAGGTCAAGGTCATGGAGGTGGATGTGGAGCGCAAGCGCATCGGCCTGTCGATGAAGCTGGACGCAGCGCCGCCACGCCAGGGCGGTGAGCGGGGCGCACCCCGTGACAACCGCTTTGAAGGCGCTGGCCGGGGCTACGCGCAGCCCCAGCGTCGGGCGCCTGAGCCCGCGCAGCAGTCGGCCATGGCCTCGGCGTTTGCCAAATTGCAACAGGCCAAGGGGCGTTAAAAGCACAGTGGGGTGTTTCGGCGGTGGAATGCGGGTGGCAAGGCCATAATCGCCGCAACCACCACCGAGGCGCCCCCCCACCCCATGGAGCTCAATGCCCTGCTAGCCCAACCCGTGGCGTTGCCGAGCCTGCCGCGCACGGTGGCACTGCTGATGAACGAGTTGGCGCACCCCCAACCCAGCCTGCGCCGGATCAATCTGCTGTTTGGCTCTGACCCGGCCCTGGCTGCGCGCTTGCTGGAGCTGGCCAATTCGCCTGCGCTGCAAATGCCCCGCCAAGTGGCGGGCATCTCTGAAGCCCTGGCGCTGCTGGGCAACGCCCAGGTGCGTGCACTGGTGGCTGCGTCTACCCTGGGCACGGCGGCCCGCTCGGTGCCGGGCATCAATTTGCAGCAGTTTTGGCGCTACAGCCTGCACACTGCCAAGCTGGCCCGGTCGCTGGCGGGGGTGGTGTTTCAGCACCCCACGGCTGCCTACACCGCTGGCTTGCTGCATGGGCTGGGCGAGCTGGTGATCCATCTGGCCAGCCCCGACCGGGCGCAGTCCATCAACACCCTGGTGTCGCCGCTGGACATGCGCCGCGGCAAGGTGGAGCAGCGGATCTTCGGGTTTTGCTACAGCCAGGTATCGGCCGCACTGGCCCGCCGATGGCTGCTGCCGCAAGTCGTGGTCGATGCCCTGCAGTACCAGTCCGCCCCCTTTGAGAACACGGCCTATGAGCCGCTGGCAGGCGTGATCCACCTGGCCGCTTGGCGCGTGCGTGCCCGCGAGGCCCAGTACTCCGAGCGCGAGCTGGCGGTGTCCTTCCCGGGCGAGGTGGGGCTGGTGCTGGGGCTGGACATCGACATGGTGCTGCAGCAAGACCCCATCGACTGGACTGTGCGCCCGGACGCTGCGGATTACATGGTTTAGAGCGGCTGGCTAAACGCATCTCGCCAGAACCGCTTCACTGAGTTTTTCGGTTGCTTCTGGCCCGCCGTCAGCGCGGCGTGCGCTGCGACAATCAGCGCCATGAAAGCATTGAGCATCCATGCCGGGCCGCGCGCCCTGGAGCACCTGGCCCAGCAGGGCCTGCAGCCACGCGACGTGGGGGTGGTGCCTGCCGCAGCGGGTGGCCCCAAGGGGCTGATTCTGGGACCGCTGGACCGTTTTATCTTTGGGCATTGGCTGACGCAGTCGCAGCAGCCGGTGCATCTGGTGGGTGCCTCGATTGGCGCGTGGCGCATGGCCACGGCCTGCCTGAACGACCCCGTGGCCGCCTTGCTGCAATTGGAAGACGCCTACGTGCACCAGCACTACGAAGTGCCCCCTGGCAAAAAGCGCCCACCGGCCGCGCATGTCAGCGAGCGTTTTGGGCAGAGCCTGCAAGCTTTTTACGCCGGGCGCGTGGACGAGGTGCTGCAGCACCCCCGCTACCGCCTGCACCTGATCGCCGCGCGCGGGCGCCACCTGCTGCGGCGCGAGCACCCAGTGGCCACGCCGCTGGGCTACCTGGGTGCCTTCATGAGCAATGCCGTGCACCGCAAGGCCCTGGGCGCCTGGCTGGAGCGGGTGGTTTTTTCGTCCTCGCAAGATGGGGCGCCTGGCGGGGCGGCCATGCCAACGCTTCCTTTTGGCACGGCAGACTTTCGCACCCGGCAGGTGCGGCTGACGCACGCCAACTTCATGGATGCCTTGCAGGCCAGCTGCTCCATTCCGTTTGTGCTGCAGGCGGTGCACCACATCGCGGGCGCCCCGCCCGGGGCTTACTGGGATGGCGGCTTGACCGACTACCACATGCACCTGGCCTACAAAACGCACCAAGGCAGTGGTTCGGATGCTATTGAAAAGATAGCTGCTAGCGCTGATTCAGAAAGCGCTAGCGGCCCATTTCATTCAAAGAAGGTTGTGGCGGCATCAGACCAAGGGGCGGGCCTGGTGCTGTACCCGCACTTTCAGCACCAGGTGGTGCCGGGCTGGCTGGACAAGGGTCTGCGCTGGCGCCACCGCAGCACCGCCGCGCTAGACACCATGGTGGTGCTGTCGCCCCGCCCAGAATGGGTGAAGACCTTGCCCAACGCCAAGCTGCCGGACCGCCAGGACTTTATGCACTACGGCCACGACACGGCGGCCCGCGCCAAAGCCTGGCTGACCGCCACCGCAGCCGCGCAACAACTGGCCGATGAGCTGGCCCAATGGCTGGAACGGCCTGACCTGGGGGCGGTGCAGCCGTTGTGACGTTGTGAGGGCGTTGGTGGCCGCGCTGGTGAAAGTGCCGGTGCGCAGTGGGCCCAGAAACCGTTCAAGGTCTTTTCAGGGCAGCACCAGCGTTGAGGCCACACTGCGCCGATAGCTGCGTGCCCAGTCGGCCACCTCGCCACCGGGCATGGGGTGGGCGATGGCGTAGCCTTGCACCACCTGGCAGCCCAGCTCGCGCAGCCGGGTGCAATGCTCGGGGGATTCGGCCCCTTCGGCCACCAGGGTGTGGCCCAGGGCCTGGGCCATGGCCACCGCGGTGCTCACCACGGCGGCGTCCTCGGTGCTGTGCAGCACCGCGCCGGCAATCGACCGGTCAATCTTCAGGGTGTCTGCGGGCACCTGGGCCACCCAGGCCAGGGTGGCTTTGCCAATGCCAAAGTCGTCAATCGCCCAGCGCACCCCCAGCGTCTGGTGGCAGTGCTGCATCAGGGCTTGCAGTGCCTGTGGCTCGTGCAGCCCTGCGCTTTCTTGCACCTCCAGCTGCAGCAGGTGGGCGGGCAGTGGTGCAAACAGGGCCAGCAGGTCTTGCAGCCGTGCGGCAAAGTTGCTGCGCAGCAGGTGCTGCGTGGCCACGTTCACCCCCACGGTCCAGTCCAGCCCTTGCGCGTGCCACAGCCGCAGCTGGGCCAAGGCCTCGGTCAGCACCCATTCGCCCAGTTCGGCCGCCAGGTCGGCGTCGTCGATCAGCGGAAGAATCTGCTCGGGCCCTTGCAGGCCGCGCTCAGGGTGTTGCCAGCGCAGCAGGGCTTCCACGGCCACGATCTGGCCATTGGCCAGGTTGACCTGGGGCTGGTAGTGCAGGCGCATTTCTCCGGTGCGCAACGCTTGGGCGATGCGGGTCTGCTGCGTGTGTGGGGTTTGCAGCGCGGCATCGCTTTGCGCGTCAAAAAAGCGCACTTGCTGGCGGCCTGCCTGCTTGGCCTGGCACATGGCCTGGTCGGCCTGGCGCAGCAGTGTGCTGGGGCAGGCCTGCAGCTGCGGGTACACGGCCACGCCCATGCTGGCCGTGATGCGCAATTGAAGCGCATCGATGGCGCAGGGCTGGCCCAGTTGCTCCAGCAGTTGGGCGGTGCGCGCCTCGATGGCTTGCAGGTGGGGCTGCTGGCCCAGCAGCAGCACAAATTCGTCACCCGCCATGCGGGCCACTGCGTCGTGCGGGCCGGCAAAGGCGCGCAGGCGCAGGGCCACTTCGCGCAGGGCGCGGTCGCCGGTGGCGCTGCCGTGCTGTTGGTTCAGGCGCTGGAAGTGGTCCAGGTCGATCATGCACACGGCCAGCAGGGTGCCTTGCTGTTGCGCTGTGAAGAGGGCATGCGTGAGGCTTTCAGCCAATGCCGCCCGGTTGTGCAGGCCTGTCAGTGCATCGTGGTGCGATTGCCACGAAACCTGGTGGCGAAAGTGCCGGCTCTCGGACACGTCGTGGAACACCAGCACGCAGCCGACGGCCACGCCGTTGCTTTTGCGGATGGTGGAGGCGGTGTATTCAATGGCGTAACGCTCGCCCGAGCGGTGGATCAGGATCGGGTGCGTGCGCGGTGGGCTGTCTGCAAGGGTGGCCGCTTCTGCCGCGTCTGTGGCATCTGTATTGCGCTGCGGGTGCAGTGCATCGGCCAGCCTAAAGACCTCTTCCAGGGGCCGCCCCATGGCCTGGTGGACTTTGTAGCCCGTGAGGAATTGGGCTGTTTCGTTGATGGTCTCGATGGTGCCATGCAGGTCGGTGGTGATGATGGCATCTCCCCCTGGCAAATGCGGTGCAGCGGCGTGGGCCTGCTGCGCCTGGCTCAGCGCCTGCTGGGTCCGCTGCCGGTCGCTGGCCGTGACCAGGGTGGCTATGGTTCCGGGGATCGGGGCTGCGGGTGGCTTGGGCGGTGTGGGCAGTGCGTCCAGTGTCGGTAGGGGCTGCGCTGGCAGCGCGAGAGGGGGTTGCGGAAGGGCCGCGGGCTGCGCTTCAGCTGCTGCCATGGGCAGGGGGCTTTGAAACAGGCGCTGCCATTCTTCGCGCACGTCCAGGCACACGCCGTCGCTGCGGCGCACGGTCACGGGCAGGGGGGCAGCTTCAATCAGCAGCTGTGCCAGCTCCAGTTGCTGTGCTTGCCGTTGCAGCCGGTCTTTCTGGCCCTGCACCTGGGTCTGCAATTGCAGTGCCGCGGCGTTGACGCTGTGCGCCACGGCGCGCTCTGAGGGCGATCCCCGCTCCTGCATCCTGGCTGTGAGGTGGCCGCGTTGCAATTGGCGGTGTGCGTGCAGCAGCCGCCGCACCAGGCCCACATGTTGGTGCACCAGCCAGGCCAGCAGGGTCAGCACAAACACCACATTGAACAACGAGATGCCGCTCTGCACCTGCAGGTTGTCCCAGATCTGGTCCACCAGCACATGGCTTTGCAGCGCGATTTTCAGGTGGGCCACCGTGCCGTCGGTCAGAGTTTCGCTCAGCTCCAGGGTGGGGGGCTGTACGTTGGCCCATTTGGTAAACCAGGCGGGCGCGTCAGGTGTGCCTGGGGGCTTTTGGGCCGAGACACCCGTGCGGCCCTGCACTTGCCATTGCACGGTGAACAGCGAGGAGGCAAAGTACACCGTGCTGTCCTCTAGCACGCGCTGAGCTTGTTCGGGCTGGTCTGGCGGTAGGCGCTTGAGGGCCGTGAGCAACGCGCTGCCGATGCGCGTGGCCTCTGCCTGGGCGCGTTCGTGGGCAGCGGTCACCTCAGACTCAACCATGTAGTGGTAGCGCACTGCGCTGACCGCCAGGATCACCAAAAGCAGCGGGACAAAAACGCGCAGGTAGACGCTGCGGGCTTGCCACGGCGTCTTGGGCGTTTCTTCGGAGAGGGGCATGGGGTCGGTCACGGGCGACGTTCTGCGGGCTGGGCCCAGCGGTCAAAACGGTGCGTGAGTGTAAAGGCGCACGGTGCCGCCCGGCGATGGCCTGCGCCCAAGAGAAGGCGCCGGCGACGCCTATCGCAGGCGCCTAAAGGCTCTGGGCCAGCATCTCGCGGTATTCCTCGGGCGTGGCAATGCGCGGATTGGTCTTGTGGCAATGGTCGGCCAGGGCACCTTGGATCACATCGTCAAACACTTCGGGCGTGACCCCCATGGCCGCCAGGCCCGTGGGTAGGCCCAGGCGGGCGTTCATGTCTTGAATGGCGGGGGCCACGTCGCCCGCAGAGGTCAGGCCCATGGCGTGTGCCATGCGTTCGAGCCGACGCTCTGCCTGCACCGATGCACAGGTGGCGTTGAAGCGAATCACGGCGGGCAAGAACATGGCATTGAGCGTGCCGTGGTGCAGGCGCGGGTTTACGCCGCCCAGGCTGTGGCTCAGGCTGTGCACGCAGCCCAGGCCTTTTTGAAAGGCCATGGCGCCTTGCATGCTGGCGCTCATCATGTTCAGGCGCGCTTGCCGGTCTGCGCCGTTGCGGGTGGCCTGCTCAATGTGGGCCCAGCCGCGCTGCAGCCCATCGAGCGCAATGCCGTCGGCAGGCGGATTAAATGCCGCTGACATGAAGGTCTCCATGCAGTGCGCAATCGCATCCATGCCCGTGGCGGCCGTGAGCATGGGGGGCAGGCCCAGGGTCAGCTCCGGGTCGCAAATGGCGGCCTTGGGCACCAGGCTCCACGAGTGAAAGCCGAGTTTGCGGTGGTCGTCCACGATGATGATGGCGCCGCGCGCCACCTCGCTGCCGGTGCCGCTGGTGGTGGGCACGGCAATGACGGGCGCCGTGCGCTCGCTGATGCGGGGCGAGCCACCCTCGATCGTGGCGTAGTAGGTGAGGGGGCCTTCGTGGGTGGCGGCAATGGCAATGCCCTTGGCGCAGTCGATGGCCGAGCCACCGCCCACGGCAATCAGGCCATCGCAACCCTGGGCCTGGTAGACCTGCACGGCCGCGCGCACGGCGGCCTCGGTGGGGTTGGCGGGGGTTTGGTCAAACACGGCAACCGGCAAGTCGGGCAGGGCGTCCAGCGTCTTTTGCAGCACGCCAGCGGCTTTCACGCCGGGGTCGGTCACGATCAAGGGGCGGGTGATGCCCACGCGCAGGCACTCCTGGTGCAGCAGCTTCACTGCGCCAAACTCGAACTGGATCTGGGTCACGTAGTTGATGAAAGCCATGGTGTGTGAGCGTGTGTGAATAAGGACGCCAGCGATTACGATAGCCCGCCGACTCTTTGAACCGGTCATCTGAACCGATTCTTGGAGCACCACTTTAGAAGCAGGAGACGCAGATGAACACGAAGCAAACCCTGATGGCGGCCCTGGTGGCCGTCGCCTGCGCGACAAGCGCCCAAGCCCAATGCCTGAGCGACGCGCAAGCCGCCGAGCTGGTCGCCAGCTATGTGGCGAAAACTCCGGCCGCCAATGTGGAGGGCATGTCAGATGCGGACGGCGCCTGCACCCGCGCCAAGGTCAATGCCCTGCTGGCCCAGCGCTTGGGCAAGGTGGTGGGCTACAAGGCGGGGCTGACCAACCCTGCGGTGCAAAAGCGCTTCAACACCGACAAGCCGGTGTGGGGCAAGCTGTACGAGGGCATGGTGCTGGCCAATGGCGCTGCCGTGGATGCCACTTTTGGCGCCCGCCCGCTGTTTGAGGCCGACATGCTGGTGCGCGTAAAAAGCGCTGACATCAACTTGGCCAAAACCCCCATGCAAGTGCTGGAGGCCATCGACCAGGTGATTCCGTTCATCGAGCTGCCCGACCTGCTGGTGCAGGCTCCGCCCAAGCTCAATGGCGCGGGCGTCAGCGCCATCAATGTGGGAGCGCGCCTGGGCGTGGCGGGTGCGCCGCTGCCGGTGCCGGTGTACCGGGCCGAGCGCTATGCGCTGCTGCAAGCCTTGGCCGACATGCAGGTCAGCCTGACCGATGCCGCAGGCGCCCGGCTGGGAGGTGGCAAAGGCAGCGATATTCTGGAGCACCCCCTCAACGCCGTCGTCTGGCTGGCGGGCGCCCTGGCGCAAGAGGGGTTGGCGATGCAGCCGGGTGACCTGATCAGCCTGGGCTCGTTTTCGCCGCTGTTGCCGCCCAAGGCGGGCTTGTCCGTCACGGCCACCTTTGATGGCCTGCCAGGTGCTGCACCTGTGCGCGTGACTTTCAAATAAGCCCGAGGCCTTCCCCAGCCCCCATCCCAGGTATTGCCGACAGGAGCTTTGCGTTTTGACCGATTTGCACATTCACCACACCCGCCTGACCCCGCAGATGCGCGGTGTGCTGCAGGGCATGGCCCGTGCGGGCCACCCGCCGCTGCACACCCGCACGCCCGAGGAGGCGCGCAAAGCCTATGAGTCAGGTGCAGGCGTGTTGGAGGTGGCCAAGGCGGCGCTGCCCCGTGTGGAGGACTTTCACATTCCGGCGCGTGACGGTTACCGCTTGCCTGCGCGCCTGTATGCGCCGGTAGCGGCTGGGGGCAGTGCGCTGCCCTTGCTGCTGTACACCCACGGCGGTGGCTTCACCATTGGCAGCATTGCCACGCACGATGTGCTGTGCCGCGAGCTGGCCCGCCTCTCTGGGGCCATGGTGGTGTCGCTGGATTACCGGCTGGCGCCAGAGCACCGGTTTCCCACTGCGTCCAACGATGCCTGGGACGCCCTGGCCTGGCTGGCCCAGCATGCGGCCACGCTGGGCGCTGACCCGGCGCGGTTGGCGGTGGGCGGCGACAGCGCAGGCGGCACGCTGGCCGCCGTCAATGCCATTTATGCCCGCGATGCAGGGTTGCCGCTGGCACTGCAACTGCTGTTTTACCCCGGCTGTGCTGCGCACCAAGACACGCCTTCTCACGCCACGTTTGCCCGTGGTCTGGTGCTGGAGGAGCCCGCTATCAGCTGGTTTTTTGGCCACTATGTGCAAACCCGCGCCGAGCGCGAGGACTGGCGCTTTGCCCCCTTGCATGCACCCGATGTGGAAGGCGTGGCCCCGGCCTGGATCGGGCTGGCCGAGTGCGACCCGCTGGTGGACGAGGGCGTGGACTACGCCGACAAGCTGCGCGCCAGCGGTGTGGCTGTGGACCTGGAAATCTACCGGGGTGTGACGCACGAATTCATCAAGATGGGGCGGGCCGTGCCAGAGGCACTGAAAGCCCACGCCGATGCAGCCCTGGCGCTGCGACAAGCCTTTGCCATGGAGTGAGCCTGATGCAACGCCAGAACTTCCGTTGTGTGCACCGCCTGAGGGTGCGCTGGGCCGAGGTGGACATGCAGAAAATCGTGTTCAACGCCCACTACCTCATGTACATCGACACCGCCATGTCGGACTATTGGCGTGCCTTGGCGCTGCCTTACGAGGCCAGCATGCAGACGCTGGGCGGCGAGATGTACGTGAAAAAAGCCACGCTGGAGTACCACGCCTCGGCGCGGCTGGACGACACCCTGGAGGTGGGCCTGCGCTGCGCCCGCATTGGTAACTCCTCCAGCCTGTTTGAAGCGGGCATCTTCAGTGGCGACAAGCTGCTGGTGAGTGGCGAGCTGGTGTATGTGTTTGCCGACCCCTCCACGCAGACGTCCACCCCGGTGCCACCTGCGCTGCGGGCCATGCTCGAAGGTTTTGAAGCAGGCGCGGACATGGTGGAGGCCCGCACCGGCGACTGGAATGCCCTGGGCCGCGATGCGGGCCGCCTGCGCACAGCGGTGTTTGTGAAAGAGCAAGGCATTGCCGCCGATGTGGAGGCCGATGCGCTGGACGCCAGCGCACGCCATGCCGTGCTGTACAACCGCCTGGGCCAGCCCGTGGCCACCGGGCGCCTGTTGCAGCAGGCCCCGGGCGTGGGGCGCATTGGCCGCATGGCGGTCGATCGATCTGTGCGTGGCGCCCAATGGGGCCGCGTGCTGCTCAACACCTTGATCGATGCCGCCCGTGCGCGTGGCGACCAACAGGTGCAGTTGCATGCGCAGTGCAGTGCCCAGGGTTTTTACCAGCGTGCGGGTTTTGCCGTGGCGGGCGAGCCCTGCCAGGAGGCAGGCATTGCCCATGTGCTGATGGCGCGGGTTTTTTAGGCTGGAGGGAGTGCTGCGGGGCGGCATATGTGCCAGCCGCCTGACTGCTCCACTTTAGCGCTCAAATATCGTCGAGCAACGGGTAGGGCAGGGGCAGCAGTTGTAGCGCAATGCCATCGGCCGCACCCGTTGGATCCACTGGCACAACGTGCAAGGCGTGTTCGGTGGCCGCAATCTGCAGCGACACCAGCGCATCCACCCCGCCGTCGCCCTCGGGGCTGGGCGCCACTTGCACCACAGTGCCGCAGGGCTGCTCCGGGTCGTTGGCAGCAAACACTTCGCAGCCCACTGCGAAGCCGCTTGCGGCGTGGGCCAGGTAGGTGCGGCGCTTGAGCGTGCCACGGAACTGGCTGCGGGCCACCACCTCTTGTCCGGGGTAGCAGCCCTTTTTGAAGTTCACCCCGCCAATGGACTCGTAGTTGAGCATCTGCGGCACAAAGGCATCGACCAGCGGCGCGGTCAGCGTGGCCACGCCACTTTGCACTTCGCTCCACAGCCAGACGGAGGCATCCAGCAAGGGGCCTTGCGGGGCGGCGCTGCCCTGGGGCGCGATCCACAACGCGCGTGGCTGGCCCGCTGCGGGGTAGAGGTGAACGAGGGTGTTTTGATCGAAATCGGCCTTGGACCAAGCGGGATAAGCGCTGCCAGCTATCGAATTAATAGTATCTCCAGCCAGGCCATACAGCGCAAAGTCGGCAGAGGCGTCGCTGAGCTTGGCCTTGGCGCGCAGCACAAACATCGACAAGCGCTTGAGCGTGGGGGCCAGCAGGTCTTGGCTGCAAATCAGCAGCACTTCGGTGTCGCTGCGCTTGAATCCAATGAAGCTGGCCTGCATGCGGCCCTTGGCCGAGAGGAATGCGGCCAGCCGGGCGTGCTGCATGTCCAGCAGCGCAAAGTCTTGTGTGAGCTGGCCTTGGAGAAATTTGGTGGCGTCTTCGCCTGCTACGCGAATCACGCCAAGGTGGGACAGGGGGGCAATACCGTTCAAAAGCTGCGTCATGGCTGAATTATGATGCCCCCTCCTTTTCACACAGGTAGCAGGGTTGTGCGACGTTTACTGGCATGGGTGTTTGTTTTATTGATCGCCAGCGGCGCCGCTGCCGCATGGTGGTTGCACGAGCCCTTGATCACCGGCGCAGAGCCGCTGGAGCTGGCCATTGAGCCCGGAACCACTCCGCGCGGCGTGGCCCGTGATGTGGTGGCGGCAGGCGCCCAAGCCAATGCGCAGCTGCTGTACGCGTGGTTTCGCCTGTCGGGGCAAGACCGCCTGATCAAGGCGGGCAACTATGAAATTCCGGCGGGCACCACGCCGCGCAGCTTGCTGCGCATGCTGGTGCGGGGTGAAGAGGCCTTGCGCACGCTGACCCTGGTGGAGGGCTGGTCCTTCAAACAAGTGCGCCAGGCGCTGGCCAAGGAGGAGTTGATCAAGCAAGACACTGCGCAGCTGAGCGCCGAGCAGATCATGGAGCAACTTGGCCGCCCAGGGGTGCCTGCGGAGGGGCGGTTCTTCCCCGATACCTATTCCTACGCCAAGGGCTCCAGCGACCTGGCCCTGCTGCGGCGCGCCTTGCATGCGATGGACCGCAAGCTCGAAGCTGCCTGGGCCTTGCGCTCGCCCGACCTGCCGCTCAAGACCCCCGCTGAAGCCTTGGTGCTGGCCAGCATCGTGGAAAAAGAAACGGGCCGCGCCAGTGACCGGCCGCAGATCGCCGGGGTGTTTGCCAACCGCCTGCGCACCGGTATGCTGCTGCAGACGGACCCCACGGTCATCTACGGCATGGGCGACAAGTTTGATGGCAACCTGCGCCGCCGTGACCTGCAGACCGACACGCCCTGGAACACTTACACCCGCCCCGGCCTGCCGCCCACGCCCATTGCCATGCCGGGCAAGGCGGCGCTGCTGGCGGCGGTGCAGCCTGCGTCCACCCGCGCGCTTTACTTTGTGGCCAAGGGCGATGGCAGCAGCCATTTCAGCGCCAGCCTGGACGAACACAATCGGGCCGTGAACCGCTACCAGCGCGGGCAATCCCAATAAAGACGGCCGTCCACCATTGAAGGTTTTCATGTCACGTACAGGCTTGTTCATCTCGTTTGAAGGCATCGACGGTGCGGGCAAGTCCTCGCACATCGACGGCCTGGCCCAGGCCTTTCGCGCCCAGGGGCGCACCGTCACGCTCAGCCGCGAGCCCGGTGGCACGCCGCTGGCTGAGAAGCTGCGGGACCTGGTCCTCAACGACCCCATGGACGCGTTGACCGAGGCCCTGCTGATTTTTGCGGCCCGGCGCGACCATTTGCGCCAGGTGATTGAGCCCGCCCTGGCGCGGGGCGATGTGGTGCTCTGCGACCGCTTCACCGATGCCACCTTTGCCTACCAAGGTGCTGGGCGCGGTTTCGACCTTGAGTTGCTATCTGTTTTAGAGCGCATGGCGCAGACTGGGCTTGCGCCAGAGCCTGGTTTGATGCGAGAGCCTGATTTGACTGTGTGGTTTGACCTAGCCCCTGAGATTGCCGCGCAGCGGCTGGTGGGCGCGCGCGTGCCCGACCGTTTTGAGTCGCAGCCCGTGGCCTTTTTTGAGCGTGTAGCCCAGGGGTACGCCGACCGCGCTGCGGGTGCCCCGCAACGCTTTGCACGCATCGACGCCGCCCAAGACCGCCACCGCGTGTGGCAGCAGCTCACCAGCGTTTTTGTGTGCAAGGGCTGGCTGTCCATCATGGTGCCCACACCTGGGCTGGCCCCATGAGCGAACGTTCCACCGCCGATACCCTGCCTCTGGCGCCCTGGATTGCGGTGCAGCGGGCCACGTTGCTGGCCCAGCGCGGCCATGCCTGGCTGCTGCAAGGCCCCTCGGGCATGGGGCAATATGCCTTGGCGCTGGAGCTGGTGCGCGCCTGGATGTGCGATGCCCCCACCTCCCATGGCGCCTGCGGCCAGTGCGCCAGTTGCCACGCCATTGACGTGCGCACCCATGCCGATGTGTGCGTGCTGATGCCCGAAGTGCAGATGCTGGCGCTGGGCTGGCCTTTGTCCGAAAAGGCCCAGGCTGAAATTGACGACAAGAAGCGCAAACCCAGCCGCGAGATCCGCGTGGAGGCCATGCGCGATGCGGTGGAGTTCTCGCAGCGCACCTCGGCGCGGGGGCGTGGCAAGGCGGTGCTGGTGTACCCGGCCGAGCAAATGAACCACGTCACGGCCAATGCGTTGCTCAAAACTCTGGAGGAGCCGCCTGGTGATGTGCGGTTTGTGTTGGCCAGTGAGGCCGCTCACCAGCTGCTGCCCACCATTCGCAGCCGTTGCCTGGGCCACACCATGGTGTGGCCGAGCCAGGCGGAAATGTTGCCCTGGCTGCAATCGCAAGGCATTGCCGCCGATGCGGCCACGGCATTTTTACGTGCCGCAGGCGGGCGGCCAGACGATGCCCTGGCTGTGGCCCGCTCGGGGCGCAGTCCGCAGGCCTGGTCATCTTTGCCGCAGGCCATGGCGCGGGGCGATGTGACGGCTTTGGGCGACTGGGCACCGGCCCAGGCCATCGATGCGTTGCAAAAGCTGTGTCACGATTTGCTGTCGGTGGGGGTGGGCGCGGCTCCGCGCTACTTTGCGGTGGCTGACCTGCCTAAGCCACCACCCCTGGCTGCCTTGACCCGCTGGTCCAAGGCCCTGGCCAAAGAGGCGCGCACGGCAGACCACCCGTTTAACGCTGGCCTGATGCTGGAGGCGCTTGTCGCCCAGGCGCGAAACACCCTACACTCAAGGCAACCAACGCATTGATCACCATGAGCAGTCCATCCACCGCACCCCGTCCCAGCGTCATGCAGCTGGCCATCAAGGAAAAGGGCGCCTTGTATGCCGCGTACATCCCGTTTTTTGTAGAGGGTGGCATCTTTGTGCCCACCCAGCGTGATTACAAGCTGGGCGACGATGTGTATGTGCTGCTCACGCTGCCCGACGACACGCAGCGATACCCCGTGGCAGGTCGCGTGGCCTGGGTGACTCCCGCACGGGCCGCAGGCAATCGCACCCAGGGTGTGGGCATCCAGTTCCCGAAAGACGACAAGTCGCGTCTGCTCAAGCTCAAGATCGAAGAAATTTTGGGAACTGCGTTGGGCTCAGAACGTCCTACCCAAACCATTTGATGGCGCTGCCGCGCCCTGCGCCGACCCGCGCTGGCGGGTCGGCTTTTTCATTTTGAGTCCGCATGTTTACCGATTCGCACTGCCACCTTTCGTTTCCTGACCTTGTGAGCCAGCTCCCAGCCATTCGCCAGGCCATGGCCGATGCGCAGGTGGAGCGGGCTTTGTGCATTTGCACCACCATGGAGGAGTTTGGCGACGTGCACGCGCTGGCCCTGGGGTACGACAACTTTTGGAGCACCGTGGGGGTGCACCCCGACAACGAGGGCGTGCAGGAGCCCAGCTTGCAGGATTTGCTCGACAAGGCAGCGCTGCCACGTGTGGTGGCCATCGGTGAAACAGGGTTGGACTACTACGGCATGGAAGACCGCAAGGGCGGTCGCAGCATTGCCGACCTGGAGTGGCAGCGCAGCCGTTTTCGCACCCACATCCGCGCAGCGCGCGCCTGCGCCAAACCGTTGATCATTCACACCCGCAGCGCTTCGGACGACACCCTGGCCATCTTGCGGGAAGAGGGCGAGGACGGGGCGGGCAATGTGGCTGGGGGCGTGTTCCACTGCTTTACCGAATCCATGCAGGTGGCCCGTGCCGCACTGGATCTAGGCTATTACCTGTCGTTCTCCGGCATCATCACCTTCAAGAATGCGCAGGACCTGCGCGACGTAGTGGCCTTTGCCCCGCTGGACCGGATCCTCATCGAAACCGACAGCCCTTATCTGGCGCCGGTGCCTTACCGGGGCAAGACGAACAACCCTTCGTATGTGCCGTATGTGGCGCAGCAGGTGGCCCAGTGCAAGGGCCTGTCGGTGCAAGAGGTGGCGCAGGCCACCAGCCGCAATTTTGAGACCTTGTTTACGGGGGTTGTGGCAGGAGGTGTGACATGCTGACGCGCCGTGCCGCCTTGCTGGGTGCAGCCCTGGCCGGATCCGCACCATGGGCTGTGGCTGGCTCGTACGACGATTTCTTCACGGCCATTTTGCGGGACGACCCGGACACCATCACAGCCCTGTTGCGCAGAGGTTTTGACCCCAACACACGGGATGCCAAGGGGCAGGTGGGCTTAGTCATCGCACTCAAGGAAGAGTCGCACAAAGCCTTTGCGGCGTTGATGGCGGCGCGCAATACCCAGGTAGAGGTGCGCAATGCGCAGGACGAAAGCCCCCTGATGATGGCGGCCATCAAGGGCAACGAAGACGCCGTCAAACAGCTGATTGCGCGCGATGCCGACGTCAACAAGACCGGCTGGACGCCCTTGCACTATGCGGCATCGGGTGGCACGGAGCAGCACCTGCGCATTGCAGCGCTGCTGCTGGAAAATCACGCGTACATCGATGCCGCCTCGCCCAATGGAACCACGCCGTTGATGATGGCCGCGCAATATGGCTCGTCCGATATCGTCAAGCTATTGCTGGCAGAGGGGGCTGACCCCACGCTGAAAAACCGATTGGGGCTGACGGCCGTGAACTTTGCCCAGCGTGTCAGCCGCGCTGAAGCGGCCGCGCAAATTGCTGCGGCCATTCGCAAGCGTCAGCCCAACGCAGGGGCTTGGTGAGCTGACAGCTGCTGATTGATGCTGATTGATGCTGACTGCGGCGTCCGTGCTCCAGTGGCACGGGGGGCGTGGTTGCTCTGTCAGCGTTCGTCAGTGGGCGTCTGTTGCTCCTGGCCGGCTTTGCAGTCGCGCATACAGGCCGCCAGCGGCCATCAACTGCGTGTGGCTGCCTTGCTCCACGATTTTCCCGCGCTCCATGACCACCACACGGTCTGCGTGCTCGATGGTGGAAAGCCTGTGGGCAATCACCAGCGTCGTGCGGCCCTGCATCAGGCGCTGCAGAGCGTCTTGGACCAGCCGTTCCGATTCGGTGTCGAGGGCCGAGGTGGCCTCGTCCAGGATGAGGATGGGCGCATTTTTGTACAGCGCGCGGGCAATCGCCAGGCGCTGCCGTTGGCCGCCTGAGAGCTGGGTCGCGTTGTGTCCTGCCACGGTGTGAATGCCTTGGGGGAGGGCGGCAATGTGCTCTGACAGGTTGGCGGCAGCCAGGCATTCATGCACGCGCTGCTCATCCATGGCACTGCCCAGTGCCACGTTGGCGGCAATGGTGTCGTTGAACATCACAACGTCCTGGCTCACCATCGCAAACTGGCCGCGCAGCGATGCAAGGTTCCAGGTGGTCAGCTCTTGTCCGTCCAGCGTGATTTGCCCCTGGCTGCTGTTGATGAAGCGTGGCAAAAGATTGACCAGCGTGGTCTTGCCTGCACCCGATGGGCCCACCAGTGCCACCACTTCGCCTGGGGCAACCCGCAGGCTGATGTCATCAAGCGCCGGGGCCTGGTCGTTGCCAAATTGCACGCTCACATGGCTCAGCACAATTTCGCCGCGCACCCTGTCCGTGGTGTGGGTGCCCTGGGCTTCAGCGCCTGTGTCTCCAAGCAGGGACAAGCCGCGCTCCAGCGCCGCAGCGCCGCGGGTGATGGGGTTGGCCACATCGGCCAGTCTGCGGATGGGGGCAATCAGCATCAGCATGGCGGTGATGAAGGAGACAAAGCCGCCCACTGTCACGTCCTTGGTGTCTACAGCGCCACGGCTTTGCCACAGCGCAATGCAAATCACCACAGAGAGTGCCGCTGCCGCCAGCAACTGGGTCAGCGGGGTCATCGCAGCCGATGCGATGGTGGACTTGATGGCCAGCCTGCGCAGGCTTTGGCTGAGTGCGGCAAAACGCCCGGCCTGACCCTGTTGCGCGCCGTGCAAGCGCACCATGCGGTGGGCCAGCACGTTTTCTTCCACCACATAGGCCAGTTCGTCCGTGGCTTGCTGGCTCACCTTGGTAAGGTGGTACAGCCTGCGCGACAGCGTCTTCATGATCCAGGCGACCCCGGGTACGACCACCGCCACAATCAGCGTGAGCTGCCAGTTCAAATAAAGCAGGTACCCCAGCAGTGCCACCAGGGTGAACCCGTCACGCGACAGCCCCAGCAGGGCCTGCACCAGCAGGTTGGAGCCGTTTTGCACCTCATACACCACGGTGTTGGACAGCGCACTGGCCGACTGGCGGCCAAACAAACCCATTTCTGCGGAAAGCACGCGGTCAAACAGCGCCTTGCGCAGCAGCAGCATGCCTTCGTTGGCAATTTTTGCCAGAGCGTACTGCCCCACAAACTGTGCGAAGCCGCGCACCAAAAACACCCCCATGATGGCCAGGGGGACGGTCCACAGTTGCAGGGTTCCTTGGGTGAATCCTCTGTCCAGCAGGGGTTGCAACAGTGCTGGAATCATGGGCTCTGTCACTGCACCCACCAGCGTGGCGGCAATGGCAAGGCCCCAGGCAAGGCGCTGGTGTCCAAAATAAACGGCCAGCCTGGCCAATCGGGTCATCAATGGGAGGCTGGGAGTTTGGGCCTGCGCGGCTCTGGTTTCTTGTGCTTGCATGTGCTGGCGATTCTACGTTTTGCTACGAGCTGTAGCTTTGGGCCTGCAGCCTGATGCTCACAGAGGGCTCGTCCTGCACAAGTTCGTGGAACTTCAGGCTGAAAGTGTCAACAAACCTGCGCGGCTGCAAACGGGGCGCGCCCGCAGTGCCAAAATTGCAGCCTTTGGAAAACGCGCTTGTGTTGAAGAACCATGTTCAGTCACAGGTTTGTCGCCCGTAAAAATGTCTTCACCCCACAAGGGTTGCACAGTTTGTCACAGGGGGGCGTCGCCTGTGTGTAACATTCGGGCCTGTCTTACGCCATGCGGCGATTGTTCGGCTACTGCTGGATGCCAATGACCATCGAACAAAATTCACTCCAAACTTTCCTTGCGGCTGTGCCGCATCCCAACCGTCGCCACCTGCTGGCGGCAGCGGCTTCAGCGTCTGCGATACCTGCTTTGGCTCAGGCGCAATTTCGCGTTGAAGTCACCGGCGTGGGGTTGACCCAATTGCCTATCGCCATCGTACCGTTTCGCGGTGATGCGCAGTCTCCCCAAAAGATCGCGGCCATCGTTCAAGCGGACTTGGAACGCAGCGGGCAGTTCCGGTCCGTCGATGCCTCGGGTGCCGCATTGGACGAGTCTTCTCGCCCGGATGTCGCCCTATGGCGGCAAAAGAGTGCGGATTCTTTGGCGACGGGCAGTGTCACTCGCATGGCCGATGGGCGCTACGATGTCCGTTTTCGCCTGTGGGACGTGGTGCGTGGGCAGGACTTGGGCGGCCAAAGCTATGTCGTCACGCAGGGCGATCTGCGTCTGGTGGCACACCGCATTGCAGATTTCATATACGAAAAGCTCACAGGCGAGCGCGGGGTGTTTTCCACCCGCATTACCTACGTGACGAAAACGGGCCCCCGCTACAGCCTGTGGGTGGCCGACGCGGACGGTGAAAACGCGCAGTCTGCTTTGTCCAGCCCCGAACCCATTATTTCGCCCGCGTGGTCCCCTAGTGGTGGTCAGATTGCGTATGTGTCGTTCGAGTCGCGCAAGCCTGTGGTCTACGTTCACGATGTGGCATCGGGCCGACGCCGTTTGATTGCGAATTTCCGTGGCTCCAACAGCGCGCCCGCCTGGGCGCCAGACGGCCGTACGCTGGCTGTGACGCTCAGCCGTGACGGTGGCTCGCAGCTCTACACCATTGATGCCAATGGTGGTGAGCCACGGCGCCTGATGCAAAGCGCTGGTATCGATACCGAGCCGGTTTTCTCGGGTGACGGGCGCAGCATTTACTTTGTCAGCGACCGTGGCGGTGCCCCGCAGATTTACCGTGTGCCTGTGGGCGGCGGCAATGCCGAGCGGGTCACGTTCTCTGGTACCTACAACATTTCGCCCAGCATCAGCCCCGATGGGAAATGGCTGGCCTACATCTCGCGGGTGGGCGGTGCGTTCAAACTGCACGTCATGGATTTGGCGACGGGTACGGCCAATGCCATCACCGACACCACGGCGGATGAAAACCCCAGCTTTGCCCCCAACAGTCGCTTGCTGGTCTATGCAACCCAACATCAGGGCCGCGAGGCGCTGATGACCACCACGTTGGATGGGAAAATCAAGGCTCGCTTGGCCGGACAAGCCGGAGACATCCGTGAACCCGATTGGGGCGCGTTTCAAAAACAATGAAATTTTGAGTTTTCTTTGCAATTTGTATTTTTTGGAGATTTTTGGATGATCAAACAAGCAACCCTGGCCCTTTCCCTCGTCGCCTTGATGGCCGCTGGCTGCAGCTCTGGCGTCAAGCTCGACGACGTGCCAGTGGAAGACAAAACAGCCTCGTCTACGACTGGCAATGGTGCCAACTCGGGCGGCACCAGCCAAAGCGGCGTGGCCGGTGTGGATCTGAACCAATCGGCCCGTGACGGCGCAGGCCCAGTGGGCGTGAGCCGCATCGTGTACTTTGACTACGACAGCTACGTGATCAAGCCAGAGTTCCAGGCTGTGATCGAAGCGCATGCCCGTTTCATCAAGGCTGGCGGTAACCGCAAGCTGATGGTGGAGGGCCACACCGATGAGCGCGGTGGCCGCGAATACAACTTGGCCCTGGGCCAAAAGCGTGCGGAGGCTGTGCGCCGCGCACTGGCCCTGCTGGGCGTGCAAGACGCTCAAGTCGAAGCGGTGAGCTTTGGTAAGGAAAAGCCTGCAGCCCAAGGCGGTACTGAAGAAGTCCACGCCAAGAACCGCCGCGCTGAACTGTCGTACCGCTGATGCAATCGCCACTGATCGTTAAGCCGTTCAAAACCCTGCTGGCAGCCTTGCTGGCAGGGCTTTTTGCCACGGCCAGCCAAGCCGCCATCTTCGAAGATGGTGAAGCACGCAGGGCTATTTTGGAGCTGCGCCAGCGCGTGGACTCCATGCAAGCGACCCAGCAACGATCGGCCGAGGAGTTGCGCCAGGACAGCGAACAGCTTCGCCGCAACCTCCTCGATCTGCAGAACCAGATCGAGTTGCTGCGCTCTGAGCAGGCCAAATTGCGTGGTCAAAATGAGCAGCTTTTGCGCGACGTGGCAGATTTGCAGCGGCGCCAGAAAGACATTGCCCAGGGGGTCGATGAACGCCTGAGCAAATTTGAACCGGTGAAGGTGACTCTGGATGGCCAGGAGTTCCAGGCCGATCCCAGTGAGAAGCGGGATTTTGAAGCCGCGCTGGCGATCTTCCGCTCTGGCAAGTTCGCAGAAGCCAGCACTGCCTTTGCGTCGTTCGTGCGCCAGAACCCGCGCAGTGGCTATGTGCCTTCGTCGCGTTTTTGGCTGGGCAACGCCCAGTATGCACAGCGTGACTACAAGGAAGCCATTGGCAACTTCAAGCAGTTGTTGACTGATGCCCCGACCCATGCGCGTGCCCCTGAAGCTGCGCTGTCGATTGCCAACTGCCAGTTGGAGTTGAAGGACAACCGGGCTTCTCGCAAGACGCTGGAAGACTTGGTTCGCGCGTACCCCCAGTCTGAGGCGGCCGCAGCGGCGAAAGAGCGACTTGCCCGGCTCAAGTGATCCTGTGGTGCCCGTTGACCTGAGTGGTTCTGGTGCCGTGCCTGGCTCCGTGGCCCCTGACGAGGTCACGCAGCGCCGGTTTGGGGGACTAGAGCGGCTCTATGGCGTAGCGGGTGCGCAGCGCATTCGCGGCGCGCACGTGGTCGTGGTCGGTGTGGGGGGGGTGGGCTCCTGGGCTGCTGAGGCCTTGGCTCGCAGCGGTGTTGGGCGCCTGACACTCATCGACATGGATCATGTCGCAGAGTCCAATATCAATCGCCAAATCCATGCGCTCTCGGGCACCGTGGGCCAAGCCAAGGTGCTGGCCATGCGCGACCGTATTGCTCAGATCAACCCTTTTTGCAGGGTCGACTGCGTTGACGACTTTGTCGATGCCGACAACTGGCCAGGTTTGCTGGCGGGCGTTGCGGTGGATGCCGTGATCGACGCGTGCGACCAGGTGAAGGCCAAGACCGCCATGGCGGCCTGGGCTCTTTCAGGCAAACATCGCCTGATCTCGGTGGGTGCGGCAGGGGGAAAACGCCTGGCCCACAAAGTAGACATCGACGATCTGGCTGCTACGACCCACGACCCATTGCTGGCGCAGCTGCGCTACCGCTTGCGCAAGCACCATCGTGCTGCACGCGATGGGAAAAAAATGGGCGTGGTGTGCGTTTTCAGCCGCGAAGCTGTCGCCCCGCCCGATGCGTCTTGCATGCTGGCTGGCGAAGGGGATGGCTCGCTCAATTGCCATGGCTATGGCTCGGTGGTTGCGGTGACGGCCACCTTTGGTCAGTGTGCAGCCGGATGGGTGATCGACAAAATAGCAGAGACTTCTTTGAAGTCCTAAAATTCAAGCTATAATTTGAGTCTTTACAGAAATGTAAAAGCTCCGGTTGGGACGTTAGCTCAGTTGGTAGAGCAGCGGACTTTTAATCCGTTGGTCACTGGTTCGAATCCAGTACGTCCTACCACCCAATTCGGCATTTGCCGCAAAACCCGCTCTTGAAAAAGTAGCGGGTTTTTGTTTTTGGTCGATGAGTTGCTGGGCGTTGTTATGCCCCCTGAAAAATGGGGCTAGTGCGAACCTGCCGCTAAAGCAGGTTCGCCCTGTGCATTTATCGTTGTGTGCCAGCCTTGTTGGTGTGTGGCTTTGCAGTCCTGCGGTGGCTGCTGGGCTTGGCCTTGTTGCGGTGGGTGGGCTTGGCGTGGGCGCTTTTCTGCACAGAATGTCCTTTCGTGCTGTGGTTGACGCTCTTGGCCATGATGACCGGTGACATTGCGAGCGCGAGCGCGAGGACAAGGATTTTTTTCATGTTGTGATTACTCCTGGTTGCCGAAATTGGCGCAGCGATGTTGCGTGAAGTCGGGCCGCTTTGCAACTGATAGCAGAGTAATTCATCGGTTTGTCGTTTGTATGTTCCATGCCTGTGTGACGGCACTTAGGGCTGATGTGGAACAAGCGAGGTCGTAAACAGGCTCTAAGACCTGCTTGATGGGGCTGCGCGCGATGGTGGTGCGCTCGCATCAAGGAAAATACAGCAATGCGTGTAGGCTGGGCTTGTAAGAGCGGCCCTGCGCACCGATCTATCAACCAACCAGCGCCGTCGCGCGCTACAACACCTAGAAAGAGAACCGCCATGGGCGCACAGTGGAAAGCAAAAGGCAAGGCCCTTGTGGCCGACGCCAAAGGGAAGCTGTTTGGCAAGCTGGTCAAGGAAATCACCGTGGCTGCCCGTGGTGGTGCCGATCCCGCCAGCAATTCCCGTCTGCGCTTGGTGGTTGAGCAGGCTCGCAAGGCGTCCATGCCCAAAGACACTTTGGAGCGCGCCATTAAGAAGGGCTCTGGCACAGGTGCTGACGCGGTTAACTACGAGCGCGTCATTTATGAAGGTTTTGCCCCCCACCAGGTCGCCGTGATGGTTGAATGCCTGACGGACAATGTGAATCGGACGGCCCCTGAAATGCGGGTTTTGTTCCGCAAGGGGCAATTGGGCACGTCTGGCTCGGTGGCGTGGGACTTCAACCATGTGGGCATGATCGAAGCGGAACCCGCCAAGCCTGACGCAGACCCTGAGTTGGCCGCCATTGAGGCGGGCGCCCAGGACTTTGAAGCCGGGGACGAAGAGGGCACCACCACGTTCTGGACAGACCCAACGGACTTGGACTTGGTCAGCCGTGCACTGCCCGCACAAGGCTTTACCGTGTTGTCTGCCAAGCTGGGCTACAAGCCCAAGAACCCTGTCAATCCTGCCAACCTGACGGCTGAGCAGCTGGAAGAAGTGGAGAATTTCTTGGCGGCGATTGATGGCAACGACGATGTGCAAAATGTTTTTGTGAGCTTGGCAGGCTGAGCGTTTGCGCTGGCATGGGCTGCTTTCGTCTTGTCTGGCAGCCGCCAGCGCTGGCGCATTGCCGCCGCTGGGCTCTGGCTGATGCCTGTGCCCATGCATGCACCGATGCAGTGCCATCAGTGCCCGTGCTGTTCAACTGGATAGACACCCAATGACCGACCATTACGCAGCCTTGGGGCTAGCGGCCAACGCCTCGCTGGCCGATATCAAAAAGGCTTTTCGGCAAAAGGCTTCGTTCTATCACCCCGACAAGAACGATGCCCCCGATGCAGCCCAGTGCTTTGCCGCCGTGCAAAAAGCCTATGAGGTGCTGTCCGACGACGAGGCGCGCCAGGCCTATGACGACAACCGTCGCCGCAACCTGCTGGACGACCCGCTGCAGACCGCCCAGGAAATCTGGCAAACCTACACCCACAACATCCTTGCCCCGTGAAAATCTCTCCTTATTTCCATGACCTGCGATCTGCTTACCAAGCAGAGATCGATGACCTGACCGAAGACTCCGAAGGCAAAGACGTTCTGCGCAAGCGGCTGGCCCAAAAGCGGTCTGAAATCGGCTTTTTGGTGAAGATGATGGAACTCGCTCCTGAGATGGTGGCGGTGGTGTTTCACCAGGGCTTTCGGTTTGGTCGGGCCAATGCGTTGGAGCAAGTTCTGGCCTGTGGTCAGGACGATCTGCCGCAGTGGTCCGCGTTGGATAGCGTTGTCACGCTGGAGCCCTGGGCGGCCTCCCTGGCCAAAACCGTGCTGAGTGAGCCGGGTGGAGAGCGCTTCATGGTGGTGGCTGCGGGGCTGGAGTATTTGCTGCAGCACGCGCGATTTGCCGCCGCAGCCCAGGGCGACGATGAGGGCCAGGCCGATGAGGACGATGCCGATGCAGCGGAGCACGACGATGGCTACGACGCGCTGAGCGCGGACGATGCGGCTGACCCGCACAACAGCCGCAGCCGCGAAGAAGCCAGCTCCAACTGGCTGGCCGATGTGGGCTTTGAGCGCAAAGATTGAACTGCACACCAACCATCCACGTACCGATTTTTATGAGCAACCACCTGGCCCTTATCACCAAGACCACCAGCCTTATTGCAGCCGGCGATATCGTGGGTGCCGAGTCAGCACTGGCTGAGTTGGCAGACACCGATGGCGACAACGCCCTGATGGTCGTGCTGGACCAACTGGCGCCCAAAGATATTCTGGCTGTGATGCGCGAGTACGACGACTCTAAGGCGTCTGTGGTCAATATGTTGGTCACGCCCGAGCAATTTGCCCGTGCCATGGTGCTGGAGAAACAGTACAAGGACCTGACCCACACGCACCTGCGCAGCATGGTCAACGCGGTGGTGTTCCGTGACGATGCCGACCCTATCGAATTCTTGACGGCCATTGGCGACCTGGACGGTGGCGCCGAAGCCCTGGCCAACTACTTTGCGGAAAAGTGGAGTCGCGTGGAGTCCTTTGCGCGCACTGGCACCTTCGATGCCACCGAAGACTATGGACTGACGCTGAGCGACGATGAGCTGCTGGCCTCAGGCTATGTGCAACCGCGCGTGGACTTGGACGAAGTGGCCGACCGCGACTGGATGCAGATGGCTTGGCTGCTGCGCTATGAGTGCCGCGACCTGTTCATTGAAACCTTGCTGGTGCTGCGGGCCAAGGCCAGGGCTTTTGATTTGGGCCTGGACGAGACCGATGAGCCTGCGGAGGAAGACGACGGCAAGTTTGAAACCAGCGAAACAGACCGGGGCAAGGCCACGCCTGCAGCCCGGGTGTCAGACGAAGAGTCTGCCATTTAAAGACTGCAAGCCCCTGAGGCCCTTTGCGCCTTTCCCCTTTCATGGAGCCGCCGAGCCACCAAGGGGGACTCGCCAGTGCGGCGGGGCTGTCCCTGCGCGAAGGGGCCTGGTGGGGGCTGCGCGAGCTGCATGGCCCGTGAACAATACATAGCGCGATGGATACCAACATGACCCTGCCCGATACGCCTTCCTCCGATGTCCATCCGGTGGGAGCCGCCCGCGCCCTGCAGCTGCACGATGCCCGTCCGTTCTTTGACAAGGTACTGGCCCATGGCGTGCAGCACGGCATCATTGATGTGCAGCGGCTGGCTGCTATCCATACCGACGCACCCAAAGGCATCGTTCAGATTGCCCGCTACTTTGGCAGCGAATTCTTGCGGCCAGAGCTGGAGAAGGCCCGTGACCGCATGGTCAACCTCATCAGCTTGTACCTGCTGGATACGACGGGGGGCGACCTGACCAAAGCAGCCGTCTCGCTGCGCGACAACTCCTTGCTGTCGCGCTCCAAAGGCGGCTCGGACATGCTCAAGCGCCTGATTGCCATGCCCGAGAGCAGCAACTTCGGCATGGCGGGCTACGACGATGCGCAAACGCCGCTGTTGGCCGTGTGGTCGCTGCGCAGCCATGCCGAATACCAAGCAGAACTGGCCCGGCGCAGCCACATCGGCCAAGCCATCGCTGCGGCCCAATGGCTGGCCGAGCAGTACGACCTAGACGCGGACGAGCTGGAGGCGGCGGGGGCAGATGCCGAGGCGGTGATTCGCACCGGGTTGCTGATGCAAGCACTGGCCCCGCAGGCCATGGCGATGGGCGAATGGCCCCACACGGTGGCATTTGAAAAACTGGTGAATACGCTGCGCAAAAAGAAGCAACCCGTGCCTGCTGCATTGCGGCTGCCCACGGGCCTGCCTGCGGCCTTGCGCGATGCTGTGCAGGCGCAGTGCCAAGTCGTGCTGGCCGATATGCCCAAGCTGCTGGATGCTGCGGTGCCATTGCGGACCCTGTTGCGGCCCACTGGCGTGTTCCGGGCCCGGTACTTTTTGCTGGACGACCCCTTGGCCGAGGTGGACGGCTACCACCGCAGCTTGGATGCCCTGGAAGACGGCAATGAGCCCCCTTTGCCCGCCAGCAAGCTGTGGCTCAAAACCACCCAGGGCAACGAAGACGAGCATTCCCTGCTCACCCTGTTTGTTTGTCTGGCTGCCGGGGCACCCAAAAAGACGCTGCTCACCGAGAAAACCGCTGCGAGCTTGGTGCGGAAAATCCGCAAAAGCGGGTGGACGCCTGAACTCGCAGCCCAGTTCATCCGCGATAACGCCCCGGGCATTTACCAGAGTGACTACCTGACACTGTGGACGGGTTTTGTGCAAGACGCCACCAAGACCCTGACCAGTGACATGGACTACCAGATGCATGACGCGCTGGCGCTGCTGCGGCGCGAGTGCAGTGTGGTTGGTTAGCGCAGCAGAGCCTCCTGTGGGTCTATGGCTGCACCAGCTACCAGGGCTATTCGGCGATTTGTATGGCCGTCCCGCGCCGATGGAACAGTTTGAAGCGGAAATGGCGCAGTGGTCTACATGAGCTGGCATGAGCCGGCCTGTGTGTGCTTTGGCCTCTGTGGGCCTGGCCATAGCGTGCGATGGCGTGGTGCACATCGGAGCGGTATGCGGACATCATTGAAAACACAGGCGCCTTCTGCCAGAACCTTTGGCCGCAGATTTGGGGCCGAATCAAGGCGTTGATGCAGCCTTTGGTTTTCTAAATGCGAGAGTAACTGTCACCACCTTCGGTTAACATTTGATACAAATCCCCATCTGCATGGCCGGGCGCGCACAACGCAGCCCCATGGCATGCCGCCAAAGAGCCTACCCGCCTTCAGCCTTCGCCCTCGTTTTTCTGTGCACAGCCCCACGCTCATTGTTCTTGCAGCCATCCTTGCGGCGCTGGTCACCACAGTGCTGTATGCCGTGTGGTTCTTCAACAAAAACATCCCAGGCCTGCGCTTGTGGACCTTTTCGTTCCTGAGCGCGTCGGTCTTTTGCACCAATTTGCTGGTGCGCGACCTATTTCCCGAACTGGTGTCCGTGGCGCTCACGCAAAGCAGCATTGCCCTGGCCGCGTACTTTTGCTTCCTGGGCAGTCGCGCATACATGGGCCGCACCTTGCCCTCGCATGCCTATGCAGTCGCGGCCATCGCAGCGTTGGTGGGCGTGTCTATCTACTTCACCGTCGAGTTACCCCACTTGGGGGCGCGGTTTGCGTTGTCGGGGCTGGTGAGCGGTGTCTACTTTGTGCTCACCGCGGTCACTCTGGCTCGGGGTGGGTTTCGCAATGTGCCTGCCCGTTACCTCTTCTCTGGCTTGGTGGGCTTCCATGGCATCTTTGTCTTGCTGCGGCCTCTGTTGTTTCGCCTGACAACGGTGGACTCCGTGGGCGTGCCTGATGCCAGGTTGATTGATCTGTTGTCGCAGTACGTGGTGTTGGAGTCCACGATTGCCCTGGTGATGATGGCATTTGGTACCGTGATGCTGACCAACGAGTACATCACCACAGAGCTGCGCCACCTGGCCGAGGTGGACCCGCTGACCAGTGTGTTCAACCGCCGTGCTTTCCTCACCCTGCTGGAAAAAGCCATCAGCCAGGCCGAGCGCATGCGCCAGAGCCTGCCCGTGCTGGTGCTGGACCTGGACCATTTCAAAAAAATCAACGACACCTGGGGCCACAGCGGCGGAGACGACGTGCTGCGCCAGTTTGTGGCGCTGGCCAACCGCTGCCTGCGCAAGGAAGACGTGATGGGGCGGCTGGGGGGCGAGGAGTTCGCCATTTTTCTGCCCAATGCCGATGGCCCTGGCGCCCAAGCGGTGGCAGAGCGCCTGCGCACTCTGGTGCAGGCGCAACCCGTGCAATCCGGCCCGCAGTCCATCGCGCTGACGGTGAGCATTGGCGTGGCGCTGTGCGTGCGCGGCGACTCTGCCGACGCTGTGCTCAAGCGGGCCGACACCGCCATGTACCTGGCCAAGCAAAAGGGCCGCAACCGGGTGGAAGTGGCCGAGACGCCGCTGTTCGTTTAGTCACCTGTTTGGGGGCCACCCCTGGCTTGTTGCAGGCCACTGCAGTGCCCTGCAGCGGCCATGCCGTGCTTGTGTCGGCTGCCTGACGCACAGCATCTCCATCCCGCAGCACTCAGCCTTACAGGCCCCGCAAAATGCACTTTTTGCTTCTGCAGACGCCCACGCATGCCCAAGACAACGCTCTCAGCCCGCCAAGGGCAATCCTCCTCGCGGCGGCGCTGGCTCAAGCTGAGTGCGTGGGCTGCGGGGGCCACAGCAGCGGCAGGTGTGGCGGGCACAGGCCTGTGGATGTACCAGCCGGGCAACGACCGACAGCTGGTGTTTGCCACCCTTCAGCAAGCCATGCAAGAGGTTGATCGTTTGAGTGCAGCAGGCACGCAGGCGCTGGAGCCTGCCACGGCCTGGAGCTGGTCGCAAACCTTGGAGCACTGCGCGCAGAGCATCGAGTTTTCTCTGCGCGGCTTTCCCGTGCCCAAGGCGGCGCTGTTTCAGCGCACGGCAGGTGCTGCGGCCTTTGCGGCGTTTGCCGCGCTGGGCCGCATGCGCCACAGCCTGGCCGAGCCCATCCCGGGGGCGCCTGCGCTGGCCGCTGCGGCGCCCGATGCGTCGGCCGCCCTGGCCCGGCTGCGCCAGGCGGTGCAAGACTTTGCGGCGCACCCCGGCCCGCTGCAGCCCCACTTTGCCTACGGCCCCCTGGGCCGCACCCAGTACGAGCAGGCCCACGCCATGCACCTGGCCAACCACCTCTCGGCTTTTGATGTGCGCCCTGGGTGAAGAGTTTGCTATCAAAAATATAGCTGCTAGCGCTTGTTAATCAAGCGCAAGAGGCAGTTTTTGCATTAATGCACTGAGGGCCTGCCCAAAGAGCGCTCCATGGTGTTCCATGGCATGCTGCATGGCCCCCGCCGCAAGCGCATGGGGGTGTCCTCCGTGCGCCCGCATCGTTGATGCAGGTCAAGTGATGCTTGCGCTGCGTCCCTGCGCACCATGGCTTGGTCTAGCATGTCGGCGAGGCCACAAAGGTGCTTGGGTGGCACCCACAAGGAAGAACCATGAGCAAGAAGCTGAAGACCTTTGCCGCCATTGCGGTGCTGTTGGCAGGGGTGGGGGGAGGGCTGCTGTACTGGCAGCCATGGAAGACCCAAGGCCTCGGTGAAGGCTTCGTCAGCGGCAACGGCCGCATCGAGGCGACCGAAGTGTCGGTGGCCACCAAACTGGCGGGCCGGGTGCTGGAGATATCGGCCAGCGAGGGCGATTTTGTGACCGCTGGGCAAACCGTGGCCCGCATGCAGATCGACAGCCTGCAGGCCCAACGCGACGAGGCCGTGGCCCGGCAGCAGCAAGCCCGGCTGGCCGTGAGCAGCGCCCAGGTGCAAGTGGCGCAGCGTGAGAGCGACTACCAATCTGCACTGGCCGTGGTGGCCCAGCGCGACAGCGATTTGGACACCGCCAAGCGGCGCCTGCCGCGCTCTGAGCAACTGGCGCGCGACGGGTTCTTTTCGACCCAACTGTTGGACGATGACCGCGCCAAGGTTCGCAGCCTGCAGGCGGCCCTCACGGCGGCCCAGGCCCAGGCCAAGGCAGCGCAGGCGGGCATTGGCGCGGCTCGCACGCAGGTCACCAGTGCCGAGGCCAACACCCGAGCACTGGACGCCACGCTGGCCCGCATTGACGTGGAGCTGGCCGACAGTGACCTGAAGGCCCCGCGCGATGGGCGGGTGCAGTTCCGTGTGGTGCAGCCTGGCGAGGTGATTGGCGCAGGCGCCCGCGTGCTGCAGCTGGCCGATCTGAGCGATGTGTACATGACCTTCTTCTTGCCCGAGGCTGTGGCGGGCCGCGTCGCTATGGGCAGCGAGGTGCGCATCGTGCTCGACGCAGCCCCCGGCTTTGTGATCCCTGCCAGCGTGTCGTTTGTGGCCAGCACCGCACAGTTCACCCCCAAGACGGTGGAGACAGCCAGCGAGCGGCAAAAACTCATGTTCCGCGTGCGGGCGCAGATTCCCAAAGAGCTGCTGGTGCGCCACCGGGAGCAGGTCAAGACGGGCCTGCCCGGCGTGGCTTGGCTGCGCATTGACGCCAACGCCGCATGGCCCCAACAACTGGCGGTCAAAGAAAGCATGCAGACGGCAGCCCCCAAGGCCGCACAGTGACCGCACCCGTCGTCACCCTTGCAGGCGTCAGCCAGCGCTACGGCGCTACGGTGGCGCTGGCGGGCATTGACCTGCAGGTGCCCTCGGCCCGCATGGTGGGTTTGATTGGACCGGATGGGGTGGGCAAATCCAGCCTGCTGGCGCTGGTGGCTGGGGCGCGTGCCGTGCAGCAAGGGCGGGTGATGGTGCTGGGTGGCGATATGGCCGATGGCCGCCACCGCGACGCCGTGTGCCCGCGCATTGCCTACATGCCGCAGGGCCTGGGCAAGAACCTGTACCCCACGCTGTCGGTGGAAGAAAACCTGCAGTTCTTTGGCCGCCTGTTTGGCCACGACACGGCCGAGCGCCGCCGTCGCATCGACGACCTGACGCGCAGTACCGGGCTGCACCCGTTTCTGGCGCGGCCAGCGGGCAAGCTCTCAGGCGGCATGAAGCAAAAGCTGGCCCTGTGCTGCGCCCTCATCCACGACCCTGACCTGCTCATCCTGGACGAGCCCACCACGGGCGTGGACCCGCTGGCCCGCGCCCAGTTCTGGGATTTGATCGCCCGCATCCGCGCGGGCCGCCCTGGCATGAGCGTGCTCGTGGCCACGGCCTACATGGAAGAAGCCCAGCGCTTTGACTGGCTGGTGGCCATGGACGAAGGCCGCATCCTGGCCACAGGCACGCCTGCCGAACTGATGCAGCGCACTGGCCACGCCAGCCTGGAGGCCGCCTTTGTGGCCCTGCTGCCGGAGGCCAAGCGGCGTGGGCACCAGCCGGTGGTCATCACCCCTTTGCTGGCCGATGCGGCGGCAGAAATCGCCATCGAGGCCCAGGGCCTGACCATGCAGTTTGGCGACTTTGTGGCGGTGGACCATGTGAGCTTTCGCATCCAGCGCGGCGAGATTTTTGGTTTTCTGGGCAGCAACGGCTGTGGCAAGTCCACCACCATGAAGATGCTCACGGGCCTGCTGCCCGCCACCGAAGGGCAGGCGTGGCTGTTTGGCCAGACGGTGGACCCAAAAGACATGGCCACGCGCCGCCGCGTGGGCTACATGTCGCAAGCGTTCTCGCTGTACAGCGAGCTGTCGGTCGAGCAAAACCTGGTGCTGCACGCCCGGCTGTTCCATGTGCCCGAGGCAGATGTGCCCCAGCGGGTGCAGACCATGCTGGAGCGCTTTGACCTGCAAGCCGCGCGCAGCACGCTGCCCATGCAGTTGCCGCTGGGCATGCGCCAGCGCCTGTCGCTGGCCGTGGCCATGGTGCACCAGCCCGAGCTGCTGATCCTGGACGAGCCCACCTCGGGCGTGGACCCGATTGCGCGCGACAACTTCTGGCGCCTGATGGTGGAGCTGGCCCGGCGCGACAAGGTCACTATCTTCATCTCCACCCACTTCATGAACGAGGCCGAGCGCTGCGACCGTATCTCGCTCATGCACGCAGGCCGGGTGCTCACCAGTGCCGCACCGGCCGACATCGTGGCCCAGCGTGGTGCGGCCACGCTGGAGGAGGCTTTTATCGGTTACCTGCAAGAGGCCGCAGGCACCCCGGCAGAGCAGGGGGACGATGCACTGGCTTCTGCAGCCGCCCCGGCTGTGCCGGTGTCGCACTCAGCACCTGCACGCCCCGGCTGGGCCGTGCGGCTGCGCCAAAGCCTGGCGCGCATCTACAGCACGCAGTGGCGCGAGTCGCTGGAGCTGCGGCGCGACCCGGTGCGCAGCGCCCTGGCGCTGCTGGGCTCGCTGCTGCTGATGTTTGTGATGGGCTACGGCATCAGCATGGATGTGGAGAGCCTGCGCTTTGCGGTGCTGGACCGTGATCAGTCGGCCACCAGCCGTGCCTATGTGCTCAACCTCTCGGGGTCGCGCTACTTTTTGGAGCGGCCACCGATCAGCGAATACACCGAGCTGGACAAGCGCATGCGCTCGGGCGAGCTGTCACTGGCCATTGAGATACCGCCCGGCTTTGGCCGCGATGTGGAGCGGGGCAAGGCTGTGCAGATTGCGGCCTGGGTAGACGGCGCCATGCCCCAGCGCGCGCAGACCGTGCTGGGCTATGTGCAGGGCATGCACCAGCAGTGGCTGGTCGATGCCGTGCGCAGCCGCACTGGCGTGGCCCCCGTTGGCCTGCTGGAGGTGGAAACCCGCTACCGCTACAACCCCGATGTGCGCAGCCTGCCCGCCATGGTGCCGGCCGTCATCCCGCTGCTGCTGCTCATGCTGCCCGCCATGCTGACTGCGCTGGCGGTGGTGCGCGAAAAAGAGATGGGCTCCATCATCAATCTCTACGTCACCCCCACCACGCGCACCGAATTCATGCTGGGCAAGCAGCTGCCCTACGTGGCGCTGGCCATGCTCAACTTTGGGCTCATGGTGCTTGCTGCTGTCACGGTGTTTGGCGTGCCCATCACCGGCAGCCTGGCCACGCTCACAGGGGCGGCGCTGCTGTTCAGCCTGTGCTCCACGGGCATGGGGCTGCTCGCGTCCACTGTCACGCGCAGCCAGATTGCCGCCATGTTCTTTGCCATGGTGGGCACGTTGATCCCGGCGGTGCAGTTTTCGGGGCTTATCAACCCGGTATCGTCGCTGGTGGGTGTGGCCCGCTGGATTGGCGAGATCTACCCTGCCAGCCACATGTTCACCATCAGCCGGGGGGTGTTCAGCAAGGCGCTGTCGCTGCACGACCTGCAACCCGAGTTCTGGGCCCTGGGCGTCTCGGCCCCGGTCATCATCGGCGTGGCGATTGCGCTGCTGCGCAAACAAGAGAGCTGACATGCCTGCAGCCCCTTCTCCTTCACCCAGTTCACCTGCTCACACCACCAGCCGCTGGGCCGCCCTGCGCGCGCATTGCGCCAATATCTTTCGCCTGGGTATCAAAGAGCTGTGGAGCCTGTGGCGCGACCCGATGATGCTGGTGCTCATCGTCTACACCACCACGCTGGCGGTGTACAGCGCGGGCAAGGCCCAGCCAGAGACGCTCTCGCACGTGCCCATCGCCATCGTCGATGAAGACGTGTCCGCGCTCTCGCAGCGCATTGCCACCGCGTTTTTTGCGCCGCAGTTTGTGGGGCCTGACCTGATCACCCCGCAAGACGTGGACCCTGGCCTGGACGCGGGCCGCTACACGCTGGTGCTGCACATACCACCCAACTTCCAGCGCGATGTGCTGGCAGGCAAGGTGCCGCGCGTGCAGCTCAACATGGACGCCACGCGCATGATGCAGGCCTTCAGCTCCAACGGCGCGGTGCAGCAAATCGTGCAGTCGGAGGTGGCCGAGTTTGTGCAGCGCTACCGGGCCGTGTCCGCTCCTGCCATTGATCTGGTCGTGCGCGCCCGGTTCAACCCGGCGCTCACGCCCTCGTGGTTTGGCTCGGTCATGGAGTTGATCAACATCGTCACCATGCTCTCCATCATCCTTACCGGCGCCGCGCTGATCCGCGAGCGAGAGCACGGCACGGTGGAGCACTTGCTGGTCATGCCCGTGACCCCGGCAGAGATCATGCTGGCCAAGGTGTGGGCCATGGCGCTGGTGGTGCTGGTGGCCACCTGGGTGTCGCTCACGGTGGTGATTCGCTGGGCGATTGGCGTGCCCATTGAGGGCTCGGTGCCGCTGTTTTTGCTGGGCACCGTGCTGCACCTGTTTGCCACCACCTCCATGGGCATCTACATGGCCACGCTGGCGCGCAGCATGCCGCAGTTTGGCTTGCTGATGGTGTTGACCATGATGCCGCTGGAGATGCTCTCAGGCGGCGTCACGCCGCGCGAGAGCATGCCGCAATGGGTGCAGTACGTGATGGCGCTGGCCCCCACCACGCACTTCACCGAGCTGTCCCAGGCCATCCTGTACCGGGGTGCGGGGCTGTCCGTGGTGTGGTCGTCGTTGGTGTGGCTGCTGGCGATTGGGGTGGCGCTGTTTGCGCTGGCGCTGGCACGGTTTCGCAAGACCATCGCACGAATGGCTTGACTTCCAATGCTCTCTTTTGTGTAGCTGCTAACGTTTGCTAGATGAGCGCTAGAGGCCTATTTTCTCAATAGCCGTAGGTCGTAGGTCGGGTTAGCGCAGCGTAACCCGACAGGTTTGCCCCAGTTCGGCCCAGCGGAAGGTGTCGGGTTACGCCCTTGCGGGCTAACCCGACCTACGGGCTTTTTACATAAAGCCCACATTGCCGGGTCGCCCGGGCAGGTTCAAGGTTGCCGTGGGTGCGGGCTGGCTGGCCACGCGCTTGCCACGCCGCCACACCCCCAGGCGTGCCGCACGCAGGCGGATGGCGTCCACCGGGTTGCGCGCATGCAAAAGCACCAAGTCGGCATGGCAGCCTGGGGCAATGCCGTAGCCCTCCAGCCCCAGCAGGCGCGCGGGGTTCACCGTCACCGCGTCAAAGCACTGGCGCATGCCCGCCTGGCTGGTCATCTGGCCCACATGCAGGCCCATGTGCGCGGCCTCCAGCATGTCGGCGCTGCCGCCGCTGTACCACGGGTCCAGCACGCAGTCGTGGCCAAACGCCACCGTCAGGCCTGCGGCCATCAGCTCGGGCACACGGGTCATGCCCCGGCGCTTGGGGTAGGTGTCGTGGCGGCCCTGCAGCGTGATGTTGATGAGCGGGTTGGCCACCACGCCCAGGTCGGCCTCGGCCATCAAAGGGATCAGCTTGCTCACGTAGTAGTTGTCCATGCTGTGCATGGACGTCAGGTGCGAGCCTGTGACGCGGCCGTGCAAGCCCAGGCGCTGGGTTTCATGCGCCAGGGTTTCGACATGGCGCGAGTGCGGGTCGTCGCTCTCGTCGCAGTGCATGTCCACGCGCTTGCCACGTTCGGCAGCCAGCTCGCACAGCAGCCGCACGCTCTCGGCCCCCTGGGCCATGGTGCGCTCGAAGTGGGGGATGCCGCCCACCACGTCTACGCCCATATCGAGCGCGCGCCTCAGGTTGTCGAGCCCGCCGGGCGCGCGCAGCACGCCGTCTTGGGGGAAAGCCACCAGCTGCAGGTCCAGGTACGGCGCCACGCGCTGCTTTACATCCAGCAGGGCCTGCACCGGCAGCAGGCTGGGGTGGCTGGTGTCCACGTGCGACCGGATTGCCAGCAGCCCGCGCGCCACGGCCATGTCGCAATACTGGAGCGCGCGTTGCACGATGGCGTCGTGGGTCAGTGTGGGCTTGAGCTCGCCCCACAGCGCAATGCCTTCGAGCAGCGTGCCGCTTTCGTTCACACGGGGCTGGCCGTAGCTCAGGGTCGAATCCATGTGGAAATGTGCGTCCACAAACGGCGGGCTCACCAGCAGGCTGCTCGCGTCCACCGTCTCGTGCGCGGGGGCTTGCAGGCCTTCGGTCACTTCAGTGATGCGGCCATCCTGCACGGCGATGGACATGTTCTGGCGGCCATCGGGCAGGGTGGCGTGGGTGAGGAGCAAATCTAGCATGGGCATGGTGTGAGGCTGTGAGCGATCGGGTGGTGGGCGTGCAGGGGCGTGGCGACGCAGCGTTATGGCGTCTTGGGTGCGGTGAGACGTTGGCTGCCGCCGGGTCTGCTGGGCGGTGGCGACACGGTGGTGCGCCGTGCAGGCGTGCGTCGGTAACGCAGGTCACCAGGGCGGTGGCCTGCCTCCAGGGTCACGTCAAAGGTGCCGTCTTCGTGGCCAGACTCGGCCTTGGCGGTGATCCGAATGCCCTGGGCCGTGGCTTGGCAGCGCAAGCGGCTCAGCTGCCATTCGGCGTGGTCGTTGTTGATCTCTGGCACGCCCGCCGTGGCAACTTCGATCGCGCTGTCGCTGCGGTCACGCTGCAGCCACTGCACATAGATGAAAGATTGCGCGTACTGGCTGGCGTGCACGACGCGGTAGGTGCCGCCACCGGGGCTCTCATCGCCTGGCGCGGGCCATTCGCCGCACACCTGGACCCAGTCCACATTGGGCGCCGTGGCGTGCACGGAGTAGGGCGCCTCAACGCCCAGGGCCCATGCGGGTTGGCACATGGCGGTCAGGGCCGCACAGGCCCAGGCCAGCGAAACAATGGTGGTGCGATGGATCAACGTTCCCCCTTGCGGTAGGGCTTCATCAGCGCCTGAGGATAAGCGGCCTTGCGCGCCACCAGCACCAGCGCCAGGATGGACAGCAGGTACGGCAGCATCAAATAGACCTGGTACGGCAGCCACGCATCGCCCGCCTGTTGCAGCCGCAACTGCAGCGCGTCGAAGAAGGCAAACAGCAGCGCACCCAGCAGCGCCTTGCCGGGCCGCCACGAGGCAAACACCACCAACGCCACGCAGATCCAGCCACGCCCGTTGACCATGTTGAAGAAAAACGCGTTGAACGCTGAGAGCGTGAGGAAGCTGCCCGCTACGCCCATCAGCGCGGACCCTGCAACGATGGCGCCCGTGCGCATCGCCGCCACCGAGATGCCCTGGCCCTCAGCCGCCTGCGGGTTCTCGCCCACCATGCGCACCGCCAAGCCCAGCGGCGTGCGCATCAGCACCCAGGCCAGCAGCGGCACCAGCAGCAGCGCCAGCAGCGTGAGCGGTGTTTGAGCCGAAAGGATGGGAATGCCCAGCCAGTCCATCGCCGCAAACGGTTCGATGGTGGGCGGCGTGTTCACCTTGGGGAAGCTCACGCGGTAGCCGTAGTAGCTGAGCGCCGTGGCCAGCAGCGTGATGCCCAGGCCGGAGACATGCTGCGACAGCGCCAGCCCCACGGTGAGCCACGCATGCAGCAGCCCGAACACCGCGCCCGTGAGTGCCGCCACCAGCACCCCCGTCCACAGCCCGTAGCCCGCATACACCGCCAGCCAGCCGGTGAAGGCGCCAGCCACCATGATCCCTTCAATGCCCAGGTTGAGCACACCCGCGCGTTCGCACATGAGCACCCCCAGCGTGCCCAGGATGAGCGGCGTGGCCACACGCAGCGTGGCGATCCAGAACGCGGGGTTGGCGAGGATGTCGAGCAGTTCGGTCATGCGCTCGCTCCGGCGTGGCTTGCGCTCAGGACTCGGTGCGTAGGAACATGCACTGGCCGTTCGGGCTGAGCCTGTCGAAGCCTGGCGCTGCGCTTCGACCCTTCGACAAGGCTCAGAACAGGCAGGCTCAGCGTGAACGGTTCTGAGGAGTTTGATGTAAATGCTGCTATTTTTATAGCTGCTTGCGCTTTCTGGATACGCGCTAGAGGCCAATTTGGCTTGAATCTATGATGCATTGGCTTGTTCATCGCTTGCTCACTTCCAGCGCACTCTGTATTGCGCGAGCAGGCCCGCCACCAGCACCGCAATCAGCGAAGTCGCCACGATCACATCCGCAATGTAGGTCGGTACGCCCACCGCGCGGCTCATGCTGTCCGCCCCCACCAGCACGCCCGCCACAAAGGTGCCCGCCGCAATCACGCCCAGCGGGTGAAGCCCGGCCAGCATGGCGATCACGATGCCGCTGTAGCCGTAGCCGGGCGACATGTCGAGCGTCACATAGCTGGTGCGGCCCGCCACCTCGATAGCGCCCGCCAGCCCCGCCAACCCGCCCGAGAGCAGGGCCACCAGCACCACCGTGCGGGTGATGGGCACGCCCGCAAACGCCGCCGCCCGCGCATTGGCCCCCGCGGCGCGGATGTCAAAGCCCGGCACCGTGCGCGCCAGCAGCGCCCACAGCATCACCGCCAGCGACACCGCCCACAGCAGGCCAGTGTGCAGGCGCGTTTGCGGCACCAGTTTGGAAAGCTCCAAGTCACCCTGCAGCGCCACGCTCTGCGGCCAGCCCATGGAGAGCGGGTCTTTCATCGGCCCATCGAGCAGAGCCGACACCAGCAGCAGCATGATGAAGTTGAGCAGCAGCGTGGTGACGACTTCGTCCACCCCCAGCCGCGCCTTCATCAGCGCCGGGCCCAGCAGCAGCGCCGCGCCTGCCAGCGCGGCCGCCAGCATCATCAGTGGGAACAGCACATAGGGCGGCCACTCCAGCCCCGTGCCGCCATGCATGCCGCCCACGGCCACGGCGGCCAGAGCCCCGGCGTAGAGCTGCCCCTCGGCGCCAATGTTGAACAGCCGCGCCCGGAAGGCCACGGCGGCGGCAAGCCCCGTCAGGATCAGCGGCGTTGCGCGGGTGAGGGTCTCGGTCAGTGCAAACACCGATCCGAAGGCGCCTTGCAGCAGCAATGCATACGTACGGCCGACTGGCGCTCCGGCCCACAGCACCAGCAGGCCGCTGATGAGCAGCGTGAACACCACGGCGCCCACCGGCGCCAGCACGTAGGCGGCGGGGGATGTGTGGTTGCGTTTTTCGAGTCTCATGGGGTTGTTGCTTTTGGCGTGTTTTACTGATCCGGCATCCGTCCACACGAACCGTTCACGCTGAGCCTGTCGAAGCGCCGCGCAAGGCTTCGACAGGCTCAGCCCGAACGGCGGGGGTAGCACCCGCCATGGCCAGGCCGATGGCTTCGCGTGTCCAGTCTTCGGTGCGTCGTGCCTCGCTCAGGTGGCCGTCGTGCATCACCGCCACACGGTCGCCCAACGCCAGCACTTCGTCCAGGTCGTCAGAAATGAGCAGTACGGCGGCCCCTGCATCGCGCGCGGCAATGAGCTGCTGCTGCACAAACACCACCGCGCCAATGTCCAGCCCCCAGGTGGGTTGGTGGGCCACGATGAGTTGAGGCGCGGGGGCTGAGTTACCTGCCGCGTCCTGTGGCGGCATCAGTGCCCGGCCCAGGATGAGCTTTTGCATGTTGCCGCCCGAGAGTGACCGCGCAGGTGCATCAGCCCCGCCGCCACGCACATCAAACGTTTCGGCCACGCGCTGTGCATGCTGGCGCGCAGCGCGGCGTTTGACCCAGAAGGCGCGGAACCACGGGTGTGCAAACCAGGGGCCGCGCAGGCGCTCGGACACGGCGTTCTCCCACTCGGGCAGGTCGCCCACCACGCCCACGGCGTGCCGGTCTTCGGGAATGCGGGCCACGCCTTGGGTGACCAGCCAGGCGGGCCGGGCTTGCAGAGGGGCGCCGCGGAGGGTGACGTGGCCGGAGGAGGCTACACGCACGCCACACAGCACATCGGCCAGTGCCACCTGGCCGTTGCCGCTCACGCCTGCAATCGCCACGATCTCACCTGCTCGCAGGATGAGGGACACATCGTTCAGCCGGTCGCGTCCCGTGGGGGCGGTGCTGACGTGGGTCAGGGTGCAGATGGGCTCGCCCACGTTCTTGGCGGGGCGGCGCTCGGCCGCCTCGATCGCGTGGCCCACCATCCATTGCGCGAGCTGCCCCTGCGTGGCGCCCTGTGCTGGCGCTTCAGCCACCAGTTGGCCCTGGCGTAGCACGGCCACGCGGTGCGATACGCGCAGCACTTCGCCCAGTTTGTGGCTGATGAAGATGATGGACAGGCCCTGCGCCACCATCTGCGCCAGGGTGTCGAACAGCGCCTCGCTCTCCTGCGGGGTGAGCACGGCGGTGGGTTCGTCGAGGATGAGGATGCGAGCGCCCCGGTAAAGCGCTTTCAGGATTTCGACCCGCTGCCGCTCGCCCACCGAGAGGCTTCCGACGCGCGCATCGGGGCTGACAGGCAGACCAAACTGCTGCGATACGGCCAGCAGCTTGGCGCGTGCCTCGCTACGGCGTGAGAAGGGGTGCCACAGCGGCTCGGTGCCCAGCAGCACGTTGTCCAGCACCGTGAGGTTGTCGGCCAGCGTGAAGTGCTGGTGCACCATGCCAATGCCCGCTGCCAGGGCCGCGCGCGGCTGGCCCGGGGGCAGGGGTTGGCCGAAGACTTCGATGCTGCCTTCGTCGGCCACGTAGTGCCCGAACAGGATGGACATCAGCGTGGACTTGCCTGCGCCGTTCTCGCCCAGCAAGGCCAGCACCTCGCCGCGCGCGAGGGTCAGGCTGATGCCGTCGTTGGCGACGAGCTTGCCGAAGCGTTTGGTGATGCCGGTGAGGCGCAGGACGGGCGGCATGTCAGATCTCCATTGCGCAGTGCGCTAACCGCAGCTGGCTGTGACTCCCTCTCCCCTCGCGGGAGAGGGCGGGGGAGAGGGGGCTGGGCGCTGGGGGCAGGCACTGCGCCCGTTTCCACGCTCCCCCTCTCCCCAACCCCTCCCCCGCGAGGGGGGAGGGGATACCAGCGCATCGCGAAGGCCACGGTAGGTTCATCGCGCTCACTTCCAGGCCGCCAGAAAGGCCCGCAGCACCTTGGCTGAGTTGGCTGCTGCCATGCCCATGAAGGTGTCCATTTCGTTTTCGCCATCACCACCACCGGCGAGATCGCTCAGCGACCGGAATGCGATGTAAGGCACTCCATTGCTGTGCGCCACCATGGCTGTGGCGGCGGTTTCCATGTCGAGCACGTTGGCCTCGAAGGTCTTGAAGGCGTATTCGCGGAAGGCCTTGTTGTCCACAAACGCCTGGCCCGACACGCCGTTGCCGCCCACCACCAGCAGGGGGCGCTGCTTGAGGCAGGTGGCGGCCAGGCAATGCTCCAGGCCAACGTTCTGCACGCTGCGGGCGGTGGCCAGCATCTTTGGGTCGGCTTCGAACCAGAACTTCTTGCTGAGCTGGGGGTTGGCGGCAGAGCGCACCTCCACCGGGCGCGGGTGCATCATGCCGAAGGCGGGCAGGGTCAGCTCGCTTTGCATCCAGGCGGGGGCGCTGTACTGGCCGGGTTGGTCTTCGCGCGCCATCAGCCATTCCATGTACTGGCCCCACTGCGCGGGCACCGTTACGTCGCCGATGTGCAGGCTGGGGTTGACGCCGCCTGCAATGCCGCTGAAGACCACATGGCTCACATTGAAGCGGTCCAGCACCAGTTGGGTGTTCATGGCCGCGTTGGTCATGCTGATGCCCGACAGGAACACCACCACGGGTTTGCCTTCGAGCGTGCCGGTGGTGAACTCTACGCCGTTGATGCTGTGTTTGGCGGGCTGCTGCACCTCGGGCAGCAGCACGGTCAGCTCGGGGGCGAAGGCGGAGATGACGGCGATGCGGGGCGTATCGTCCAGCCGGACCGCCGTCTTGCCGGGCGCTGTGGCAGCGCAGCCTGCGACCATGGCGGCCAATGCCGCAGCGCCCAAAAGACGTGAACAGCGGGTGACCTGCGAGGCCTTTGCGACGGGGAGTGAGGTCATGGGGTGCCTTGTCAGCGGTTCATTGCGGTGGGCGTTCAAAAAACAGGCCACCGCGTTGTGAGGGTGGCCTGTTCACGCCATCGAAATGGCAAGCGGGCAGGGCGCCCGCCGTGCTTACTTGGCCGTGGATTTGGGCTGGCTGTCGTCTACCTTCACTGTGAACTTGCCCGCCAGGATGTCGGCTTCTTTGGCCTTGACCTTGGCGACGATATCGGCGGGCACCTTCTTCTCGAAAGTGCCCAGGGGCGCGAGCTCCGAGCCCTTGTGCTTCATCATCGAATACGGGCCGTAGTCCTCGGCGGTGAATTTGCCGTCCTTGACCAGCTTCAGCGCGCGGTCGATGCTGGGCTCCATGTGCCACAGGGCAGAGGCCACCACGGTGTCGGGGTACTGCGGCTGGGTGTCGATCACGTTGCCGATGGCGAGCTTGCCTTTTTCCTTGGCCGCGTCGCTCACGCCAAAGCGCTCGGCATACAGCACGTCGGCGCCCTTGTCGATCATGGCGAAGGTGGCTTCCTTGGCCTTGGGTGGGTCAAACCAGCTGTTGATGAAGGTGATGGTGAACTCGACCTTGGGGTTGGTCTCTTTGGCGCCGGCCATGAAGGCGTGCATCAGGCGGTTGACCTCGGGGATGGGGAAGCCGCCCACCATGCCGATCTTGTTGGACTTGGTCATGCCGCCCGCGATCATGCCGCTGAGGTAGGCAGGCTCCTGGATGTAGTTGTCGAACACGCTGAAATTGGGCGCCTGCGGCTTGCCCGACGAGCCGAGCAGGAATGAGGTTTTGGGGAAGTCCTTGGCCACCTTGCGGGCGGCGGCTTCTACCGCAAAAGCCTCGCCCACGATGAGCTGGTTGCCGCCGGTGGCGTATTCGCGCATCACGCGCTCGTAGTCGGCGTTGCTGACGTTTTCACTGGCCTTGTATTCGATCTCTCCGCGCGCTTCGGCCGCCTTGAGGGCCTTGTGGATGCGGCTGACCCATTGCTGCTCAAAGGGCACCGTGTAGATCGCTGCGACCTTGAGCTTGGACTGCGCTGCAGCCAGTGAGGGCGCCATCGCCATGGCGGCTGAGAGGGCCATGGAGGTGCAGAGCAGGCGTCCGGTGAAGATGCGGCGAGTGGTCATGGTGCGGTTCCTTGGGTGGGACTGGCGAAGGAGAGGCCGTGCAGGGCCTCCAGAACACGATGAAACTAGCAATTTGCACGCCAGCGATGGCCCTCGCGCAGGCAGCTGTGCGGCGGGCGTTCCATGGCGGGATTGCGCTGCACAGTCTGCCAGAAGTGCATGGCGGGCTGCCTTCCATGCCGGTCGTGACGTGATCAAGGATTTCCCTCTATGCAGCCGTTGGATGTTGGTTTAATAGTGCATGTTGAATGAATCATTTGATAGGTATCAAAGCGGCGGTGGGGAGGCTGGCGAAGAATGGCCGCGAGCCTGCTGAAACCCAGTCGTCGCAGCCCGCAGCAGGCCAGTTGGAGGGATGGAATGAGCCATCTTGGGCCGCGACATACAAGGAGTCCCCATGACAACCCGAAAGCTGGCGCGCCTTGCGGCACTGGCAATGTCCACTCTGGCCCTTACGGCGTATGCCGATGACAAGAAGAGCGTGACACCCGCCGAGATGAACTACCAGGCAGGCTCGTCCCCTTTGGCCAATCAGCCGATGTACCAAAGCACAAACCCTGCCGCGCCCAAAATGACGCAGGCCGAGTTTGACCGTGCTCGCCAAACTTACTTTGAGCGTTGCGCTGGCTGCCACGGCGTGCTGCGCAAGGGCGCCACCGGTAAGCCCCTGACGCCTGATGTGACGCTGCCCAAGGGCACGGATTACCTCAAGGTGTTCATCGCCTACGGCTCGCCCGCTGGCATGCCTAACTGGCAGACTTCGGGTGAGATGAGCGAGTCCGACGTGGACATGATGGCCCGCTACATCCAGCAAGACCCCCCTATGCCTCCCGAGTGGAGCATGGCGGACATGAAGAAGACCTGGAAGGTGCTGGTGCCGCCGAAGGACCGCCCAACCAAGAAGATGAACGATTACAACATCGCCAACATCTTCTCGACCACGCTGCGTGATGCGGGCGAAGTGGCGCTGATCGATGGCGACACCAAGCAGATCATCAACATCATCAAGACCGGCTACGCGGTGCACATCTCGCGCACCTCGGCATCGGGCCGCTACCTGTTCGTGATCGGCCGCGATGGCCGCGTGAACATGATCGATCTGTGGATGGCCAAGCCCGACAACGTCGCTGAAATCCGCATTGGCCTGGAAGCCCGTTCGGTGGACACCTCCAAGTACAAGGGCAAGGAAGGCGACTTCACCGACAAGCTGGCCATTGCTGGCGCTTACTGGCCCCCTCAGTTCGTCATCATGAATGGCGACACGCTGGAGCCCATGAAGATCGTCTCGACCCGTGGCATGACGGTGGACACGCAGGAGTACCACCCCGAGCCCCGCGTGGCCTCGATCGTGGCTTCGCACTTCAAGCCTGAGTTCATCGTGAACGTGAAGGAAACCGGCAAGACGCTGATGGTGGACTACAAGGATGTGGACGCCCTCAAGATCACCGAGCTGGGTTCGGCCCGCTTCCTGCACGACGGTGGCTGGGATTCGACCAAGCGCTACTTCATGGTGGCCGCTAACAACAGCAACAAGATTGGTGTGGTGGATGCCAAGGAAGGCAAGCTGCAAGCCGTGGTGGACGTGGGCAAGATCCCTCACCCAGGCCGTGGCGCCAACTTTGTGCACCCCAAGTTCGGTCCTGTGTGGTCCACGGGTCACTTGGGTGACGAGACCATCTCGCTGATCGGCACCGACCCCAAGAAGCATGCCCAGTATGCGTTCAAGGAAGTGGCCAAGCTCAAGGGCCCAGGCGGCGGTGCGCTGTTCATCAAGAGCCACCCCAAGTCGCAGCACTTGTACTCGGACGCTCCACTGAATCCTGATCCAAAGGTCTCGCAGTCGGTGGTGGTGTACGACATCAAGAACCTGGACAAGGGCTACACCGTGCTGCCGATTGCCGAGTGGGCTGGCCTGCCTGATGATGGCGGTGCCAAGCGCGTGGTGCAGCCAGAGTTCAACAAGGCGGGCGACGAGGTGTGGTTTGCCGTCTGGTCTGCCAAGGACAAGCAATCTGCCCTGGTGGTGGTGGACGACAAGACCCTCAAGCTCAAGGCTGTGATCAAGGACCCACGCCTGGTCACGCCTACGGGTCACTTCAACATCAACAACACGCAGCACGACGTGTATTGATGGCCCATGCCACTGTGCGGGTTGCCCGCACAGTGTGCAGAGGCATCAGCGCCCTAGCTGGACAATAGGGCGCAAAAAAAACGCCGCAGGGTATCAAGCCCTGCGGCGTTTTTTGTGGGTCAGAACCACGCCTTCCACGCCTGCATGGCAGGCGCAGGGCTTTACTTGGTGCCGAAGATGCGGTCGCCTGCGTCGCCCAGACCCGGCAGGATGTAGCCGTGGTCGTTGAGTTCGCGGTCGATGGCGGCGGTGAAGATCGGTACATCAGGGTGGGCCTTTTGCAGCGTGGCCACGCCCTCGGGGGCGGCCAGCAGGCACACGAACTTGATGGAGCGGGGCTTGAGTTGCTTGAGCCGGTCCACGCAGGCTGCGGCCGAGTTGCCGGTGGCCAGCATGGGGTCGACCACGATGATGTCGCGCTCTTCCATCTCGGAGGGCATCTTGAAGTAGTACTCGACCGGCTGCAGCGTCTTGGGGTCGCGGTACAGGCCGATATGGCCCACGCGGGCACCGGGCACCACGTTCAGCATGCCGTCCAAAAAGCCGTTGCCTGCGCGCAGGATGGAGACGAGCACCAGCTTCTTGCCGTCGATCATCTTGCCCGTCATGGTCTCCAGCGGCGTTTCGATCTGCACATCTTGCAGCGGCATGTCGCGGGTCACCTCGTAGGCCATCAGCGTGGACAGCTCGCCCAGCAGGCGCCGAAAGCTGTTGGTGCTGGCGTCTTTCTTGCGCATGAGCGTGAGCTTGTGCTGGACGAGGGGGTGGGTGATGACGGTGACGTTGCTCATGAGGAAACTTGAATTAGCGTAAAAATGACACAAAGGTGCAGGCCGTATTTTCTACCATCCGGTAAAACCCGCAGCAGCAACCCCAGTGCGGTCAATCTGCCAAAAAGCGGGCGTAGCGGGCCAGGTCCACATTGCCGCCACTGATGAGCACGCCCACGCGCTTGCCGCGCACGTCCACACTGCCGGTGCGCACCCCGGCAAAGGCCAGCGCGCCGGTGGGCTCCACCACCATCTTCATGCGCTCTGCAAAAAAGCGCAGGGCCTGCACCAGTTGCTCGTCGGTGGCGGTGACCATGTCTTCCACACCCTGGGCAATGATGGGGAAGGTGAGCTGCCCCAGGGCCTGCGTTTGCGCGCCATCGGCAATCGTGTGGGGCGTGGAAATCTGCACGATGTGCCCGGCCTTGAACGATTGCTGGCCGTCGTTGCCCGCCTCGGGCTCCACGCCCACCAGGCGGCATTGCGGTGCCACGGCCTGCGCGGCCAGGGTGCTGCCCGCCAGCAGGCCACCGCCGCCCACGCAGACGAAGAGGTAGTCCAGGTCGGGCACCTCTTGCAGCAGCTCCAGTGCGGCGGTGCCTTGCCCGGCAATGACGTGGGGGTGGTCAAAGGGCGGCACCAAGGTCATGCCGCGCTCTTGCGCCAGGCGGTGGCTGATGGCTTCGCGGTCTTCGGTGTAGCGGTTGTAGGTCACCACCTGTGCGCCGTATTCGCGGGTGGCGGCCATTTTGGCGGCGGGCGCGTCTTCGGGCATGACGATGACGGCAGGCATGTCCAGCAGCCGGGCCGACAGGGCGATGGCCTGGGCGTGGTTGCCTGCAGAAAACGCCAGCACGCCGCGCTCGCGCTGCTCGGGCGTGAACTGCTGCAGCGTGTTGTACGCCCCGCGAAACTTGAAGGCGCCGGTGCGCTGCAGGTTCTCGCACTTGAAGAAAATGTGTGCCCCGGTGCTCTCGTCTGCACTGGTAGAGCGCAGCACTGGCGTGCGGTGGGCAATGCCCTGCAGCCGCTGTGCGGCTGCGGTGATGTCATCAAAGGTGGGCACGGGCAAGCGGGTCATGGTCATGAAAGGGAGCCTCCGCGCGAGCGGCTGGCCCGCGCACGACAAAACGCTGCAAACACTGTGCATCATAGGCATTGCACCAACTGCGTGCAAAAAATGGGTTCTGGCGCCCGCAAACAGGGCGCAAGCAGCTATGAAATTTGAAGTCCTTCAAAGGACTGCTGGTTATACTGCAGGCCTCCTTTTCCCCCCATGGGTCCTATTCTTATGCAACAGTCTCGACGCATTTTTGCCCTGGGCTTTGGCCTGGTCGCCTCGCTTGGTTTTACCGTGGGGGCTTTGGCACAAGGCACCCCAGCGCGGGAACTCACTGTCGCTTCCAGCGCCACTTACGCGCCCTTTGCGTTCGAAAACAAAGACAAGCAGATCGTCGGTTTCGACATCGACATCATCAACGCCATTGCCAAGCAGCAAGGGCTCAAGATCAAGGTCATCAACACCCCCTGGAGCGGCATTTTTGCGGCCCTGAACAATGGCGATGTGGACCTGGTGATCTCCGGCGTCACCATCAACGACAAGCGCCGCCAAAGCTACGACTTTTCCAACCCGTACTTCGCGGCGCACCAGCTGATTGCCGTGCCCAAGGGCAGCACGGTGGCCACCCTCAAAGACCTGAACGGCAAGAAAATTGCCGTGGTGAATGCCTCGACGGCCGACGATGTGGCCTCGCGCGAGTTCGGCAAGACCAGCCCCAACATCCGCCGCTTTGAAAGCACGCCGCTCATCATCTCCGAGCTGGCAGGTGGCGGGGTGGATGCCGCCATTGGCGACAACGGCGTGATCGCCTACCGCGTGAGCCAGAACCCCGCGCTCAAGACCGTGGAAGACCCCAGCTTTCCCGAAGAGGGCTTTGGCATTGTGGTGAAGAAGGGCGACAAGCCCCTGCAAGACAAGCTCAATGCCGGCCTGGCCGCCATCCGTGCCGATGGCAGCTATGGCGAGATCTACAAAAAGTGGTTTGCCAAGGAATACAAGGCACGCTGATCGCTGCCTGTGGGTTTGCCATGCACTGCGGCCGCCTTTGCGGCCGTTTTTGCTGGGGCCTGAAGGGGCTCCTGGTGGGGAGCACAACGCTATTGCTATTGATTGGGAGGGGTGATGGAACCTGAACTGTGGTTTGGCTGGTTTCGGCCGGACATTCTGGTGGAGTACCGTGAGCTGTTTTGGCGCGGCGCGCTGATGACGCTGGGCATGACGGTGGTGTGTGTGCTGCTGGGCGGTACCTGGGGCCTGTTGCTGGCGCTGGCCCGGCTGGCCCAGGCACGCCACGCGCCGTGGAACTGGGTGTGCCGCTTCTTGCTGCGTTGGCCCTCGACGGTGTATGTGAGCTTTTTCCGGGGCACGCCGCTGTTTGTGCAGATCTTGCTGATGCACTTTGCGGTGATGCCGCTGTTCATCCACCCTGTGTCCGGGCTGCTGATTGATGGCGAGCTGGCGCGCACGCTCAAGCAAGAGCATGGGGCGCTGATCTCGGGCATTGCCGCGCTCACGCTCAACTCGGCCGCTTACATCTCAGAGGTGTTCCGCGCGGGCATTCAGTCCATCTCCAAAGGGCAGTTTGACGCGGGGCGCTCGCTGGGCTTCACGCCCATGCAGGTGATGCGCTATGTGGTGCTGCCGCAGGCCTTTAGGCGCATGCTGCCACCACTGGGCAACAACATGATTGCGCTGCTCAAGGACACGTCGCTGGTGTCTGCGATCGGCCTGGCCGAAATGGCCTACGCCGCACGCACCGTGGCGGGTGCCTATGCCCGGTATTGGGAGCCGTACCTCGCCATTTCATTGGCCTATTGGCTGATGACGCTGGCGTTGACCACCGCCTTGCGGCGGCTGGAATACCACCTGGCGCGCAGCGACCGCAGCTAGTTTGACTTGTGATTGAGCAGGCCTCTCTGAACTTGAAATATCCGTTCGGGTTGAGCTTGTCGAAACCTTGCGCGGCGCTTCGACTGCGCTCAGTGAACGGTTCAAGTAGGTTCGTGCCGGATCAATAACCCGCTGAATCGCTGAACCGCTGCAGCGGAGTGAGCGCAGGGAAGTTGCCCGCGCGCTTTTGCTTCATGGCGGTGACGGATTCGCGCACATGCTGGTTGCTCCAGATGGCCCCCTGCAGCCAGCCCATCTGACGCAGGCTGTCCTCCACCGAATGATCACGGGCGTAGTGGATGGCCTGCTTGGTGCCCCAGATGGCCACGGGTGGCTTGCTGGCAATCTCTTGCGCGCATTGCAGGGCTGCGGCAACCATGGCCTCTTGCGTGTCAAACACTTCATTGACCAGGCCATAGCCCTGGGCCTTGGCCGCGCCCAGGCGGCGGCCGGTGTAGGCCAGTTCTTTGACGACGCCCAGCGGAATGAGTTTGGGCAGGCGCTGCAGCGTGCCCACGTCGGCCACCATGCCGATGTTGATCTCCTGGATGCAGAAGAACGCATCCTGCGTGGCGTAGCGGATGCAGGCGGCCGTCACCATGTCGACCGCGCCGCCAATGCAGCCGCCGTGGATGGCCGCAATGACGGGAATGCGCAGATTCTCCAGCCGCGTGAAGGTGGCCTGCATGTCGGTGAGCAGGTCAAAAATGGCGGCCCGGCCCTCAGGGCTTTGGTCGTCCATGGTGATGGCGCCACCAAAGGTCTCCAGCGCCATGCCCGCACTGAAGTGTTTGCCGGTGCTGCTGATGACCAGCGCCCGTGCCTCGCCCGCCTGGTGCAGGTGGGCCAGCACCGCATCCAGCTCGCGCCAGAAGGTGGGGTGCATGGTGTTCAGGGCCTCTGGCTGGTTCAAAACCAGGTGGGCCACCTGCACGGTGGTGCTGAGGGTGAAGCAGGTGAGGGCGGTGATGTCGGTGTTCATGGCCTGACACTCTAGGGCGCCCGCCCGTTGCTGTTCGTCGCCTGGGCGACTTTGAATGAAATGGGCCGCTAGCGCTTTAAATGAAAGCGCTAGAAGCTATTGTTTTGATAGCGATTGATGGTTGGTGCTGGGCTGCCTTGGGGGCCCGCCATGGTTTGCCCAGCGTGAACTCAGTCGCCACCTCCGCCGCAGCCGCCGCCGCAGCCACCCCCTTCGCCTCCTCCACCCCCCGAGCCGTCCGAGCTGTCTGATCCGCCAAAGTCGCCTGAGCTACCGCTGTAGCCGCCGTCCGAAAAATCGGTGCCGCAGTAGGGTGAGCCACCGCAGCCGCCGCTGTTAGAGCTTGCCGCCGCGCTGCTTTGTGCGCCCGTCAATCGGCAGTCTGGCACGTAGTGAAACCCGTTGGGGATGGCGAACTTGGCATCTAGGGCAAACAACAGGGGCAGTCGGCTGGGGGCCTTGGGGTCGATGGACTCTTCCTTGCAGGCCCAGAACCAGGCGCGCCGCAGGCCGTCGTTGTGCATGCCCCTGCGGCCCAGGGCTTCGGCCGGGGTGTGGTGCAAAAAGTGGCCCAGCGCATGGGTGCACCACCGCTTGTAGGCCTGCGTGTGCAGGATGAACTCGTGCCACAGCACATCGACTGCCTGCGAGGGCATGGCCACAAACTGGCGGCTGCGCAGGCAGGCGAGGAAGAACTGCCGCAGGCCCCGTTCGACCAGCTCGCCATCCTTGGCGCTCAACTGCGGGTAGGCCTCGCGCAGTTTGCGCTGTAAGAAGCGGGGCAAGGGGGCTTCGCGGATGTAGCGCTCACGCGCTGCGTGGGTCCGCTGGATGCAAAGTGCGGTCATCGCCACCGTGGCGATGAAATACAAGACCCAGTACCAGTGCGGGCGCCACAGGCCTGCTGCCACCCCGACAAAGCCCAGTATCCAGCCCACGATGGCGGCGAACATGGGCAACTGGCCCCAGCGCAGCAGTGCGATTTCGGTTTTTGTCATCGATCCTCCTTTGTTGTTGTTTTTGTTGGGATCGATTCAACGCCTGTTTTGTGACGAATTGGTGACTGTCATATGGAAGTCACAGGGCTCCTGGTGGTGCGCTACCCAAAGGTTGGGGTGGGCTGTAGCGCTGGGGATACACCGGGCAGCGCCTGCGCTGGCAACCACCCGGGTTTTGCTGTGCACCGGCTTGGAGCGAAATCAGCGCCGCTTGCCGCTGCCGCCAAAAATGCTGCCCAGCACGCCGCGCAAAATCTCCTTGCCCAGCGTGGTGCCCATGGTGCGCACGGCAGACTTGGCCATGGTCTGGGCCAGACCATCGCGTTTGCCGCCGCGTGGGCCTGTGGTGCCAAACAGCACGTCGTTGAGCCCGCCCAGCAGCCCGCCGCCGTCATCGGCAGGCGCAGAGGCTGCACCTTTGCCGTTGGTGCCTGTGGTGGGCGCCTGCGTCGTGGCTCCGTCGGTGCGGCCTTTGAGCTTTTCGTAGGCCGATTCGCGGTCAATGGCCTTTTCATACACCCCTGCCACCAGCGACTGCGCCAAGAGCGCCTGGCGCTGCAGGGCAGTGATGGGGCCCAGCTGGCTGGCCGGGGGCAGCACAAACACACGCTCGGTCACGCTGGGACGGCCTTTGGCGTCCAGGAAACTCACCAGCGCCTCGCCCACGGCCAGCTCGGTGATGGCGGTTTCAATGTCCAGCCCGGGCTTTTGCCGCATGGTGGTGGCCGTGGCCTTCACGGCCTTTTGGTCGCGGGGCGTGAAGGCGCGCAGTGCGTGCTGCACGCGGTTGCCCAGTTGGGCCAGCACGCTGTCGGGGATGTCGAGCGGGTTCTGCGTGACGAAATACACGCCCACGCCTTTGGAGCGCACCAGGCGCACCACCAGCTCGATGCGTTCAACGAGCACCTTGGGCGCCTCGTTGAACAGCAGGTGGGCCTCGTCGAAGAAAAAGACGAGCTTGGGCTGCTCTGGGTCGCCAATTTCAGGCAATTGCTCGAACAGCTCAGACAGCATCCACAGCAAAAAGGTGGCGTACAAGCGCGGGGAGTTCATGAGCTTGTCGGCCGCCAGGATGTTGATAACGCCCTGGCCATCCACCGTCTGCATGAAGTCCTGGATGTTGAGCATGGGTTCGCCAAAGAACTGCGTGCCACCTTGCTGCTCGATCTGCAGCAGCCCGCGCTGGATGGCCCCCACGCTGGCGGAGCTGACGTTGCCATACTCGGTGGTGAAGTCCTTGGCGTTGTCGCCCACATACTGCAGCATGGCCCGCAGGTCCTTGAGGTCCAGCAGCAGCAGGCCGTTGTCGTCGGCAATCTTGAAGACCAGATTTAGCACGCCCAACTGGGTTTCGTTCAGGTTGAGCATGCGGCCCAGCAGCAGCGGACCCATGTCGGAGATGGTGGCGCGCACCGGGTGGCCTTGTTCGCCAAACACATCCCACAGCGTGGTGGGGCAGGCCTGGGGCGCTGGTAAGTCCAGCCCGCGCTCTTTGAGCACCCCTGCCAGCTTGTCGCCGATCTTGCCGGGCTGGCTGGCACCGGTGAGGTCACCTTTCACGTCGGCCATGAAGACCGGCACGCCGATGCGCGAAAAATTCTCGGCCAGGGTTTGCAGGGTCACCGTCTTGCCGGTGCCGGTGGCGCCAGTGATGAGCCCGTGGCGGTTGGCCAGGCTTGGCAGCAGGTGGCATTCGGTGGCAGCGTGCTTGGCGATCAACATGGGGTCGGCCATTTGGGGATTCCTTGGGGTGTCTGGCAAAAAGTAAAATCAGCAGGCTAGATTAAATCAATACAAAAGGACTTCTCGTGGCAGGACACAGTAAATGGGCGAATATCCAGCACCGCAAGGGGCGTCAGGATGAAAAACGCGGCAAGATCTGGACCCGCATCATTCGTGAAATCACTGTGGCAGCCCGCGCCGGTGGCGGCGATCTGTCTGCCAACCCCCGCCTGCGACTGGCGGTGGACAAGGCCAAAGCGGCCAACATGCCCGCCGACCGTATCAAATACAACATCGACAAGGCCACAGGCAACGCCGAAGGCCTGACCTACGAAGAAATCCGCTACGAAGGCTATGGCATTGGTGGCGCGGCCATCATGATCGACACCATGACCGACAACCGCGTGCGTACCGTGGCCGAAGTGCGCCACGCGTTCAGCAAGCACGGGGGCAACATGGGCACGGAAGGTTCGGTGGTGTTCCAGTTTAAGCACTGTGGCCAGCTGATTTTTGCCCCCGGCACCAGCGAAGACAAGGTGATGGAAGTGGCTTTGGAAGCGGGTGCTGAAGATGTGGTGACCGACGACGATGGCGCGGTAGAGGTGCTGACGGCCCCGGCCGACTTCGAAGCGGTGAAGAATGCCCTGGAGGCCGCAGGCCTGACGCCCGAGGTGGCCAGCGTGACCATGCGGCCCGAGAACACGATTGAGTTGACGGGCGACGATGCCGCCAAGATGCAGAAGCTGCTGGACGTGCTGGAAGACCTGGACGACACGCAAGAGGTGTATCACAACGCTGCTTTGTGAAGCTCCCCCTGAGGCGCGTCGCGCCTTCCCCCTCTCTCGCTGCGCGGGAGGGGGACGCCACCGGCGCGGCGGGGCGGCCCTTGCGCGGTGGCACTGGCCAGGGGCGCGCCAGTTTCGCCGGTTTTGTGCATAGCGCGAGGCGCGATTGGCCGAAGCATTAATTTTTTACGAGCCTCTCAGCTGTCGCGCAGTGCCAGCAGGGGTTCACCAAAGGTTCCTATGAAAGTACTTGTGATTGGTGGCGGCGGCCGTGAACACGCAATGGCTTGGAAACTGAGCCAGTCGCCCAAGGTGACGAAGGTGTACGTGGCCCCAGGCAATGGCGGCACGGCTTTGAACCCCAAGCTCGAAAACGTGGCCCTGACCGATGTGCGCGAGCTGCGCCAGTGGGCCCAGGCCGAAAAGATTGCCCTGACGGTGGTGGGACCCGAGGCACCGCTGGCAGCGGGTGTGGTGGACGAGTTCCGCGCCAACGGCATGCGTATTTTTGGCCCCACCAAGGCGGCTGCGCAGCTGGAAAGCTCCAAGGCTTTTTCCAAGGCGTTCATGCGCCGCCATGGCATTCCTACGGCCGATTACGACACCTTCACCGATCCGGCCGAAGCCCACGCCTTTGTGGACCGCCTGGGCGCCCCCATCGTCATCAAGGCCGATGGCCTGGCCGCTGGCAAGGGCGTGGTGGTGGCCATGACGCTGCAAGAAGCCCACGACGCCGTGGACTTCATGCTGGTGGACAACAAGTACGGCGTGGCTCACAACGAGGGCGGAGCCCGCGTGGTGATCGAGGCGTTTTTGGAGGGCGAAGAAGCTTCCTTCATCGTCCTGTGCGACGGCAAGAACGTGGTGGCTCTGGCCACCAGCCAGGACCACAAGCGCCTCAAGGACGGCGACGAAGGCCCCAACACGGGCGGCATGGGCGCGTATTCGCCCGCGCCTGTGGTCACGGCCGATGTGCATGCCCGCGCCATGCGCGAAATCATCCTGCCCACCATCCGTGGCATGGAAAAAGACGGCATTCCCTATACCGGCTTCTTGTACGCCGGTTTGATGATTGACGCCAAGGGCCAGCCCAAGACGCTCGAGTTCAACTGCCGCATGGGTGACCCAGAGACCCAGCCCATCTTGATGCGCCTGAAAAGCGACTTCAGCGATGTGATGGCCGCCGCCGCCGATGGCAAGCTCGACCAGCTTGAGCTGCAGTGGGACCGCCGCACCGCCTTGGGCGTGGTGATGGCTGCACACGGCTACCCAGACAGCCCACGCAAGGGCGATGTGATCACCGGCGTGCCGCTGTTCAACGAGTCGGACACGGCTTTGGACCATGCCGTGGTGTTCCACGCGGGCTCCACATTGGAAGATGGCCAGTTGAAGGTGTCTGGCGGCCGCGTACTGTGCGTGACGGCGTTGGCCGATACGGTGAAGCAAGCGCAGCAAAAGGTGTACGAAGTGGCCAAGAACATCCAGTTCGACGGCGCGCAGTACCGCACCGACATTGGCTACCGCGCTGTGAAGTGATGCCTCTTTTGCCGCTACGGCGTCCCCCGCTCAAGGGGGGCCGTGGCGGCAGAGCTGTTTTTGCGCTGCGTCGCTGGCCTGTGCCGCGCCAGTTTGCGGGGGTGCCTAGCCCCCCGCGCAATGGACCACCAAAATGCAACAACCCGGATTGAACCCTGCCACCACCGTGGCGACCGTGCGCAGTTACTTGCTGGGCCTGCAAGCGCGCATCACCGATGCGCTGGAGGCTGTGGAGGGCGAGGGCTGTGCCCGCTTTTTGGCCGATGCTTGGAGCAAACCGCCGGGCGAGCCGCTGCAGGGCGATGGCGTCACCAAGATCATGGAAGGTGGCCGGGTGTTCGAGCGTGCGGGCTGTGGCTTCAGCCATGTGCGTGGCCCGCAACTGCCGCCCTCGGCCACACAGCACCGGCCCGAGCTGGCGGGTGCGCCGTTCGAGGCCATGGGCGTGTCACTGGTCTTTCACCCTCGCAACCCCTATGTGCCCACGGTGCACATGAACGTGCGCATGATTGCGGCCGGTCACCCCGGCCAGGCGCCGACCTGCTGGTTTGGCGGTGGTATGGACCTCACGCCCTACTACGGTTTTGAGGAAGACGCCGTGCACTTTCACCGCACCTGCCGCAATGCCTTGGCACCGTTTGGTGACGACAAGTACCCGCGCTTCAAACAGTGGTGTGACGAATACTTCTTCCTCAAGCACCGCAGCGAGCAGCGCGGTGTGGGCGGCGTGTTCTATGACGACTTTTCCGAGCTGGGCTTCGAGCAAAGCCTGGCCATGACGCAGTCGGTGGGCGATGCCTTTCTCAAGGCCTACCTGCCCATCGTTGAGAAGCGCCAGGGCATGCCCTATGGCGAGCGCGAGCGCGACTTCCAGCTCTACCGCCGGGGCCGTTACGTCGAGTTCAACCTGGTGTGGGACCGGGGCACGCACTTTGGCCTGCAGTCGGGTGGCCGCACCGAATCCATCCTGCTGTCCATGCCGCCGCTGGTGGCCTGGTCGTACCAGCGCCAGGCCGAGCCGGGCTCGCCCGAAGCGGCCTTGATGCAACAGTTTTTGGTGCGGCGCGACTGGCTTTGATCGACAGGTTGCACGGTGCTGTGCCCTGGGTATCACAGGCCTCGCACCTCTGTGCGGCCCAAAAGCTATAATTTCAATAGCTGGCAGCGCTTGATCTATAAGCGCAAGAGGCCAAAAACACCGATAAACGCCTCTGCGCCCGTGCGCAACACCCAAGGCGTAGCCCCTCTGGCTGTGCGCTGCGTTGCGCGCTATATTGATTCCATTCCTTTCTACTTCTCTGCCTGATGACCACCTCCACCAAATCGGAAACCGCTGCCAAAAAAGACGTGACCAAACTTCAGCGTGCCATCGTTGATGGCCTGGAAGACGTCAAGGCGCAAGACATCCAGGTGTTCAACACCGAGCACCTGTCGCCGCTGTTTGAGCGGGTGATCGTGGCATCGGGCACCTCCAACCGGCAGACCAAAGCGCTGGCCGCCAGCGTGCGCGACGCCGTGAAAGACGCCGGTTTTTCCAAGCCACGCATCGAGGGTGAAGACAACGGTGAATGGATCATCGTGGACTGCGGCTCGGCCGTGGCGCACATCATGCAGCCCGCCATCCGCCAGTACTACCGACTGGAAGAACTGTGGGGCGAAGTGCCCGTGCGCCTGAAGTTGGGAGCGGCCAAGCCGTCTTCCACGGCAGCCGCCGATTTGGCCGACAAGAAGTCGGCCCAAAAGGCAGCCAAGTCGGATGCGAAGACTGCAGCCAAGAAGGCCCCGGCCAAAAAGGCGGCGGCTGCGCCTGCGGCGCCCGCCCGCTCTGGCAAGGCCACCGTGAAGGCTGTGGCGAAGACGGCCGCTAAAACCGCGGCAAAAGTCACACCGGCCAAAACCGCTGCCGCCAAGCCCACAGCCAAGACTACGGCCAAGACCACAGCCGCCAAACCTGCCAGCAAGGCAGCAGGCACCGTGGCCGCCAAAAAGCCCGCAGCCACCAAGGCACCGGTCAAGACCGTGGTGGTCAAACCTGGTGGCGCCAAGAAGCCAGCGGCCAAGAAGTCGCCAGCCGCCAAGGCCCCTGCACGCGCAGCGGCCAAGCCTGCAGCAAAAACCGCAGCCAAGGCCGCTCCGAAAGCTGCAGCCAAGCCCGCTGCAAAGCCTGCCGCCAAAAAGGCCCCGGCCCGCAAGGGCTGACCGGTCTGCACGCTGCGCGCCCGGCGGGTCTGGGCGCGGGCGTGCCAGTAGCCATCTTTCTCACGCACCCAGGTTGATCCATGAAGCTGCTGATTGTTGCAGTGGGGCAGCGGGTGCCCGATTGGGCACAAACCGCTTACGACGACTACGCCAAACGCTTCCCGCCTGAGCTCAAGGTCGAACTCAAGGCCGTCAAAACCGAGCCGCGCGGCTCCAAGACGCTGGAGACGCTGTACGCCGCCGAGCGTGAGCGCATCGAAGCCGCCATTCCACGGGGCACCCGCGTGGTGGCGCTGGACGAGCGTGGCACCAACCTCACCACCAAGGCCCTGGCCGATCGCCTCAAGGGCTGGCAGTTGGGGGGGGATGATGTGGCCCTGGTCATTGGCGGGCCTGACGGGCTGGACCCCGCCTTTCGCCAGGCGGCGCACGAACGCATCCGCCTGTCAGACCTGACGCTGCCCCACGCCATGGTGCGCGTGCTGCTGATCGAGCAGCTGTACCGGGCCTGGTCGGTGAACGCTGGGCATCCCTACCACCGCGAGTGAGTTCGCTGTGCGCTGGATTGGCTTGAGATTTGCTTCTTTTTTGATAGCTGCCAGCGCTTGATGAATAAGCGTTAGGGAGTCTCTGCACGTATCACCGCGTCGTGTGCATCTGCGGTCTCGGGCGGTCTGCGTTGTTGCAAGTACTCGCAATAGCTACAGCTATTGCGAGTACTTGCGCCTAGCAGCCCATCCCGATCCGCAGCGCACACTGATCGCTCGATTCGAGCAGAGACTCCCTCAGCTGATTTTTGCTTGGAAATCTGTTCATGCCTGACTTCATCTACCTTGCCTCCCAAAGCCCCCGCCGCCGCCAGTTGCTGGAGCAGCTGGGCGTGCGCCATGAGCTGCTGTTGCCCAACGTTCAGGGCGACGTGGCCGAAGACGCCGAGGGCATCGAAGCCGTGTTGCCTGGCGAAAGCCCGGACGACTACGTGATCCGCGTCACCGGCCTCAAGCTCGATGCTGCGGTGGCCCGGTGCGCTCGTCGCGGGCTGCCCCCGGCCCCCATTTTGTGCTCTGACACCACCGTGGCGCTGGGCGCCACCATTTACGGCAAACCCGACGACGCACCCCATGCGCAGCGCATGCTGGCGGAATTGGGGGGGCAAACGCACCGAGTGCTTACTGCAGTGGCAGTGCAGTCGGGGGCGGGCGCAGCGGCGCATCGGTTGCAGGCTTTGTCGGTGTCTGAGGTGACCTTTGCACCGCTGACCTCGGCGCAAATCGCCGCCTATGTGGCCACGGGCGAGCCTCTGGGCAAAGCTGGTGCCTATGGCATCCAAGGCGCTGCTGCGGCATTCATCCCCGTGCTGCGCGGCAGCTATTCAGGCATCATGGGATTGCCTATGTTTGAGACCGCACAGCTGTTGCGCACCCTCGGTTTTGTTGTCTAAGTCCCTCTGGTCCACACCATGCCTGCCGCCATCCAACAAGACATTCTGATCAACTGGTCGCCCCAGGAAACCCGCGTAGCCGTGGTGGAGCACGGCGCCGTGCAAGAGCTGCACATCGAGCGCACGCTTGAGCGCGGCCTGGTGGGCAACGTCTACCTCGGCAAGGTCTCGCGCGTGTTGCCGGGTATGCAGTCCGCCTTCATCGACATTGGGCTGGAACGCGCAGCCTTTTTGCACGTGGCCGATGTGTGGCACCGCCAGCCCGATGGCGAGCCGCCCTCCGTCGCCCGCAAGACGGAGCCGCAGGTACCGATCGAAAAGCAGGTGTTCGAGGGCCAGTCGCTCATGGTGCAGGTCATCAAGGACCCCATTGGCACCAAGGGCGCGCGGCTGTCCACACAGATCAGCATCGCAGGCCGCCTGCTGGTGTTCTTGCCGCAGGATGACCATGTGGGCGTCTCGCAAAAGATCCCGCCTGCCGAGCGCGATGCGCTGCGCACGCGGCTGCAGGCGCTGGTGGGCGATAAGTCCTCAGGCGGTGGCGGCGGCTTCATTCTGCGCACCAATGGCGAAGACTCGTCCGACGCCGAACTGGCCGAAGACATTGCTTACCTGCGCAAGACCTGGGCGCGCACCAAGGACGCCTCGCTCAAGCTTCCTGCGGGCTCGCTGCTGCACCAGGATCTGGATTTACTCCAGCGCGTGTTGCGCGACTTGGTGGGAGACCACACGCAGGCCATCCGGCTCGATTCGATGGAGCAATTCCACCGCTTGCGCGCCTTTGGCCAGGAATTCATGCCTGCCGCCGCTGGCAAGCTGCAGCACTACCGTGGCGAGCGGCCGATTTTTGACCTGTACTCCATCGACGAAGAAGTGGCCAAGGCGCTGGGCCGCCGGGTGGAGCTGAAATCCGGCGGCTACCTCATCGTGGACCAGACCGAGGCGCTGACCACGGTGGATGTGAACACCGGCGGCTATGTGGGTGCGCGTAACTTTGACGACACCATCTTCAAGACCAACCTGGAAGCCGCCCAGGCCATTGCCCGCCAACTGCGCCTGCGCAACCTGGGCGGCATCATCATCGTGGACTTCATCGACATGGCCCGCGAGGACCACCAGCAGGCGGTGCTGTTGGAGTTTAAGAAGCAACTGGCGCGCGACCGGGTCAAGACCATGTCTTCGAGTGGCTTCTCGCAACTGGGCCTGGTAGAGATGACGCGCAAGCGCACGCGCGAATCGCTGGCCCACATGCTGTGCGAGTCCTGCGAGGTGTGCCAGGGCAAGGGCAGTGTGAAGACCGCGCGCAGCGTGTGCTACGACATCCTGCGCGAGATCCTGCGCGAGGCCCGCCAGTTCAACCCGCGCGAATTCCGCGTGGTGGCATCAGCCCGGGTGGTGGAGCTGTTTCTGGACGAGGAGAGCCAGCATCTGGCGGGCCTGTCGGACTTCATCGGCAAGCCTATCTCACTGCAGGCGGAGAGTGCGATGGGGCAGGAGCAGTACGACATCGTGCTGCTGTAAACCGTGGTTGCCCGTTCGGCTGCCATGGCCTGACATCGTTGGTGGGGCTGGACCCGCACAGACGGTTGCTCGTCAACCAATCTGTACCGCAGGGTCACATGCACGGCCAGGGTGAGCTAGCTTCGTTCTGACGTAGCGCGCCACAGCCGTTGCAGGCCTTGGCTGAATGACGGTACGGTCAATTGATGGTACTCGGAGCCTTGTGGTAGCGCCTGCATCAAACGGTGGTGCGCTTCAGGCAGCGCATGGTAGGGCAGGTAAGGCGCGATATGGTGCAACGCATGAAAGCGCAGCCCCACGGGACACAGCAGCAAAGCGAGGGGACTGCGAGAGTCTAGGTTGGTCGAGTCCAGCATCTGTTCGCGTGCATTCCGTCCTTCCGCTCCCTCAACGTAGAGATGGGTCGCTCCCAATGTGCGGATGGTGTTCAGCGTCGCAATCAGTATGACCAGGGCCGCCCAAAGCAATACCACCTCGCCGTAACCCAGAACACACAGACAAACCAAGCCCCAGCTGAAAACGGCACACATCCATTCGATAGCAAACGCCTCGGCCCGCGAACTTTCCTTGATGTCGGCGGCGCGGAAGGGCAGGCGCAAGGCCAAGTGAACGAACTCGGGGATCATCTGCGTACGAATGGGCGAGTGCAACACGGCCAAAGGCGTCAGTAAAGCAAAGCGGACCCACAGTGCCAAAGGCAGTGCCAAATTCAGCGCAAACAGCTTGGCAATTGCAAGCCGTGCCCGCCCTTTGAAGTGCTCATACTCGCCGTCCTCTTTGGTTCCATATGCTTTGCTGCTGTGGTGATTCTGGTGAATGGGCAAATACAGCAAAAAAGGGATCAGCAGGGGAACACCGGCAAGGACATGCCACACGAACCTAAATTTCGCCATGGACTGCTGATGGAACAATTCGTGGATGAAGGCCAAGGCTCGGTAGAGCAGGAATGCCGCAACGACAAAGCTCATGCCTCGAAAGAACCCATTCCATGGGCCCAGCGCATTGGCGAAAAGTAGCCACCCCAGCCCAGCGCTGGCGATCAGATCCCCGAAAAAAATGCTGGCTTTCGGCGTGCGCAGATCGTCCACCAGCCGCTGCACGAATCGCTGATTTATGGGTTGATCGGTTGCATCCATGTGAATATTCTTTTTCTATTCTGTGGGTGGTGAAAATATATTTTTATTGGATTTGTAATTTGATTTTACAAATTGCGATAAAAATTATTTTACATATTTTTGGAATTTATTGTTATTTCAGATATCTTCCGGGCGCAAGTATTTTGTTAGGGTCAAAAGTTTTTCTTAATTGTTGTGTGGTGCTGTTTTCTGAGTTGTTGGATGGCGTATGAAGTAAATCCATGTAATCTATGCCCAACCGGTAAGGAGGGTAGCCCCGCTGCAGACCGGCTTCCACCAAGGAGCGATAGCACGCCTTAGCGCGATTAGCGGCCTCAGCATCTTGCTTATTAAATAGTATAGGAATAGTGGATGTGAAAATATTAGCGTTGCGGAGTGAAACTGCCAGGAGGGAATCAAAGCCATAGCTATAAAGTATTTCCGTGACGTCCTTCTGCAAAAAATGGGTGATAGATTCCGATTTTGCTGGAATTATTGGTGCATACCACAGTACTCCGCAGTCGTCTTTGGCAGGGTGACTTTTATCAGTCATCTCGGTGATGCTGTCTGCAGAGCTTAAAGCGTATGCTAGCGCCAAAAATTTTGGATTAGGTCTGCCTTGTAGTAAGTCTACGGCATCGCGTAATGATGCCAATTTGCGGATTAGTGATTTTTTTAGCGGGACGATTCTGGCTAACCGTTCCAGAAAGGTGACTTGTTGTGGAGAAAAAGAGCGAATCTTGACGCCGGATAAGTGTTGCCGTACATCTTTTAATGCCCCTGATACGGCGTGGGTGGTTCCATAGAGAAATCCCAGCGCCAACCAAGGAGGCAAGCCTTCTATCTTACCTGCTTCCTCCATTTTCTCCGCTCGCTCCTTGGGGGGTAATGCTACAAAAGGGTGTAATCGACCAGGGGCCTGTGTCGCGATAGCTCGGATACGGGAGTTGCAGATGAGTGAGCGCAGGCCAGGCATATTTCGGCTTAAATTCCGAATTTTGGGAATGGCGGCCTTGAATTGCTCGTCTGAGTTGAACTCGAAAACAATAATTCGTGACGCTTCAGCAAGCGGGAGGAGTTGGATGGTGGCCTTTGTTACGATGCCAAAACTTGCTTGGTGCAGTAAGCCCAGCCAATTGGGACCTATTCCCTGCTTCCAGCCACGTGCAACTTCAGTGCAATCCAGTTCAGCCAATGGATGCTGAAATGGTGTCCCATTCGCCCAATGTCCGGAAACCTGGGTGATTCCATCAAAGTGGTCGCAAATTGGGTTCATGCCATAACCGCCGTCCAGCGCGTTTCCCAAAATACTTCCGTTGGGCCCCGCACCAGTGGTCGGAACCATCCAAGAAACTGCGGCTTCCTTGAAGGCTTTGTACAGATCGCCCTGTGTCACTCCGGGTTCAATTTCCGCCGTACAAGTGTCTATATCCAGCTTGATTCCCTTTAATTGAGTGAGGTCAACAATAAAGGAATCTTGCTGCACAGGGAGTGAGGTGCCGTAGCCAAAATTACGTCCCCCTGAAATAGGCCAGAGGGCGGTGTTTGTTGTATTCGCTATCTCTAATATTTTTGCGATGGCAGCACTGTTTTTCACAATGAGCGCGCCCGCAAGGCGCCGATCTGCTGCACCCGTATCTGTACCGTAGAGTCTTTGGGCTTCGTCTGCAGATAGGATTTCGATATACGGACCGGCATTAATGAAAATAGAGCTCATGGTGTCAATATTATTGTGAACGAAATATTATTTTTTGTGAAATTCACCATTCCACACTTCGAGTGTCAAAACGACTCCCTGTAGTTTCAAGAAACTGTGTTGCATTGTCGAGGTCGATCTTGATGCTTCCTTTTGAAAGCCCAGCAGAAAATTTGCGCCAAATGGTATCCGGTGTTTCTAGGCGAAATGCGTACAGACCATGCTCTAAATCGCTTGTAGCGCATGAGGACGATCTGGAGATTTCATTGGGCCCCAGCTGGATCTCGACTCTCCCTTTTTGATTAAGGCGAAAGTCCGATGAGGGGGGGATGCTGGCTACGAAACCTCTTTTTGTTATATTTATCACCTCAAGGACTACTTGCGTGATTTTTCCATCATCGGTGGAGAATATGAAAATTCCAGGGCACTTATAAGAGAATCGTGAATGATGTTGTCTGCGCAATTCAATGGGGTCTCCCGAAAATTTGGGAAGCACTTGGTGATATTTTGGCAGATCATAAATCATGTGCAGCCGTGCCCGCTCATGATCCTCCAGTGAGGAAAAACATTCTGTTTTTTTGTTAAAGAAGTGATCCAGTAGTTCTGGTGTCATCACTGGATCGTTGGTTGTGAAAAACCGTCGTGCTGGTATTTTAATGTTTTGCAGCTTTAGCTTTTTAAAATAGTGATAAAGGTTTTTATCGGGAGAACGGTGGCCATACATGCGCTTGTAGATTTTCGGCGCTTCCACTAAGTCGAGCGTGGCGCCTACAGCCGGCGCACCGTTGACGAAATCGTAGCTTTCGACGGGGCGCATCTGCAAACGCTTGAAAAGCAACAACGCTTCGTACATCTCGATGTGGCGTGGATTGACCGCTATGACCAAGTGACGGACATCAAAAAACGTCACCGCATATTCATACATAAACTTCATTAGCGGAAAGAGGATGTAGCCGCCTTGCCTGCGATAGCTGCTTTCCACCGCCAGAGCAGAAACTTCAGCAATGGCACCACCCTTCTCACGCAAACTCTGCAAGTTGAATATTTTTTGTAGCGGGAAACCAAACGGACCTTCGCGAATGAGAGAGACGGTGCCTACTACGCGGTCTCCCACCTTTGCGCACAACGTTGTCGTGGTTGGTAGGGCATGAAAAACGGTGACGCGCATACCAGACGGGTCTGGCTTCATAAAGCCACTGCTCACATATGCGTCGTGCAACAGGGTGAGACACGCCTCGAGTTCTTCCTGGGTGTCTGCTATCTTGAATGTCAAATTATCTGGGAGAGATTGGTCGCATTTGAAAAGACTGCGGTAGAGCGTTAGTCGGGTGCTTCGTGGCACATACTTGAAGAAAGTTCGCTTGACGAGGTTGGAAAATCTTCTGCGGAAACCGGTTGCCCCTCTTGCCCAATTGAATACTGACATGGTATCAACGTAGATGATATTTTTAGAAATTAAACGATCACCCGTAAAAATATGAAAAAGCGCTTTTCAAAAGCCTTATTTCATACTCGAAAGGCAGTAGGTGTTGAATATTTGCCCTGAAGCTCAGTGCGTGCTGTGCTGACTCCGTGAGCGCTGTACCGCTGCAGTTTCCGTGCCATTTGCGGTGGTGATGGCTCTGCTGTCGGGAGTCCACGTCCACACCGCTGTCCGCGCTGGTATTCGATGCTTCCCGTGCGTGCCTTCGACGTCGACATCTGCCTTAGCCCCAGGGGCCACATGGCAAAACTGGGTGACAGATTTGTAAAGTTGTGCGGATTTGGCGGATTTCGGTGGCTGTCGAAATTTTCCGCGGGCTTCAGGGTACGAAGCGGTACCCGATGCCCGCCTCGGTCCGCAAATGTCGGGGCATCGAGGCGTTGTTCTCCACCTTCTTGCGCAGGTTGGCCATGTGCACGCGCACGTAGTGCGTGTCTTCTGCGTGGCCTGGGCCCCACACGGCTTTGAGCAGCTGGGCGTGGGTAATGACGCGGTCGGGCTGGGATGCGAGGTGCGTGAGCAGCTTGTATTCGATGGGCGTGAGGTGCAGGGCCTCGCTGCTTTTGCCATCGCCCCCCGTGCGGCGCTCCACCGTGCGGCGGGCCAGGTCCACGGTGATGGGGCCGAACTGGATGACGGGTGTGGTCTCGGCGCCGGATGCGCGCTGGCTGCGCCGCAACTGGGCGCGCACGCGGGCCATCAGCTCGCCGGAGCCAAAGGGCTTGACCAGGTAGTCGTCGGCCCCGGCATCCAGCGCGGCGATCTTGCTGGCCTCGGCGCTGCGGGCCGAGAGCACGATGATGGGCATGGCCGACCAGGTGCGCAGGTCGCGGATCAGGTCCGCGCCGTCGCCATCGGGCAGGCCCAGGTCCAGCACCACCAAGTCGGGGCGGCGCGTGCCCGCCTCGATCAGGCCGCGCTGCAGGGTGGCGGCTTCGTGCACGGTGTGACCTTCACTCTCCAGCGTCAGGCGCACAAAGCGGCGGATATCGGCTTCGTCTTCGACGATGAGGATGTGGGTGGGCAGATCGGTCATGGCATGAATGCTAGGTTGTCATTCCGTTTCCACATCATCCGTGTCGTTGTTGCTTCGCCTTGCCGTGCTACAGCACTGTCTGCAGCTTCACGCCTAGACACGAATGATTTGGAAACGGAATCAGGCGTCGGCATCATCGCCCAGGTCGGTGGGCGGTGTGCCGCGTGGCAGCAGCAGCGTAAAGCGCGCTCCGGCTGGCTGACCCTGGGCGTTGAGGATGGTATCGCCCCGGATGCTGCCGCCATGCGCCTGCACGATGGCGCGGCAGATGGCAAGCCCCAGGCCCACACCGGGCATGGCGCTTTCGCGGGCGCCGCGCTCAAACTTTTCAAACAGCAGCTCTTCGCGTCCTTTGGGCAGGCCCGGGCCTTCGTCGGTGATGGTCAATGCCACCGCATCGCTTTGGGCCTGCGCCCTGATGTGGATGGTGGTGTCTGCGGGGGTGTACTTGGCGGCGTTTTCCAGCAGGTTGACCAGCACGCGCTCCATCAGCACGGCGTCGATCTGCAGCAGGGGCAGGTCGCCCGGCAGGTTCACTTCGATGCGGTGCGCTGCGATGGCGGGGGCGCTGGCAGCCAGGGCGCTGCCCACCACTTCTTCCAGCGGCTGCCAGGCTTGGTTGAGCTGCACGGCCCCGGCCTCCAGCCGGGCCATGTCCAGCAGGTTGTTGACCAGCGCGCTCATGCGCTGGGCGGATTGCTGGATGGCGCCGGTCAGCTCTTGTTGATGGGCGGGCAGGGGCGGCTGCACCATGGCCAGCGATTCGGCCAGGCCCACCAGTGAGGCCAGCGGCGTGCGCAGGTCGTGCGAGATGGCCGAGAGCAGCGAATTGCGCAGCCGCTCGGACTCGATCTGCACGGTGCTCTTTTGTGCCACATCGATGTAGTGGATGCGCTCCAGCGAAATGGCGAGCAGCGAAGCGCAGGTTTGCAGCAGGCGCCGTGGCTCGACGCCCGGCACTTGGTCGTGTGGCATGGCCACCACCAGCACACCACGGATGCGCATGGGCGCCTTCAGGGGCAGCACCAGCGTGGGGCTGGAGTGCAAGGTGTCCGTGCCCCGGCCTGCGGGCTCGCCGCGCTCAAATGCCCATTGCGCCACGGCCATGTCCACGGGGGCGGTGCCTCCGGGCAGCACCTGCAGGCGGTTATCGTCGTCGGCAACCACCAGCGTGCTGCCCGCACTGAATTCGCCCGTGATGAAACGGGCCCCGATCTCGGCCACCTGTTCGGGCAGCAGCGCGGCAGACAGGTCCCGTGCCATGTCGTACAGGCTGCGCACGCGGTGTTCGCGCTCGGTGGCGGCCTCGGCCTGCACCTTGAGCCCGGCGGTGAGCTGGCCCACCACCAGGGCCACCACCAACATGACGGCGAAGGTGACGACGTATTGCGCATCGCTCACCGCAAAGTTGAAGCGGGGCGGCACAAAGAAAAAGTCAAAGAACCCCACCCCCAGGAACGCCGCCATGATGGCTGGGCCGCGCCCAAAGCGCAGCGCCACGCCCACCACCACCAGCAAAAACAGCATGACGATGTTGGTCAGCTCCAGCACATTGGCCAGCGGCGTGGCCAAGACGGCGGCCAGGCAGCAGGCCAGCGCCGCAGCAATGTAGCCGGGCCAGAACGGTGTGCGTGGGGCTGCGGTGCGGGCGCGGGTGGCTTTGCGGTCTGTGTTGTCGGATCGACTGGGCAGTGTGCCCACCTGCAGCAGGTCCAGGTCGCTGGCGCGTTGGCCGATCTGTTCGGCCAACGTGGCTTGCCACGGCCAGCGGCGGGCGCTGCGGCCCATCACCACGCGCACCAGGTTGTGTTCGCGCGCATAGCGCACCAGGGCCTGTGCAGGCTGGGCGGCGGGCAGCACGGCGCAGGCGGCGGCGCCCAGTTGCTGCGCGATTTTCAGCGTGCGCTCCACCTGCGGGTGCAGGGTGGCCGACTGGCCTTGCTGTTCGGGTGTTTCCACATGCACGGCGTGCCAGGGCAGGTCGAGCTGGGCGGCCAGGCGGGCGCAGCTGCGCACCACTTTTTCGGCGTTGTCGCCGGTGCCCACGCAGGCCAGCAGGGCCTCGCGGTTGGGCCACACGGCGGCAGGCGTGGTGGTGCTGGCGCGGCGGTAGGCGCGCATTTCGTCGTCCACCCGGTCGGCGGTGCGGCGAAGGGCCAGCTCGCGCAGGGCCAGCAGGTTGCCTTTGCGAAAGAAGTTGGCGGCGGCGCGCTCGGCCTGCTGGGGCAGGTAGACCTTGCCAGCCTTCAGGCGCGCTAGCAGCTCGTCGGGCGGCAGGTCCACCACCACCACTTCGTCGGCGGCGTCAAAAAACTGGTCGGGCACCGTCTCCCACACGCGGATGCCGGTGATGCCGCTCACGATGTCGTTCAGGCTCTCCAGGTGCTGCACGTTCATGGTGGACCACACGTCGATGCCTGCGGCCAGCAGTTCTTCGGCGTCTTGCCAGCGCTTGGGGTGGCGCGAGCCCGGTGCGTTGCTGTGGGCCAGCTCATCGAGCAGCACCAGGCCCTCGGGGTTCGCGGCCCCCCAGGCCAGGGCGGCGTCCAGGTCAAATTCGGGCAGGGTGCGGTCTTTGTAGGTCAGGGCGCGCAGTGGCAGGCGGGGCAGGTGGGCCGTCTGTGCGTCGGTGTCGGCGCGGCCATGCGTCTCGACCACGCCAATGGTGACGGGCAGGCCCTGTGCCTGTGCTGCCCGCGCGGCAGACAGCATGGCAAAGGTCTTGCCCACCCCCGCGCAGGCGCCAAAGAACACCTTGAGCCGCCCACGCTGCTGCTGGGCCTGCTCTTGCTGGATGCGCTGCAGCAGCGCGTCGGGGTCGGGGCGATCCTGCATGGCTACAGTGTATCCATCAATTTTGAGTCAAATGGGCCTCTAGCGCTTATTCATCAAGCGCAAGCAGCTATTATTTTGGTAGCGCATCGAGCGCCAGGTTCAAGGCCAGCACGTTCACACGCGGCTCGCCCAACAGGCCCAGCCAGGGGCCTTCGGTGTGCTGCTGCACCAGGGTTTGCACCTGCGCCAGTGGCAGGCCACGGGCCTTTGCCACGCGGGCTGCCTGGTAGTTGGCAGCGGCGGGGCTGATCTGCGGGTCCAGCCCGCTGGCCGATGCGGTGACCAAGTCCACGGGCACGGGTTGGGTGTTGCCGGGGTCGGCAGCGCGCAGGGCCTCGATGCGGGCCTTGACGGCATCTGCCAGCGCCGGGTTGGTGGGGCCCAGGTTGGAGCCACCCGATGCCGCTGCGTTGTAGGGCATGGGTGCTGTGGCCGACGGGCGGCCCCAGAAGTGGCCGGGCTCGGTGAACGACTGGCCGATCAGCTCGGAGCCCACCGTCTTGCCACCCTGGGTGATCAAGCTGCCATTGGCTTGGTGTGGGAAGGCCGTTTGTGCCACGCCCGTCACGGCCAGCGGGTACAGCAGGCCGGTGACGATGGACAGCACAACAAACAGCGTGAGGGCGGGGCGCAGCAGGCCGCCAGGGCTGGCGGGCACGTCGTCGCGGGGGATACGGATAGGCATACGATTTTCCTTGTCAGTGATTCGGGGGCTGTGTTTAGGAATGGGTAGAGCTCAGGTCAGACCTGCGGCAGCCAGCACCATGTCAATCAACTTGATGCCAATGAACGGCACCACCATGCCCCCCAGCCCGTAGATGGCCAGGTTGCGGCGCAGCAGCGCGGCGGCCCCCACGGCGCGGTAGGCCACGCCCTTCAGGGCCAGCGGGATCAAAAAGATGATGATCAGCGCGTTGAACACCACGGTGGACAGAATGGCCGATGAGGGGCTGGCCAGGTGCATGAAGTTCAGCGCCGACAGCTGCGGGTAGGTGGTGACAAACGCCGCCGGGATGATGGCGAAGTATTTGGCGATGTCGTTGGCAATGCTGAAGGTGGTGAGCGAGCCGCGCGTCATCAGCATCTGCTTTCCGGTCTCCACGATCTCGATGAGCTTGGTGGGGTTGCTGTCCAGGTCCACCATGTTGCCCGCCTCCTTGGCGGCTTGGGTGCCTGTGTTCATGGCCACGGCCACGTCGGCCTGGGCCAGGGCGGGGGCGTCGTTGGTGCCGTCGCCCGTCATGGCCACCAGTTGGCCATTGGCCTGGTAGCTGCGGATGAGCTGCAGCTTGGCCTCGGGCGTGGCCTCGGCCAGAAAGTCGTCCACTCCCGCCTCGGCAGCAATCGCGGCGGCTGTCAGGCGGTTGTCGCCCGTCACCATCACGGTCTTGATGCCCATGCGGCGCAGCTCGGCAAAGCGCTCCTTGATGCCGCCCTTGACCACGTCTTTGAGCTCCACCACGCCCAGCACATGGGCGCCATCGGCCACCACCAGCGGCGTGCTGCCACGGCGCGATACATCGTCCACCGCCGTCTGCACGGCGGTGGGGAAGCGCCCGCCCAGGGCCTCCACATGCTTGCGGATGGCATCGGCCGCGCCCTTGCGCAGCAGGCGGGGGCCGGGCAAGTCGACGCCACTCATGCGCGTTTGCGCAGTGAAGGGTACAAACGCGGCCTGCAGACTGGCAAGGTCACGCTCGCGCAAGTTGAACTTCTGCTTGGCCAGCACCACGATGCTGCGGCCTTCGGGGGTTTCGTCGGCCAGCGATGCAAGCTGGGCGGCGTCGGCCAATGCGGCATCGGTCACGCCAGGGGCAGACACGAACTGGCTGGCCTGCCGGTTGCCCAGGGTGATGGTGCCGGTCTTGTCCAGCAGCAGCACGTCCACATCGCCCGCAGCCTCCACCGCGCGGCCCGAGGTGGCGATCACATTGGCCTGCATCATGCGGCTCATGCCCGCCACACCAATGGCGCTGAGCAGGCCCGCGATGGTGGTCGGAATCAGGCACACCAGCAGGGCCACCAGCACGACCAGGCTCACAGGCTCGCCCGCTCCGCTGGCCTGCACGCTGAACAGCGAGAACGGCAGCAGCGTGACCACCACACCCAGGAAGACGATGGTCAGCGCCACCAGCAGGATGGTCAGCGCGATCTCGTTGGGTGTCTTGTGGCGCTTGGCGTTCTCGACCATGGCGATCATGCGGTCCACAAAGGTCTCACCGGGGTTTACGGCCACGCGCACCACGATCCAGTCGGACAGCACGCGGGTGCCGCCCGTCACGGCCGAGAAGTCGCCGCCGGATTCGCGGATCACGGGGGCGGACTCGCCCGTGATGGCGCTCTCGTCCACCGATGCGACGCCGTCGATCACCTCGCCATCGGCAGGGATGATGTCACCGGCTTCCACCAGCACCACGTCGCCCTTGCGCAGGTTGGCGGCCTCCAGCGGCAGCCAGGTCATTTCGGTGCGTGGGGTGGTGCGGTCAAACTGGCCGTCTAGCTTTTTGGCCCAGGTCTGCTTTTTCAGGCCGCGCAGCGAGGCTGCCTGGGCCTTGCTGCGGCCTTCGGCCATGGCCTCGGCAAAGTTGGCGAACAGCACCGTGAACCACAGCCACAGCGCCACGGCTGCGGTGAAGCCCTCGGGCTTGCTGGCCGCTAGTGCGGTGGTGAAGGCGCTGCCTACGTACACCACAAACATCACCGGGTTGCGCCATTGCACGCGCGGGTCCAGCTTCTTGAAAGCCTCCAGCAGCGCAGGGCGTACCAGGGCGGGGTCGAACAGGGTCAATGTTTTGCGAGTCATCACAATCTCCCAGATATTTCTTTCACGGGGTGGAGCGGGCGTCATGGATGGGGTATTCGTTGATCGATAAATCGACCGAGATCGGTGTCAGGCAAGGCGCAAACCACAGCCATAGCACCGCTATGGCGAGGATTTGCAACGCCGCATGGCATCGATATTCGGGTGATTTACTCAACGAATGCCCGAGCCATGACGCCTAAGTGCTCAACCACCGGGCCCAGCGCGAGGGCGGGCACATAGTTCAGCAAGCCCACCAGCAGCACCACGCCCGCCAGCAGCGCCACAAACAGCGGGCCGTGGGTGGGCAAGGTGCCGTCGGTGGCAGTGGCGCGCTTCTTGGCGGCGAGGGACCCGGCCATGGCCAGCACCGGCACGATCACGCCAAAACGCCCCAGCCACATGGCCATGGCCAGCAGCACGTTGTAGAAGGGGGTGTTGGCCGACAGGCCCGCAAAGGCGCTGCCGTTGTTGTTGGCGGCAGAAGACAGCGCATACAGAACCTCGCTGAACCCATGCGCGCCTGGGTTGGCCAGGCCCGCGCGGCCCGCCTCGCTCATCACCGCCACGGCCGTGCCCAGCAGCACCAGCAGGGGCGTGACGAGGATGGCGATGGAGACGAGCTTCATCTCGTGCGTCTCGATCTTCTTGCCCAGGTACTCGGGCGTGCGGCCAATCATCAGCCCGGCAATGAACACGGCCATGATGGCGAACACCAGCATGCCGTACAGGCCCGAGCCCACGCCGCCAAACACCACCTCGCCCATCTGCATCAGCACCATCGGCACCATGCCGCCCAGGGGTGTAAAGCTGTCGTGCATGGCAATCACCGCGCCGCAGCTGGCAGCCGTGGTGATGACGGCGAACAGGGCCGAGGTGGCGATGCCGAAACGCGTTTCCTTGCCTTCCATGTTGCCGCCCGCCTGCAGGACGCTGGCGGCCTGGTCCACGCCCAGTGAGGCCAGCAGCGGGTTGCCCTGCTGCTCGAAGGCCGTAGCCGCCACTACGGCCACTACAAAGAGCAGGCTCATCGTGGCCAGAATCGTCCAGCCCTGGCGCTCATCGCCAACCATGCGGCCAAACACCAGGCACAGCGCGGTGGGGATCAGAAAGATCGCCAGCATCTGCAGCAGGTTGCTGGCGGCCGATGGGTTCTCGAACGGGTGGGCCGAGTTGGCGTTGAAGAAGCCGCCGCCGTTGGTGCCCAGCATCTTGATGGCCAGCTGTGAGGCCACGGGGCCCATGGCCAGCGTCTGGGTGGTTTGTGTGGCCGGTTCCGTCACAGGGGCACCCTGGGCGTCCAGCACCGGCTGGCCTGCGCTATCGAGCTTGGGGGCGTCGTAGTGCACAGGCTCCAGCGTCTGCACTTCGGTGTAAGGCGACAGGTTCTGGATCACGCCCTGGCCCGCAAACACCACGGCCAGCACCAGCGACAGCGGCAGCAGCACCCACAGCGTGGCGCGGGTCAGGTCAGCCCACACGTTGCCGATACTCTGCGCAGAATGCCTCGAAAAGCCACGCACCAGCGCCACCACGACGACAAGACCGGTGGCGGCAGACAGAAAGTTCTGCACCGTTAGCGCCAGCATCTGCGTGAGGTAGCTCATGGTGCTTTCACCGCCATAGCCTTGCCAGTTGGTGTTGGTGACAAAGCTGATGGCGGTGTTGAAGGCCGAGTCCGGCGACACGGCAGCCATGCCCTGCGGATTGAGCGGCAACACCGCCTGCCAGCGCTGCAGCGCATACACGGCCAGCACGCCCAGGCCGTTGAACACCAGCAGGCCCAGTGCGTAGCGCAGCCAGCCGGTCTCTTCGTCGGGCCGCACGCCAGCCAGCTTGAACAGCGGCCCTTCCAGCCGCCGCCCCAGGGCAAAGCGGCCCGCCATCACGGTGTCGATATAGCGCGCCAGCGGCCAAGCCAGCGCCAGCAGCAGTGCCATGAACACCGCCAGTTGCAGCCAGGCACCGGTGCTCATGAAAAGTCCTCCGGCCGCAGCAGCACGGCGATCAGATACACCAAGAGGCCCGCAGCCAGCATGGCCGCCAGAATCATCCAGCCGCTGGTCATGACCGCCCCCCTTGCGCCTGCTGTTGCAGCAGTGCGCAACCCTTGGCCAAGCCACAGGCGGCCAGCCAGAGCAGGCCTGCCGTCGCTAAAAATATCCAGTCCATAGCGTCCTCCTTGAGACATGGACCGATGCTAGGAATGCCCGCATCAAGATGGGCGCAAGAGTGCGGGGTGGAGTATCAAGATCGCATCAAGATGGCGGGCACGAGGGCCGGGCTATCAAACAGGTGTGTGGTAAATTGCTATTTAATTGATAGCTTGTGGCGCTTTATCTTCAAGCTCTAGAGGCTGTTTTTTTGGATTTTTCTTGTACGGTCCACGGACTGGCTGATCGTGGCGCATGCGTTGGGTGTCTCTGCTGCTGCGCGCCTTCCAGGGGACACCCGCTGAGGCTTTCCAGCAAGGGAGCAGGGTCATCGCAGTGCCTGCACGCCAGCCCGGAGCCAAGGCGCTCGCAAGCTGCGATCATCCCCATCCGACCTTTCGCTTCTTTCCCCCATGACCCAGGCCACTTCGCTCCGTCCCAGCGCTTCCAGTCCGATCGATTCGCTGGTCCCTCTGCTTTTTGTAGCGCTCTGGAGCACGGGCTTCATCGGCGCCAAGCTGGGGCTGCCGTATGTGGAGCCACTGACCTTTCTGGCGCTGCGGTTTGCCATTGTCATCGTGCTCATGCTGGCCGTCGTGGCGGTAGCGCGTGCACCTTGGCCGCCGTCGGGCTGGGCCTGGCTGCACATCGGGGTGTCGGGCCTGCTGGTGCACGGCGTGTACCTGGGCGGGGTGTTCATGGCCATCGGGCACGGGTTGCCATCGGGTATCACGGCGCTGGTGGTGGGGTTGCAGCCGCTGCTGACAGCCCTGGTGGCCGGGGCTTTGCTGAACGAGAAGGTACGGCCTGCCCAGTGGGCGGGCTTGGCGCTGGGCTTTACCGGCGTGGCGCTGGTGGTGGCCGGCAAGGTGGCTACCGTGCCCGCGGGCGCTCTGCTGGGCATGCTGTTGCCCGCTGTGGTCGCGCTGCTGGGCATCACGGCCGGCACGCTGTACCAGAAACGGTTTTGCCCCTCGTTCGACTTGCGCACGGGCTCGGTCATCCAGTACCTGCCCTGTGCTATCGCCATGGGCGTGGTCGCTTACGCCACCGAATCCATGGCCATATCGTGGACGGGCGAGTTTGTGTTTGCGCTGGGCTGGCTCGTGCTGGTGCTCTCGCTGGGGGCCGTGAGCCTCCTGAACCTGCTAATCCGCCGGGGCGGCGCAGTGAACGTGGCCAGCCTGTTCTACCTGACCCCGCCCACCACGGCGCTGATCGCCTGGGCGATGTTTGGTGAAACGCTCAGCGGCTGGGCGCTGGCCGGGATGGGGTTGGCGGCTGCGGGTGTGTGGCTGGCGCGGCAGACGAGGTGAGCGTGGTGTTCACCGCAGTGCTGCCACTTGGAAGCACGCCGGGTTGTGCTGCAATTTGAACTGCTATGTGCTGAATTTGCTGCTTTATTTATAGCTTGTTGCGCTTGATGGACGGGCTCAAGGGCCAGTTTTCTATAAAGTTACTCCCCATTGGGCGGCACGGCGTCCTTCAGGTTGCGGGATGCACCGCAACGATGTTCAGCGGCCCCGAGATGGAGAGACCACTGAGACCCAAAGAGGACTCCAGCGCGGACACATGGCCATCCGTTGCCCATACATCCACCAGTGTGTCTTTGGCTCCAAACTGGCAGGCAATGGTGGCGATACGGAACTTTTCCGTGCGGTCGAAGAGAAGTGGTGCAGGCCAGCGGACCCGAAACCAGTGTTTGCACTGGAACTCGATGCGCTTCCAGTCCAATGGGCGCTGGACGCTGTTGATGCAGGCCACCTGCTTGGTCAACAGCGTGGCCTCGGTCGGCTGCAGTGCGGACGCTGCAGCGATCAACAGTGCTTTCTCAAACGGTAGCAGCTGGTTGGTGGGCGTGGGCGCGACGATGGGCCGCAGAGACCCGGTCAGTGCTGCCATGGCAACGGCCTCAGAGCTTGCGCAATCGTTCCAGCGCAGCGCGCAGCGTCTCGTCCTTCTTGGCAAAGCAGAACCGGACCACGCGCTGGTCAAACCCATCGCCATAAAACGCCGACAGCGGAATCGCCGCTACGCCCACTTCGCGGGTGAGCCACTGGCAGAAGTCGGCTTCGTTCAGATCGCTGATCGCCGAAATATCCACGCACTGGAAGTAGCTGCCTGTGCTGGGCAGCAGCTTGAAGCGTGAGCCTGCCAAGCCCTCGCGGAAGAGGTCGCGCTTGGCCTGGTAGAACGCGGGCAGCTGCAGGTAGGGCGTGGGGTCCTGCAGGTAGGCGGCCAGCCCGTGCTGCATGGGCGTGTTGACTGTGAACACGTTGAACTGGTGCACCTTGCGGAATTCGGCCGTCAGCGCTGCGGGGGCCGCCACGGTGCCGACCTTCCAGCCGGTGACGTGGAAGGTCTTGCCAAAGCTCGACACGATGAAGGCGCGTGCCGCCAGGCCCGCAAAGCGCGCTGCGCTCTGGTGCTCGGCGCCGTCGAACACCATGTGCTCGTACACCTCGTCGCTGATGAGCAGGATGTCGGTGGGGGCGAGCAAATCTTCGAGCTGGCGCATTTCCTCGGCCGTCCAGATGGTGGCGCTGGGGTTGTGCGGGCTGTTGATGAGGATGGCGCGGGTGCGCGGTGTGATGGCGGCGCCGATCTTGCCGAAGTCAGGGCGGAAGGTGCCGGGCGTGAGCGGCACGCGCACCGCCTTGCCTCCCGCCAACTCGATGTTGGGCACATAGCTGTCGTAGCAGGGGTCGAGCACGATCACCTCATCACCCGGGTGCACGATGGCCAGGATGGCGGTGATGATGGCCTGCGTGGCGCCAGCGGTGATGGTGATTTCGGTATTGGGGTTGTAGGCACGGCCGTGCAGCGCCTCGATCTTGCGGGCCACGGCCTCGCGCAGCGCGGGGATGCCGGGCATGGGCGGGTACTGGTTGTGCCCGGCCTGCATGGCTGCGGTGACGGCGTTCACCAGCTCGGGTGCGCATTCAAAGTCGGGAAAGCCCTGGCCCAGGTTGACGGCTTTGTGCTCGGTGGCCAGGGCCGACATCACCGTGAAGATGGTGGTGCCGACATGGGGCAGCTTGCTGGGGAATGAAGGGGTGCTCATTGCGTAGTGTCAATCATTGGAAATCGGCGCAGCGGTTATCGACCTGAAGGCCGCGGAGCAGGCCAAGCCAGCGGACGCCGTGGAGCTGGCTTTGCCAGGCCACTGGCGGCGTCCCCCTGAAGGGGGAAGACGCAAAGCGGCTCAGGGGGTGTTTCAAAGTTCGTAGTCGTTGACATGGCCCGTCATCGCGCGGGCGATCAGCTCGCGGCTCAGGCGGTCGCTGAGCAGCTCGGCAAATTTGTAGACAAAGTTGCGCAGGTAGGCTCCGCGCTTGAAGGCCACGCGTGCCACGCTCTGGCCAAACAGGTGGCCCACCGGCCGCACGGCCAGGTCGCCCACCGGGTCGTCACGCATGGCCATCTCGGCCACGATGCCGATGCCCAGGCCCAGGCGCACATAGGTCTTGATCACGTCCGAGTCGATGGCTTCGAGCACGATGCGGGGCGTGAGCTTGCGCGCCGCAAAGGCGTGGTCGATCTTGCCGCGGCCCGTGAAGGAGGGGTGGTAGGTGATCAGGGCTTCATGGGCCAGGTCGTCCAGGCCGATGCGCTCCTTTTGCGCCAGCGGGTGGTCCGTGGGCACCACCAGCACGTGTTGCCATTCGTAGCAGGGCAGGGTGACCAGTTCAGGGTAGTCGGCCAGCGACTCGGTGGCCATGCCGATCTCGGCCACCTCGTCGATGATCATGCGGGCCACTTCGTGGGGCGTGGCCTGGTGCAGGCTCACGTTGACCTTGGGGTAGGCCTCGCGCAGCCGTGCCACGGGTACGGGCAGCACGTAACGGGCCTGGGTGTGGGTGGTGGCGATGCTGAGGGTGCCGCTGTCCTGGGCACTGAACTGTTCGCCGATGCGCTTGAGGTTGCCCACCTCGCGCATGATGACCTCGATGCTTTTGAGCACATGCTGGCCGGGTTCGGTGATGCGCTTGAGCCGTTTGCCGTGGCGGGCAAAGATGTCCACGCCCAGCTCTTCTTCCAGCTCGATGATGGCCTTGGAGACGCCGGGCTGGGAGGTGTGCAGGGCCTTGGCGGCTTCGGTCAGATTGAGGTTACGGCGTGCAGCCTCTTGAACGAAGCGGAATTGGTGCAGGTTCATATCTGATGAAGACTAAAGATTTTCATCATTATGCTGCATTCATCTAAAGAATAGGTGCTGCCACCGTATCAGCTGCTTTGCAGAACCCGCGTGGAGTGGTCGGTTGGGCTGGGTTGCTTGTTCAGGTGGCCGGGGCTTCACAGGCAATGTGTGCCATCAGAGCGGTCATGCGGGCGTCTTCCCCGATGGCTTGTTGCACATGAAAGGTGATACTGGGGTGTTGGGCGCGGAGCTCGCTTACCAATAGAGGCAGGTCCTCGCGGGCATGCTTGCCGGTGCCTAAAAACATGGGCACGACGGTGATGGCCGCCGCACCCTGGGCCACCAGGGTTTGCACGACCTGGGCGATGTTGGGCTCGCAAAGCTCCAAGTAGGCGCACGCCACAGGGCGGTGGGGCTGTTCGGCCTGGATGTGGGTGGCAACGGCCTCCAGAGGGGCGCGCCACAGAGGATCGCGAGAGCCGTGTGAGAAAAGCACGACGGCGGATGAGGAGTTTGTCATGGCAGCAGAAAAGATAAACCGCGTTAGCGCCTGAGCACCAGCCACCCAAAAGCGGCCAGAGAGAGCAATGAGTAAATGAGGCCGGGCGCTGCCGCAGTGAGCCAGGGCGACCAGTTTTGCAGGTTGCCCGCGTAGCCGAATACGTTGTTGAGCAGGAAGAAGCTGATGCCGGCCATCACCCCGCCAAACACATAGCCCGCAATACCGCCTGAGCGGAAGTGCAAATAGGCGAAGGGCAGGGCCAGCACCACCATGACCAGGCAGCTGAGGGGATAGAAGACTTTGCGCCAGAACTCGATTTCGTACCGCTGTGCCGATTGTCCGTTGCTGTCGAGGTGGCGGATGTACTGGAACAGGTCGAACGTGGCCATGCGGTCTGGCTTGAGCAGCGAGGCGGCCACCATGTCTGCGCTGATATGGGTGCTCCATTGCCACTCGGGCAGTTTCTGGTGTTCTACACGGGCTTCGGTGTCGCCGCGTTGGAAGAAAACGCTGCGTTGTACATCGCTCAGGTCCCAGGCGCCTGACTGGCTGGTGCTGACCTGCCCGGTAGCCGCGTGGGTTTGTGAGGCAATGCGGCCTTGTTCATCGAACTCAAAGATCCGCACATCGACCAAGCCACTGTCTGGCCCAATGGCGCGCACATTGACGGCGTAGGAGTGGTTGTCCTGCTTCTCCTTGAGCCAGGCCCCTGTGGCGCCTGCACTGAGCTTGCCCAGGTGGCGTACCTTGATCAGTTGGGCGGCCTTGTCGGTCAGTGGTGCCAGGTAGTCGCCGACAGCAAAGGTGACCAGTACAAAAAAACCGCCCAAGGTGAGCAGGGTGCGCAGGGCCAGCCAAGGGCCCATGCCGCTGGTGCGCATGATGGTGAACTCAGAGCTTTGCGCCAGGCGCGCCATCACAAAGATGGTGCCAATAAGCACCGTGATGGGCAGCAGCTCGTAGAGATGGCTGGGGATGCTGAGCGTCACGAACAGCAGGGCGTGCGACAGCTGGTAGCCGTTTTCCCCGGTGCGCCCAATCCAGCGCAGCTCGTCCACCAGGTCAAAGAAGAAGAACAGCGCCAAAAAGCCAATGGTCACGAAGGTGACCGCAAAAACAGCTTCGCGGTGAATGAGGCGGCGTAAGGTGTTCACGCAGGGCTCCTTGGTGCCCACAGGCGGCTAGGCGTCCACTGGTTGTGCCGGATGGCCAGCAGCAGCAGGCCTACGGCCAGCGTGCCACCGTGCAGCAGCACCATGAACCCGACCAGCCCCATGCGGCCGGAGCCAATCCAGCTTTGACCCAATGTCATGAGGTTGTAGTAGATGATGAAAGCAAAGAGCGCCAGCACCATGCTGGTGCTGCGCGCGGCTCGGGGGTTGGCGCTGGCCAGCGCCAGGCCAAGCACCACAAAATTGAGCGCGGCCAGCGCCAGGCCCGCGCGCCATCCCAGTTCTGCCAAGTTGGCGGGCACCGGCTGGGCTAACAAGGCGGGGGTGGAGCGGGTCTTGACGGAGAACTCCTCCACAGCGCCCGGCGGTGCAGAGCCAATGCGGGTGGAATATTCTTCAAATTCGCTGACTTTGAGGCCCGCCTTGTCTCGGGTGGATTCCAGTCGTTGGCCGTTGATCAAGATGGCGATACGGTCCTCGCCCTTGATTTCCATGCGTGCACTGTGTGCGCTGGTCACGGATTCCTTGTCGCCTACCGACGTGGCGATGAAGATGTTGTTGCCAGCCTGGGTGTCGGGTGCATCTTTGTCAATGAAGAACACCCGGCTGCCGTTGGCCGACTCCTGGAATTCGCCGGGGGCAATGCGGTCAATGTCGCTGCGTTGTTCGTAGCGGGTTTTCAGTTCCTGGATCTGGGTGTTGGACCAGGGCCAGACTGCCAGCGATAGCACGGCGATGACGGCCATGACGGGCCAGGCAAAGCGCAGCAGAGGTGGCAGAAGGCTGACCAACCCACGGCCACTGGCAAACCAGATGACCATCTCGCTCTCACGGTACATTCTGGAGAGTGTGCTGACCACCGCAACAAACAGGCTCAGGCTGAGAATGATGGGCAGTTGACCGAGCACGGTAAACCCCATCACGAGCATGACGTCAGAGGGATTGACGCTGCCCCGTGAGGCTTGTCCCAGGGTGCGGATCAGCATCATGGTCATGACCACGGTGACCAGCACCACCAGCGTCGCGCCGAAGCTGCGCGCCAGCTCCTTGCGAATAGATGAATCGAATAACATTGGCTCGAAGGAAAACACCGATTATGAACTTTGATCTGAAGAAACTGGATTTGGATGCCGCCGCAAGCGAAAAATGCGACTTGTTGGCTGTTTTGGTGACTGAGGAGTTCAAGGCTGGCAAGGACCCGTTGTCGGCCTTGGCAGGGCAAGCCATTAAGCAAGGTGACTTCAGTGCCAAGCTGGGCAAAGTGCTGCAGTGCTACAACGCGCCAGCAGCTGTTGCCCGGCGTGTGGTGTTGTTGGGCGCGGGTGATGGGTCTGCGCGTGCTGTCCGCCAAGCGGTGCTGTCGCTGTCTTCCTTGCTCAAGGGGCCTCAGGTCAAGCGCATGGCTGTGGTGTCTTCCGTTGCATTGTCCGGCCCCGCTGTCAGCTCCTTGGTCCAGGCCGTGGCTGAGGCCAGCTATGTTTACACCACCACCAAGTCCAAAGCAGAAGCGCGAGCCTTGGTGCGTTGCGTGGTGGGGGTCTTTGATGTCACCAAGGTCCGGTCAGAGTTTGATGAAGGAGTGGCATTGGTTGCCGGCGTTGAGTTTGCCCGTGAATGGGGCAACAGGCCCGCAAACCATGCCACGCCGACGATGTTGGCCGAGGCCGCCAAATCGCTGGCCAAGCAGCCTCGCGTCCAATGCAAGGTGCATGGCCCTGCCGAAGTGGCAAAGCTGGGCATGGGCGCTTTCATGGCCGTGGCCCAGGGGGCGGAGCAGCCCCTGCGGTTCATTGAATTGCACTACCGTGGTGCAGCCAAGGATGCCCCTGCGGTGGTGCTGGTGGGCAAAGGGATCACCTTCGACACCGGCGGCATCTCCATCAAGCCTGCAGGCGAGATGGACGAGATGAAGTTCGATATGTGTGGTGCTGCCAGTGTGCTGGGGGTATTCAAGGCCCTGGCTGAGCTGCAGCCCGCATTGAATGTGGTGGGCTTGATCCCGGCGTGCGAGAACATGCCCGATGGCCGTGCGGTAAAACCGGGCGATGTGGTGACCAGTATGAGCGGCCAGACCATCGAGATCTTGAACACCGACGCCGAAGGGCGCTTGGTGTTGTGTGACGCGCTGACGTACGCTGCGCGCTTCAAACCAGCGGCGCTGATTGACATTGCCACCCTGACTGGCGCCTGCGTGATTGCCCTGGGGGGCGTGCGCAGTGGCCTGTATTCCAACCGCGATGACCTGGCCCTGGCTTTGCAGCAGGCGGGTGACGCGTCGCTGGACCTGTGCTGGCGCATGCCTCTGGACGATGACTATGCCGATGGACTCAAGAGCAATTTTGCTGACATGGGCAATGTGGCTGGGCGGGCTGGTGGCTCTATTACGGCTGCCAAGTTCTTGCAAAAATTTGTAGGAGACATCCCCTGGGCGCATCTGGACATTGCGGGCACCGCATGGAAGGGGGGGGCGGCCAAGGGATCTACTGGGCGTCCTGTGGGTTTGTTGTTTCAGTACCTGCTGACGCAGGCCGCTGTAGCGGCTCAAGAAGGCGCAAAACCTGCAGCCAAACCCCGCGCCAAGCCTGTAAAGCGTGCATCGGCAGCCAGCTGAGCCAATGACAGAGATCGCCTTTCACTTCAATGCGCCAGACAAACTGGCCTATGCGTGCCGCTTTGCGCGCAAGGTCCAGCGAGCGGGAGCCCAACTGGTGATCTTGGCACCCAAACCTGTTTTGGTGGACCTGGATCGCATGCTTTGGTCGGTGTCGCCGCAGGACTTTGTTGCGCACTGCTTCGACGATGCCGATGAGGACCAGTTGGCGGTATCGCCAGTCGTGTTGTCTGCTGAGTTGGGTGCAACGCCGCACCAGGACGTGCTGCTCAATCTAGGCGCTCAAGTGCCTGCTGCGTTTGAGCGGTTTTCTCGGCTCATTGAGGTAGTGAGCTCCACCGATGAACAAGACAGGGGCCAGGCACGGCTGCGATGGAAGCACTATGCGGCGCGTGGCTACGCGATTGTTCGACACGATTTGGTGTTGAAGGGGGGGTGAAGAATGTCCACGGCACCTCCCAGAGTCCCACCGCGTTTTGTCCCGACACTCACCGAAGTGGTGCAAGCCCCATCAGGGCAAAGTGTCGCAGCCCCTACATCGGTGCCAAAGCCTGTGCCTGCTTCGGTGGCTCCCTCCACTCCAGGGGTTGAGGAGAAGGTTTCGGGCACCCCGTTGGTGAGGGGGGGAGCTACAGGTTCTTTTTCTGCTAAGGCGCTCCCTGCGCAGCCAAGCCCGGCTGCTCGGGGTATTTCGGGGGACGGAAAAGGGGGCTCTCTAGGCGCTGCGCGTTCTGCTCCGACGGCCCCGGCCCCGGTATCTGCTTCAGGAGTGAGGGCGGGTGCATTGGGCTCCTCCATGCCAGCGGTGGCTTCCCCGGCCCCCATGGCCTTTGCCAAAGAAGCCCGCGTTGACGTGCGTCCGCCCGCTAGATCGTTGCCTGAGGGAACTGAGGAGTACATGGTTCATCGGGTGATGCAGCGCGTGGATGTGGTGCTGGACCAGCGGTTGCGTGAAGCCATCGCCACGGTGGTGCAGGAGCAAACCAGATCGGTGCTGCCACGCTTGCGCGAAGAGATTGAGTCCGTGGTGCGCCATGCGGTCTATGAAGCCGTGGCCGACGAGCTGGCGAGCGCAGACCCTGACGCACCTCAAGGATGACAGGGTATTCCCCTGTGGTTTCCCCTGCATTTAATCGTGTTCCCTAATGAGCTGGCCTGTAAATTGCGATATGTTCCACTGCGTTGAGACACAAGAAAAATTCTCAGCGTTTATCTTTACTGGAGATTGATATGCAATTGAAGTTGAAACTGACCGTGGTTGCTGCTATCGCAGCTGTTGCCGGTGTGGCCTCTGCACAAGAGCAGGTGGTTAAGATCGGTCACGTGGCTCCTGTTTCTGGCGCGCAGGCTCACTACGGCAAGGACAACGAAAATGGCGCTCGCATGGCCATTGAAGAGTTGAACGCCCAAGGTGTCACCATCGGCGGTAAGAAGATCAAGTTTGAGCTTCAGGCGGAAGATGACGCTGCTGATCCAAAGCAAGGGACAGCCGCTGCACAAAAACTGTGCGATGCTAAGGTTGCTGGCGTTGTGGGTCATTTGAACTCCGGTACGACGATTCCCGCATCGAAGGTTTACAACGACTGCGGTATCCCCCACGTCACGGGCGCTGCGACCAACCCCAACCTGACAAAGCCAGGCTACAAGACCACCTTCCGTATCATCGCCAATGACAATGCGTTGGGTTCCGGTTTGGCTTTCTACGCTATCGACACCCTGAAGCTGAAGACCGTTGCGATCGTGGACGACCGTACTGCTTACGGCCAAGGTGTGGCTGATGTGTTCAAGAAGACAGCCGCAGCCAAGGGCATGAAGGTTGTGGATGAGCAGTTCACCACCGACAAGGCGACTGACTTCATGGCCATCCTGACCGCCATCAAGTCCAAGAACCCTGATGCTATCTTCTTCGGCGGTATGGACCCACAAGCCGGCCCCATGCTGCGCCAGATGGAGCAGTTGGGTATGGGTAATGTGAAGTACTTCGGCGGCGACGGCGTGTGCACCTCTGAAATTGCCAAGCTGGCAGCAGGCGCCAAGACTTTGGCCAACGTGATCTGTGCTGAAGGCGGTGCATCGCTGGACAAGATGCCTGGCGGCAAGGCCTGGAAGGCCAAGTACGATGCCAAGTACCCTAACCAATTCCAGGTTTACAGCCCTTACACCTACGATGCGACGTTCTTGCTGGTGGATGCCATGAAGCGTGCCAACTCGGTCGATCCTAAGGTCTACACCCCAGAATTGCTGAAGTCCAACTTCAAGGGCGTGACATCCACGATCCAGTTTGAGCCCAATGGCGAAATGAAGAACCCCGCCATCACCTTGTACGTGTACAAGGATGGCAAGAAGACACCTCTGAACTAAATCCGTTCAGTAGCTTCTGATGCGCAAAGGCCCCCTGCTTGGAGCAAGCAGGGGGCCTTTGTTTTTGATGACCCGAATGACGTCGAAAAGCCCTGGACCAGAGGGGCTGGTTCCTGCCCTTAGCGGCGCACTTGCAGTGACCCAGGGTTCACAATGTTGGTGGGCGTGCCTTTGATGAAGTTCACTACATTGTCAAAGGCTGCTCCGAAGTACAACTCATAGCTGTCCTGTTCCACGTACCCAATGTGGGGCGTGCAGATGCAGTTTTCCAGCCGCAAGAGAGCATGCCCTTGCAGGATGGGCTCGCTTTCGAAAACATCCACCGCCGCCATGCCGGGGCGTCCGCGATTGAGCGCAGCAATCAGTGCGTCGGGTTCCACCAACTCGGCTCGGGAGGTGTTGACCAGCAGTGCTGTTGGCTTCATGCAGGACAAATCTTCCAAAGAAACAATACTGCGTGTCTCTTCATTCAGCCGCAAGTGCAGGGAGATGACATCGCACTGGGAGAAGAACTCCTCGCGGGTGGTTGCAATCTGGTAGCCATCGCTCAGCGCCTGGGCTCTTGAGGCCTCTCTGCCCCAGATGCGCACATTCATGCCAAATGCTCGGCCATACCCCGCCACCAATTGCCCAATGCGTCCATAGCCCCAAATGCCCAGCGTTTTGCCCCTCAGCACTGTTCCAACGCCAAAGTTGGGGGGCATGGATGCGTTTTTGAGTCCTGACTGCTGCCAAGCGCCATGCTTGAGGTTGGCGATGTATTGAGGAAGGCGGCGAGAGGCCGCCATCACCAGCGCCCAGGTCAACTCGGCGGGGGCTACTGGAGAGCCCACACCTTCCGCCACTGCAATTCCGCGCTCCGTACAGGCAGCCACATCGATATGGCTGCCCACTTTGCCAGTTTGCGCAATCAGTTTGAGCCGAGGCAGTTTTTCAACCAACTGGCGGGTGATTTGCGTACGTTCGCGCACCAGCACGATGATGTCTGCATCACGCAGACGCACCGACAACTGGCCTAACCCCTTGATAGTGTTGGTGTAGACCTTGGCGGTGTAGGCGTCGAGCCGGGTGGCGCAATGGAGCTTGCGCACTGCGTCTTGGTAATCGTCCAGGATCACAATATTCATCCCGATATTGTGCCTTGCCCGCGCGGCCCTCAGGTGGCGTGGGCAACAAACGATGGCGCAGTTAAATGCAACGCGATGTGTGGTGTGGCAGTTTGATCTCTTGGATTAACCAAGGGCCTGTTTACGATCCCCTGCGAGATCTGAAACAGGCTCTCAGCTTTCAGGCCAAGGTTTCTCGCGCTGCAAGCCTGTCCAGTTCTGCACACACGTCGGCCATTCGGCCCGAGATAAACAACTTGTCGAAGCCGCTATTGCAGGACGAGTGCACAACCCGTAGCACTTGCCGCGCAGGGGGACGACGCAGTGCATGGGCGCTGTGGGGCAGTGGGCGATGCGCCAGCTTTGTCTCGGCTGCCACGCATGCACTTCGGGCTGGAGCATGGGCCTTGGGGTGGTCTGGGCGCTGAGCATGCGGTGCAGGCGTTTCAAGCACCAAGCCTTGGGCAAACTTGCACGGGTTGGCCTGCTCGCTGCCCAAGGCCGCGTTGCCAAGGGCTACCTCGTCGCCAAGTGGAACCTGGCCAAGTGCCCTGGGTGCGAGCCAGCGTGAAAGCACTTGCAGGGGCGAGGCGAACGAGGAGAGAGTCAAAGATCCAATTCCCATGTGAATACTCCGAAGATCGGTGGATGAACATAGGCAGGATTTCAAAAACACAGCGTTCCCCAGGGCTGACAAGGTGTGGCAACCTCGTCAAACGCCCGCCACCTGAGGGGCTGCGCATCTGGTGTTGGGTTTACATCAGCATCGTGTTTCTGATGAGGCCTACAGCCAATCCCTCGATTTCAAAGACTTCCCCAGGCCGTACGGTAATGACAGGGTAGTCGGGGTTTTCGGGCAAAAGCTCAACCCCCTTGGCGGTGCGCTTGAGCCGTTTGACGGTGACTTCGTCGCCCAGGCGGGCCACCACAATTTGGCCATTGCGTGCCTCTTTGGTGGCCTGCACTGCCAGCAGGTCGCCGTCCATGATGCCTGCGTCGCGCATGGACATGCCTCGCACCTTGAGGAGGTAATCTGGCTTGTGCTGAAAGAGGCTGTTTTCTACGCAGTAGGTTTGGTCCACATGTTCCTGCGCGAGAATGGGGGAGCCAGCAGCCACGCGGCCAATCAGCGGCAGGAAGAGTTGAGACACTTGCTGCAGCGGTGCCGCAAAGTGCTGCCCTCTGGCGGCATTGATGGCGCGAACCGTGTCGCTGCGCAGCCGGATGCCACGCGACGTGCCGCTGACCAACTCGATGACGCCTTTGCGTGCAAGGGCCTGCAGGTGTTCTTCTGCCGCGTTGGCCGACTTGAAACCCAGCTCTGTGGCGATCTCTGCACGGGTAGGGGGGGCCCCTGTGCGTGCGATGGCGGTCTGGATCAAGTCCAGAATCTGTTGTTGCCGGGCCGTGAGTTTGGGGTTGTCGAACATGACTGTGTCTGCGGCTTGCTGAGGGTTTAGGGCTACTGTTTTTTAATCCAGTACCTGTATTTTTCACCAGTTTTTTGGAGTGCGCAAGTGAGTACGCAAAAAATCGTCGTTTTGGGGACGGGCGGCACGATTGCCGGAAAGGCCGCGAGTGCGGAGGACAACGTAGGTTACAAAGCGGCGGAGGTGGGGGTCGCTGACTTGCTGCAAGGCGTGCCGGGGCTGGGCAAGGCGTTGCAAGGGCATGTTTTGGAGTCTGAGCAAATTGCCCAGATCGACAGCAAAGACATGGGGTGGGATGTGTGGCGTACGTTGGCAATGCGTTGCCAACAGTTGCTGTCAGACCCCGACGTGACGGGGGTGGTGATCACCCACGGCACCGATACGCTGGAAGAGACCGCGTGGTTTCTGAGCGCGGTGTTGGACGCCTCCAAGCCTGTCGTTCTGGTCAGTGCGATGCGCCCGGCCAGTTCGTTGACGCCCGATGGGCCTCAGAATTTGCTGGATGCCATCGCTGTGGCGACCCATCCCCGCGTGGGCGGCGTGCTGGCTGTGGCTGCGGGTGTTGTGCATGCTGCAGAGCATGTGCACAAGGCGTTTCCTTACCGCGTAGATGCCTTCACTTCAGGAGAGGCGGGGCCGTGCGGGTGGGTGGAGGAGGGGCAGGTGCGTTGGGCGCGGGAGCCCGGTGCAGGGTGTCGGGGAGCCCATGCTGTGTTGCTGCACAGGATGCCTCCCGCTGCCGACTGGCCCTGGGTGGAGGTGGTGTGCAGCGGGGCAGGCGCCAGCGGGCGTGCAGTGGATGCCTTGGTAAATGCCCGTGTGCAGGGCCTGGTGGTGGCCGCTACGGGCAATGGCTCCATCCACCATGCGCTGAAGGAGGCTTTGCTGCGCGCGCAGCAGCAGGGCGTTTGCGTGGTGACCGCTACCCGGTGTGGACAAGGGCACACGTTGGTGGGGCCCACAGGCGACTTTGCCGGAGCAGCGGGGCTGTCGCCCATCAAGGCGCGGATCCAACTGGTGTTGGACCTGATGTCACGCAATGGGGCGCAAGCTGTGTGATCTGGCACTGCAGCCCCCCGTTTAGGCAGGTCTGCGGACAGGGCTGCAGGGCATAGAAAAAACCCCTTGCTGCAGCGCTGCGGCAAGGGGTTTTATCTTGGCGGTTTACCGCCGGGATGGATCGGGACAGGTGCCCCTCAGAGATCAGTGGCTCAGCGCTTCAAATGCGCGGGCGGTGATCTCATCCACCGTGCCAGTGCCACTGATGGCGCGGTACTTGGGGGCCTGTGTGGGCTCTTGTTGTGCCCAGTTGCTGTAGTAGTCCACCAAGGGGCGTGTCTGGTCGCTGTAGACCTGCAGGCGCTTCTTGACGGTTTCTTCCTTGTCGTCGTCGCGCTGGATCAGGTCTTCACCCGTCACATCGTCCTTGCCTTCCACCTTGGGTGGGTTGAACTTGACGTGGTAGGTGCGGCCGCTGGCAGGGTGCGAGCGGCGACCGCTCATGCGTTCCACGATGGCTTCAAAAGGTACGTCGATTTCGAGCACGTAATCCAGCTTGACGCCAGCAGCCTTCATGGCATCGGCTTGGGGAATGGTGCGGGGAAATCCGTCGAACAGGAAACCCTTGGCGCAGTCGGGCTGGGCAATGCGCTCTTTGACCAGATTGATGATCAGCTCGTCGCTGACCAGTGCGCCAGCCTTCATCACAGCATCGGCTTGCAAACCCAGGGGCGTGCCGGCCTTGACGGCGGCGCGCAGCATGTCTCCGGTGGAGATTTGAGGAATGCCGTACTTCTGGCAGATGAAGGTGGCTTGCGTGCCCTTTCCGGCGCCAGGCGCGCCCAACAGAATCAGTCTCATGGAGGTCCTCAAGGTTAGAAATCGTGCGGCAGGGCTGGCGGGGGCGTGAAAGTCCGCCCGGGATGCCGTGCTCTCGTTGCGGGCAAGGATAGCATGTGACAGCTTGGTACAGCCTTACGCTGCCGCTGCTTTGGCGACTGTGTTTTCCCTGTGTACAGCCTGCTCAGTGACGGGGGTTGGCGGGGGCCAGCAAGGCGCGGACTTTTGCCAAATCTTCCGGTGTGTCCACCCCAGGGCCGGGCGCTGTAGCCGCAATGTGCACGGCGATGCGGTGCCCATGCCACAGCGCGCGCAGTTGCTCCAGGGCCTCCACGGCCTCGGTGGGGGCGACGGGCAATTGGGGAAACTGCCGCAGAAAGCCTGCACGGTAGCTGTAGATGCCTACATGGCGCAGCGGCGAAAAGCCTGTGGCGCTGTGGGCCACAGGGCTTTGGGTGGCGGCATCCCACCAAGCGGTGTTCGAATGGTCTCGCGACCACGGAATGGGCGCGCGGCTGAAATAATAGGCCAGGCCCTGGGCGTCCAGCACGACCTTGACCACGTTGGGGTTCAGGTAGTCTTCCCTCGATGCGATGGGGTGGGCTGCTGTGCCCATGCTGGCCTGGGCTTGTGCGGCCAGCAGGCCCGCCACGGCATTGATCAGGGCCGGGTCTATCAAAGGCTCATCGCCCTGCACATTGACGACGATGTCGTCTCCTTGCAAACCCAGTTGTTCGCAGGCCTGTGCCAGGCGGTCGCTGCCGCTGGCGTGGTGCTTATCGGTCAGCACGGCTTCGATGCCATGCTGTTGGCAGGCTTGCAGGATGAGGTCATCGTCTGCCGCCACCACCACGCGCTGGGCCTGGCTTTGCTGGGCGCGCTGGGCCACGCGCACCACCATGGGTGTCCCGGCTATGTCGGCCAGCGGCTTGTTGGGCAGCCGTGAAGACGCCAGCCGGGCCGGGATCAGCACGGTGAATGGCGTGGCGGCACCGATGGCTGCGGGGCTGGGTGAGTGGCCTGGCATCGCTGGCCCGTCGCTCATGCCTCCAGCTCCTCGTCGCTCAGTGTGCGGGCTTCGTTTTCCAGCAGTACCGGAATGCCGTCGCGCACGGGATAGGCCAAGCGGGCGCTGCGAGAAACCAGCTCTTGGGCCTCCCGGTCAAACGTCAGGGGGCCTTTGGTAACGGGGCATACCAGCAGTTCAAGCAGTTTGGGGTCCATGGCGGCGTGTTCAGTCTGAAAAAAGCAGCGCGCTCAGCGCGCGAAAGTGGCAGGGGATGATAGCGGCGAAGCCAGGCGGGCCAGGCGTTCTTTCAATTGGCGGAGAAAGCCCTCGTCCAGCGTGATCTGCAGAGGCACAGCCAGGGCGTCCGGGTGCTGCTTCCACAGTTTGACAGCGTCTTTTTCAGTGCAAACAAGCACCTCGCGCTGATCAGATAAGCGCTGCCAGCTATCAAAATCATAGTGGTCTGGCAGGGCTTCCTGGGCGGCCAATGTCAGCCCCGCAGATTGCAGCATGCCAAAGAACAGGCCCGGCTGGCCGATGGCGGCCACGGCGTGCACCGGCAGGCCCTGTAGTGCGCTCAACGGTATCTGGCGCCCGTCGGCCGCCACGGCGTAGCTGGCAAGGTGGCGTTGCAGTCCAAAAGTGCCGCCGGTGGCTGGTGCCTTGGCGAGGCTGGGTGGTGGTGTATCACCCGTGTACAGCACCCAGTCCACCCGCCGTGGCCAAGGCTCGCGCAGGGGGCCTGCGGGCAGCAAAAAGCCGTTGCCTGTGCCGTGGGGGTTGAAGACGCAAATTTCCAGATCGCGCTGCAGCGCCAAGTGCTGCAGGCCATCGTCGCAGACCAGCACGTCTACCTCGGGGTGCTGCGCCAGCAGGGTACGGGCAGCCAGGGTGCGCTTGCTGGCAACATATACCGGCACTCGGCACTGCTGTGCGATCAGCAAGGGCTCGTCCCCCACCTCGCTGGCCACCGAAGTGGGCAAAACCGCCAGGCAACCCTGGGTGGTGCGGCCATAGCCGCGAGAGACAACGCCAGGGCGCAGGCCCAGGCTTTGCAGGTGTTGGACCAGCGCCATCACCACCGGCGTTTTACCGGAGCCTCCGGCCACCACGTTGCCCACGACGATCACAGGCCGCCCTGGGTGCTCTGAGTGCAGCAGGCCGGTTTGGTACAGCGCGGCACGGATCGCCATGAGCGCGCGGTACAGCTGAGACACAGGCCACAGGGCCCAACTCAGCGCACTGCGTCGCTGCCACAGGGCGGGCCAGCCCTGGGTGCCACTGATTTTTTGGGGGGAAGAGTTTGGCTGCACACCCCCGGACCGCGAGGCCGAGGAAGGCGGCTGCGGCGTGGGGGTTGCCATGCCGCTCAGCGGTTGCTTGCGCGCGCGCCAGCGGTGGATTGGGTCGCGAAGGTGATTTGTGTCAGTCCCACGCGCCGGGCCGCTTCCATCACAGTCACCACCGACTGGTGGGGTGCCATGGCATCGGCGCTGATGATGACGACGCTGTCTTTGCCTGCGCTGGCGGCGCTGCGCAGGGCCTGGGCCACGGCGTCCACGCTCTTGCCCTCCACGCCGCCCTTGTTGACGGCGTAGCGGCCATCGGCTGCCACGGCAACGATGACCTCCTTAGGGTGGTCGCGTTGCTGCTCGGCATCGGCCACCGGCAGGGTGAGCTTGAGTTCGGTGAACTTGCTGTAAGTGGTGGTGAGCATCAAAAAGATGAGGATCACCAGCAGCACGTCGATGAACGGAATCAGGTTGATTTCCGGCTCATCCTTCGCTCGGGGTCGGAAGTTCATGGGCATACGCTGGGCCGCCTGTTTGCTTACTTGCGGTGGCGCAGGATGTGGCGCACAAACTGCTCAGACGCCAGCTCCAGGGTGAGCAGGTAGGCATCGACCCGGCCACGGAAGTAGCGCCAGAAGATCAGCGCCGGGATGGCCACGATCAGGCCAAACGCGGTGTTGTACAGGGCGATGGAAATACCTTGGGCCAGCTGGGCGGGGTTGCCGCCTCCCAGGGCGCCCGTGTTGCCGCCTTGCGAGCCAAAGATTTCGATCATGCCGATCACGGTGCCCAGGAGGCCCAGCAGCGGAGCGGCAGAGGCAATGGTGGCCAGCGCGCTCAGGTACTTCTCCAGGCGGTGGGCCACGGCCCGGCCACTGCCTTCCATAGTGGCGCGCAGGTCGGTCTCGCTGCACTGGGGATTGGCGTTGAGCGCGCGCAGGCCCGAGGCCAGCACCTCACCCAGGGCCGAGCTTTGGGCCAACTGGTTGACGACATCCGGGGTGGGCAGCGAGCGGGAGGACACGGTGATGGCCTCGTCCAGCAATTTGGGGGGGGCGATGCGGGCTGTTTTCAAGGAAACAAAACGCTCGCAAATCAAGGCCAGAGCCAGGACAGAACAGGCAATGAGGGGCCAAATGGGCCAGCCTGCGGCTTGTATGATGGACAGCAATTCTCTCTCCGCTCAGGTGAAGTCAGTCGGCAATTATGGCCCAGGCGGCTGGCGCTTTAAGGTCACAAACCGTTACGAGAAATCGCCACCCTCGGTGCGCAAACTTCGCCCACAAAATCTGTGGATAACTTTGTGGGTAAGCGGGTGGGTATCCCCGCCAAAGCGGCGCCAAATGGGCGTTGCAACAGATTGATGAAAAATTGCACAGCAAAAAATCCATATAAAACAATGACTTGTACGTGTTTGCGTCTTTTGCAGGGTGTTGGCTTGGCCGGGGTGTGTGGCGCTGGTGCGTCGCCCGCGCTGTGGAGTACTTGGGGTCACGCCGCTGCGCCAAGGCCCGTGGTGGCCCATGTTTGAGGCGTCCACCCCCGCAGCCACGCCGCGTGTGTGGGAAGTCGGCGCGCTGTGCCGCGCCATTGCTGATGCGCTGGAGGCGCGCTTCAACCCTGTCGCGGTGCGGGGCGAGATAACCGGCTTCTCGCGCGCATCCAGCGGGCATTGCTATTTCTCGATCAAGGACGCCGCGGGCCAGTTGCGTTGCGCCATGTTCCGCCGTGCGGCCGGGCTACTTGACTTTTCTCCCAGAGATGGTGAATTGGTCGAGGTGCGTGGACGCCTGGGGGTCTACGAGGCCCGGGGCGATTTGCAGTTCATTGTGGAGAGCATGCAGCGCGCAGGCCAGGGCGCGCTGTTTGAGCAGTTCTTGCGCCTCAAGGCCCAGCTCGAATCCGAAGGGCTGTTCGATGCACGGCGCAAGCGCCCCTTGCCTCTGCAGCCGCGCGGCATTGGCTTGGTCACCTCGCTGGGGGCTGCTGCCTTGCACGATGTGGTCACGGCGCTGCGCCGCCGGGTGCCGCACATCCCGGTGGCGTTGATCCCTGCGCAGGTTCAGGGCGCGGCGGCCCCGCAGTCCATGGTGGCTGCGCTGCGGCAGATGTACGCATGGGCCGAGGGCGCGGGCGCGCCTTGGGGCCCCGAGCCAGGGGGCACCGTCCCTATCGACGTCATCTTGCTGGTGCGCGGCGGCGGGTCGATGGAAGACCTGTGGGCCTTCAACGATGAGCAACTGGCGCGCACCCTGGTGCAAAGCCCTGTGCCCCTGGTCAGCGGCGTGGGGCATGAGACCGACTTCACCATTGCCGACTTCTGCGCCGACTTGCGGGCGCCCACGCCCACGGCTGCGGCCGAGCTGGTGGCGCAGCCGCGCGAGGTGTGGCTGGGCGCGCTGGACCTGCTGGCCGACCGCCTGGGCACCGCTGTGCAGCGCCAGCTGGACGCACGCCACCAGCGGCTGGACCAGGCCGCGCAGCGGCTGGGGCGCCCATCGGGCTTGGCCGCGCGAGAGCAACTGCGCCTGGCCCGCTGTGCACAGCGCATGCGCCACGGCATGCTATTGAATTTAGAGCGGCTAGCGCTTAAGCACAAAGCGCTAGAGGCCGATTTGCCTATCAAGGTGGCCCGCCAGATCACGCAACAGTCTGACCGACTGGAGCGCGCACGCAGGCAACTGGAGCTGCTGAACCCGCAACTGGTGCTGCAGCGCGGCTACGCCTTGCTGACCGACGGCGACGGCCATGCCGTGACCGGCGTGGGCCAGGCCCGCCCCGGTGATGCGCTGCGGGCCACGCTGGCCGATGGGGTGTTGGACCTGACGGTGGGGCAGCCGCGCTTGCTGTGATTGCCGCGTGCACCGTAAGTGCGCCGTGCTTGCTGTTGCGCAGTGTGGCGATGTATCGCCACTTCTCTGCACAAGGCTATTGATCTTCCTACAATGCCACGTCGCGTCAAATTGCGCGCCAGGTGGGCGGTGGCTTGCCAGCCAAGCTGCCACCTACCTTCCAGCATTGCAAACCACGAGGAAATACCACCATGGAACACACCCTTCCCCCGCTGCCTTACGCCATCGACGCACTGGCCCCCCACTACAGCCAGGAAACGCTGGAGTTTCACCATGGCAAGCACCACAACGCCTATGTGGTGAACCTGAACAACCTGCAAAAGGGCACTGAATTCGAGTCGCTGTCGCTCGAAGAAATCATCAAGAAGTCGTCCGGCGGCATCTACAACAATGCAGCCCAGATCTGGAACCACACCTTCTTCTGGAACTGCATGGCCCCAAGCGGTGGCGGCGAACCCACAGGCGCCCTGGCCGATGCCATCAACGCCAAGTTCGGCTCCTACGCTGCTTTCAAGGAAGCCTTCGTCAAGAGCGCCGTGGGCAACTTTGGTTCGGGCTGGACTTGGCTGGTGAAGAAGGCCGACGGCAGCGTCGACATCGTCAACACCGGCGCCGCTGGCACGCCCCTGACCACTGCCGACAAGGCCCTGCTCACGGTGGACGTGTGGGAACACGCCTACTACATCGACTACCGCAACATGCGTCCCAAGTTTGTGGAAACCTTCCTGGACAAGCTGGTCAACTGGAAGTTTGCCGAAGCCAACTTCGCTTGATGCCTGGTTTCACCAAAGCATAAAAAAACGGCCGTGAGGCCGTTTTTTTATGGGCGCAGGCTTTGCGGACTGCTTATTTCTTGGCGTTGAAGACGGCCGCGCTCACCAGTTTGCTACCCGGCTTGATGCCTTTTTGCGCAAACCAGCCTTGGTTCATCTCCAGCACATAGCGCACCGGCTTGGTCGAGCAGTGCGAGTCTTCCGTCTGCGGCTTCATGTCGGCCAGATTCACGATGGTGCCGTCGTCGGCCACAAAAGCCGCCGTCAGTGGCAGCAGCGTGTTTTTCATCCAAAAGCACTGCGTGGCCGGTTGCTCAAAGACAAACAACATGCCCTCATGCGCGGGCATTTCCTTGCGGTGCATCAGGCCGGTTTGCCGCTCCTGCGGGGCTGCTGCCACCTGGGCGTCAATGCGGTGCATGCCGGCGGTGATTTCCACCCGCTGCAGATTCATCTGGGGCTGGTTCTGGGCGGCAGCGGGGGCCGCGCAGGCGATGGCGAACAAGCTGGTGGCGAGCAGCCGGGCGGTAGAGGAAGAAAGGCTTGGCATCGAGGCAGGGGCTTTCAAGAAGAGTGGAGTGCGACAGGGCATCGCATGCTCGCATTTTGATCGAACTGGGTGGCAAGGCGGTGGCCGCCACGCGCCGCCTGCCAACACCGCCGCAGGCGCTGGGTTTGGATGCGCGCAAGCCGCGCGGGTTCCGCCAAGTCGCTTGGCCGAAGCGACGCAGAACAAGCCCTAAAATGAAAAATTCTGCCGCAACGGCACATCCCATTCCGCATTCCATCGACTCAACGGCTGAACCCGTTTCAGCCAACACGGAGACCTCTGCCCAATGACCACTTTCCAGCACATCCAGGTTCCTGCCCAGGGGCAGAAGATCACCGTCAACGCCGACATGTCGCTGAACGTGCCCGACCAGCCCATCATCCCCTTCATCGAAGGCGATGGCGTGGGCCGCGACATCACTCCCGTGATGATCAAGGTGGTGGATGCCGCTGTGGCCAAGACCTACGGCGGCCAGCGCAAGATCCAGTGGATGGAAGTGTTTGCGGGCGAGAAGGCCACCCGCATCTATGGCCCCGACGTGTGGCTGCCCGACGAAACCCTGCAGGCCGTGCGCGACTACGTCGTGTCCATCAAGGGCCCGCTCACCACGCCCGTGGGCGGCGGCATCCGCTCGCTGAACGTGGCCCTGCGCCAGGAGCTGGATTTGTACGTGTGCCTGCGCCCCGTGCAATATTTCAAGGGCGTGCCATCGCCGCTGAAAGAGCCTGAAAAAACCAACATGGTCATCTTCCGCGAGAACTCGGAAGACATCTACGCAGGCATTGAATTCCCCGCCGAATCTGACAAGGCCAAGAAGCTCATCCGGTTTTTGCAGGAAGAGCTGGGCGCCACCAAGATCCGCTTCCCCAACACCTCGGGCATCGGCATCAAGCCCGTCTCGCGCGAAGGCACTGAGCGCCTGGTGCGCAAGGCCATCCATTACGCCATTGACCACAACAAGCCCAACGTGACCATCGTGCACAAGGGCAACATCATGAAGTACACCGAAGGGGGCTTCCGCGACTGGGCCTATGCCCTGGCGCAAAAGGAGTTTGGTGCCGAGCTGATCGACGGTGGCCCATGGTGCAAGTTTGCCAACCCCAAGACGGGCAAAGAAATCACCATCAAGGACAGCATTGCTGACGCGTTTTTGCAGCAGATTTTGCTGCGCCCCGCCGAGTACTCGGTGGTGGCCACGCTCAACCTCAACGGCGACTACATCTCTGATGCGCTGGCCGCACAAGTGGGCGGCATCGGCATTGCGCCGGGCGCCAACATGTCCGACTCGGTGGCGTGCTTTGAAGCCACGCACGGCACCGCGCCCAAGTACGCAGGCAAGGACTATGTGAACCCCGGCTCCGAGATCCTATCGGCCGAGATGATGCTGCGCCACATGGGCTGGAAGGAAGCCGCCGACCTCATCCTGAAGTCGCTGGAAAAAGCCATTGCCAGCAAGAAGGTGACCTACGACTTTGCCCGCCTGATGGACGGCGCTACGCAGGTGAGCTGCTCGGGCTTTGGGCAGGTGATGATCGACCAGATGTGAGGGGCATGAGGGCTTTGGCAGAGCCCGTCGCCGCAGAACAGGCTTCACAGCAAAAGCCCCCTGCAGTCCATGACTGCAGGGGGCTTTTATTGTTTTCGCCCGATGAGGTACGCATTTCAGGTGGTTCTCACACCCTCTCCCCTTGTGGGAGAGGCCCGGGAAGAAGGGGGAAATGGGCGCAGCGCTCGTACTGGCCCCCTCTCCCCAACCCTCTCCCACGAGGGGAGAGGGGGCAATTCCCAGCGCAGCGATTGGGGCAAAGACCAATATTTCTCGCTGAGATATGCACCATATCAAGCGTTTTCGGCCTCTAGCGCTTGATGGATATGCGCAAGCAGCTATCTTCTTGATAGCGTTTATCTGCCAGCCGTTGCCCCCGCCTTCAACCCAATCCGCCGCGTCGCCACCGCAGCAGCCAGGTGCTCATCGTGCGTCACCAGCATCAGCGCGGCGCCGGTCTCCTGCGTGGCGCTCAGCAAGATCTGGATGGCCTCTTGCTGCGTGATCGGGTCCAGGCGCGAGGTGGGCTCGTCGGCAAACAGCAGGGCAGGTTGCGCCACCAGCACGCGGGCCAGGGCAATGCGCTGCAGCTCGCCGCCCGACACTTGCTCGGGCTTGCGCTCCAGCAGGCTCTCAGGCACGCGCAGTTGCTCCAGCCGCCGCTGCACCGCCTTCCAGTCACAGCGGTGCAGCCGGGCAGCATCCCGCAGCGACTGGGCCAGGCTGATGTGCGGCGCAAACGAGCCGACCGGGTCTTGGTATAGCTTTTGAAACGCATGCGGGCGCAGGCCGTTGCCGCGCGCCACGCTGCCCGTGTCGGGCCGCAGCAGGCCCAACAGCACATTGCCTAGCGTGCTTTTGCCCGTGCCGCTGGGGCCCTGCACGGCCACACGCTCGCCGCTGCGGATTTGCAGGTCCATGGGCGCAAACAGCTGCTGCGCGCCATAGGCTTTTGATATGCCCTGAGCCTGCACCACGCTGTCGCCCACCTGCGGCGGGGCAAATGGCAGCCAGCGGGCCGGGTCGGCGTCCATCAACTGGCGGGTGAAGGGGTGCGCGGGCTGCGCAGCCACCTCGTCGATGCGGCCTTGCTCCACCGCCTGCCCGTGCCGCAGCACGATGACCTGGCCGCCCAGCGCTTGCGCCACGGCCATGTCGTGGGTGATGGCCAGCAGGCAGCCGCCCGCCTGCAGCACGCCACGAAACAGCGCCACAGTGCGGTCGCGCCAATGGTTGTCCAGGCCCTTGGTGGGCTCGTCCACCATCAGCACCGGGGCGCCGCCCGCCAGGGTGATGGCGGCCACCGCCCGCTGGGCCATGCCGCCCGACAGTTGCCAGGGGTAGTGCCCTGTGGCCTGGCCCAGGCCCGCACGGGCCAGCTCTTGCTGCGCACGGGCTGCCGCATCGGCAGGCGGCTGTGCGTGCAGCAGGGCATAGACCTCGGCCAGTTGCGGCGCCACGCGTTGAAAGGGGTTGAGGGCCACCGACGGCTCCTGCGGCAGCAGGGCCAGCTTGCGGCCCCACAGGGCGCGGCGGCTGGCGGCGTCTTCAGCGCGGGTGGTCACGCCGTCGATGGTGATGGCGCCCGATGCCCGCAGCGCAGGCGGCAGGTTGCCCATGATGGCCTGGGCCAGCAGCGACTTGCCCGCGCCGCTTTCGCCCACCAGGCTCAGCGCCTCGCCTGCATGCAGCCTGAAAGAAATACCTTGCAGCAGGGCGCGGTCGCCCACATGGATGGCCAGGTTGTCCACCACCAGCAGGGCCGTGGTTGAAGCGGTGATTGAAGGGGTTGTCGGGCTCATGCGGCCTCCCGCTCAGGTTGGATCAGCATCATGGCGGCCACCAGCCACAGCAGCACGGCGGTGGGGGCAGCAATCAGCCACGGGGCTTCTTCGTAATAAGGCATGGCCTCGGTGATCATCAGGCCCAGCTCGGCCGTGGGGGCCTGCGCGCCCACGCCCACAAAGCCCAGTGCCGCCAGTGCCAGCACGGCCTGCGCGGTGGTAAAGGCCAGCAGCGTGCCCAGCGTGGGGGCCAGTGCGGGCAGCAGGTGGCGGCGCAGCACATAGGCCTGGCCAAAGCCCAGCAGGCGCGATGCCTGCACCGCGTCGCCCGCCAGCACAGGGCGGGCCATGGCCCGGCACACGCGAAAGTATTCGACCCACAGCGCAGTCGCCATACCTACGTACAGCGCCCACAACTGGCCGGGGGCCAGCGCCGCAATCAGCAGCACCAGCAGCAGGCCGGGTATGGCCAGCACCGCATCGGCCAGCATGACCAGCACCCGCTCGGTGCGCCCGCCGCGCCATGCCGCCAGCACGCCCAGCAGGGTGCCGGGCACGGCAGCGCTCAGGGCCGCCAGCACGGCCATGCCCAGCGATAGCTGCGTGGCATGCGCCAGCCGCGCCAGCCACGAGCGGCCCAGCACGTCGGTGCCCAGCCAGTGCTCGGCACCGGGCGTGGCCAATTGGTTGCGTAGGTTTTGCTCAATGGGGCTGGCGCCCACCAGCCAGGGGCCCAGCAGCGCCCACACGGCCAGCAGGCCGATCAGCACCAGGCCCGTGCGTTGCTGCCATGAAGCAGTGGGTCTTGCTGCGCCCATGGGGGCCATGGGCATGGTCGGTGCTGCTGCTGCAGCAGCCGCCTGCGCCGGGGTCGTCGTCATTGTGTGGTGCGCGGTCATGCGGACACTCCTCTTTGTTGGCGCGGGTCTAGCGCCACGCAGGCGGCATCCAACAGCAGGTTGAACACCACAAACAGCAGCGCCATGGCCAGCGCCGCGCCTTGCACCACCGGAATGTCGCGGCCAAAGATGGCATGGACCAGCGCGTGGCCAATGCCGGGCCAGGCAAACACGGTTTCCACCACCAGCGCGCCTTCCACCAAAAACAGCGTTTGCACGCCCAGGTAGGCCACCACCGGCACGGCCACCGCGCGCAGGCCGTGGCGCACCAGCGCCTGCATATCGCTCAGCCCCTTGGTGCGGGCAAACTCAAACGCGGGCGACTGCGCCACCTCTTGCATGGCGCTGCGGGTGACGCGGGCCAGCCCTGCGCCCAGGCCCAGGCCCAGCGCCAGGGCGGGCAGCACCAGGCTGGCGCTATCGTCGTCGCCCGCCACGGGCAAAAAGCCCCAGTGCACCGCCACCAGCAGCATTAGCAGCACCGACAGCAAAAACGGCGGCGTGCCGCGCAACGCCACGGCCAGCGCCCAACTGGCGCGGTCGGCCCAGCGGCCAGGGCGCAGGCCCGCCCACAGGCCCAGGGGCACGCCCACGGCCAGCGCCACCGCCAGCGCGGCGGCAGACAGGCGCAGCGTGGCGCCCAGGTGGTGGGCCACCTCCACCCACACCGGGCGCTGGGTGATGAGCGACTGGCCCAGGTTCAGCGTGGCCATGTCGCGCCACCAGCCCAGCAGGCCCTGCAGGGCGCTCTGGTTCAGGCCCAGCTCGGCGCGCACGGCGTCGGCCGCCGCGCCGCTGACCAAATCCAGCCCATAGCGGCTGGCGGCCACGCGCATGGCCAGGTCACCCGGCAGCGCGCGCACCATGAAAAAGCACAGCGTGCCGATGATGAGCGCCAGCGCCACCACCTGCAGGCCGCGCCGCCCCAGCATGTGCAGCCAGGGGTTGCGAGAAAGGGGGTTCATGTGTTGTTGCTCCAGTGCATGTCGGTCAGTCGGTAGCTGCGCTCCAGCGGGTCCAGCGACACGCCTTGCAGGCGCCGGTTCACGGCCACGTGCTGGCGGTACCAGGCGATGGGGATGACGGGCAGCTCGGCTTGCAGCGTTTGCGTGACGGTGGCGCGCAGCGCCTGGGCGCGGCGGGCGTCGGGCGCGCTGCGCATCAGCTCGGCCAGGGCTTGCACCACGGCGTCGCTGTGCCAGCCCATGGCGCCCCAGTCACCGCCTTGGGCAGAGAAGTCGCCCGCCAGCGTGCCAGCCGGGTCGGGCACATTGGTGTAGTTGCGTGCAGCCATGCCCAGCTGCAGCGTGCCGTCGCGGTGGCCCATGGGGATGTCCCCTGAGTTGCTGATGGCCACTTTGACGGCAAGACCCGCCAGCCGCCACTGCTCTTGCAGCGCGGTGGCAATAAGGGGCAGCTCGGGGCGGTCCATGAAGGTACGGATTTCCAGGGTGAGTGGCTGGCCGTCAGGCCCGCGCAGTCCGTCTGCATGGCGCTGCCAGCCCGCTTCGTGCAACAGGCGCTGTGCGGCCTCGCGGTCATGGCGCAGCGGGGGCAATGCCGGGTTGTGCCAGTCGGCCAGCACCGGCGGCAGCAACTGTGTGGCGGCCAAGGTTTCGTCACCCATCAGGGCCAGTGCAATGCCAGCGCGGTCTATGCACAGGCTCAGCGCCTGGCGCACGCGCACGTCTTGCAGGCTGGGCAGTTTGGCGTTGAGCTTGACGAGGACCGTGCGCGGCAGCGTCACCGAAGTGATACCCACCTTGGCGTGGCGCTTGAGCCGCCGCAGGCTGGCAGGGTCCAGCCCGTAGGCCAGATGGGCCTGGCCGCCTTCCACCATCAGCGCGCGGGTCTCGGCCCGGCTGGCGGCCATGTAGGCCACGCTGCGTATCGCAGGGGCGGGTGTAGAGCCGGGGTGGTCGTAGTCGTCAAACGCCTCGGTCTCCACCTGCTGGGGCGGCACCAGCTTGGCAATGCGGTACGGGCCGCTGCCGATGAGGCGTTGCACCTTGCCGTCCGCGCCATAGCTCTGGGGCGCCAGCACCAGCGTGCTGTAGTGCGCCAACTGGGCGGCCAGGGCGTTGTGCGGGCGGCTCAGGCGGATGTGCACGGTGGCATCTCCGTCGCTGGTGATGGCGGTGATGGGCGCGTTGCTGAGCAAGGCGGGCGCCTTTTGCGCACGCTGCAGGCTTTGCACCACGGCCTGCGCGGTCACCCGGTCGCCGTTGTGAAAGCGCGCCTGGGGCCGCAGCGTGAACTGCCACACCAGCCCATCGGCAGACACCTGCCAGCGCTGGGCCAGCGCAGGCTGCGGGCGGCCGTTGTCGCTGGCGCCCAGCAGGGTTTCGCACACCTGCAGGTTCAGCAGCATGAAGCCGCTGCTGGCGGGCGAGAGGCTGGTGAACTCCCACGGGCCCACGATTTGCAGCGTGGCCGGCGGCGGGGCAATGCCCTGCGCCTGCGCCCAAGGGGCCGCGCCTGCAGCCACGGACGCCGCAGCGGTTTGCAGTGCAGCACGGCGTGTGCAGCCTTGCTGTGAGGGGACGGGCTTGAAGCCGTGTTTCAAATAAATCTCCTGTGTTGTGTTGGAGGGGTGTTGAGCAGTGCGCTAAGGCTCGCTGGCATGACTTGCGTACCTCCCCGCCCGTTCGCCCTGAGCTTGTCGAAGGGCCTGCACAGCCAGTGCCCTGGCTTCGACAAGCTCAGCCCGAACGGTGGGAGGGTGGGCACGGTTTGGCGTGGCTTGCGCCCCCCCCACCCGTTCACCCTGAGCTTGTCGAAGGGTCCGCACACCCCGTGCCCTGGCCTCAACAGATTCAGCCTGAACGGATGATTGAGCGCGACAAGGCATGGCTTGGCCGCAGTGCGTCACAGGCATATCCAGCGTCAGAACTTGGCCTGCAGCCCCACGGTGACGGTGCGCAGTGCCCCAGGCGTCACCCACACGCGGCTGTACGAGCTGGTGTAGTGCACCTTGTCGAACAGGTTGTCCACGTCCAGCGTCAGGTTGATGGTGGGGCTCAGGCGCCAATAGGCCAGCAGCTTGGCCGTGGTGTAGCTGGGCAGGTCGAACGCGGCGGTGCCTGCATTGGCCTCGGCCTGCGTGCGGGCCTGGCCCAGGCGCTTGCCCATGTAGGTCACGCCGCCGCCCACGCCATAGCGCTGGCCGTTGGCCAAGGCGTCTTCGTACACGGCCAGCACGCTGCCGTTCACCTTGGGCACGTTCAGCAGCCGCCCGCCCACTTCCAGCGTGTTGTCGCGGGTGATTTCCACGTCGTTGAACACCAGGCTGGCGTTCAGGCGCCAGTTCGCGCTCAGGCGGCCGGCCACGTCCAGCTCCAGCCCCCGGCTGCGCACCTCGCCTGCGGCGGCCGAGAAGCCCGCGTTCAGTGGGTCGCTGGTCAGCACATTGCGCTTGGTGATGTCAAACAGCGCAGCCGTGGCGCCCAGGCGCTGGTCGGCGCTTTCCCACTTGGCACCCAGCTCGAAGGCGCGGACTTTTTCGGGGGTAAAGGCATTGCCAGCGGCATCGCTGCCCGTGTTGGGGCGGAAGGACTTGCCCGCGTTGGCATACACCGTCCACCCCGCGCTGGGCAGCCAGCTCACGCCCAGGCGCGGCGACACGGCCGAAGGAGTCTGCACGGTGGTCGTAGCGTTCAGGCGGTTTTGCAGGCTCTGGTCGTAGTTGTCGGCCCGCAGCCCGGCCATCACGCGCCACTGCTCGCCCAGCTTCAGGGTGTCTTGCACATACAGCGCGGTGTTGCGCTGCTTCTCACGCGTGTCGGTGTTGCGGCCCGGTGTGGGCTGCGCCTGGCCGTACACGGGGTTGAAGATGTCAATGGCGTAGGGCGCGCTGGCGCTGGGGTTGGCGCGCAGCATCAGCGAATCCATGTGAAAGCGGTAGCTTTCCAGCCCCACCAGCACCTCTTGCTCCAGCCCGCCCGCGCGCACCGTGCCTTGCAGCTCGGCCTGCAGCGCCACGTCGTCCGACTGGTAGTCGCGGTAGCGGCGCTGGCGCCGCAGGGTGCGGCCATCGGCCTGCAAAGCGCTGGCCTCGGTCGAAAAGCCCTTCAACCCCGTTTCGCGGTACGACAAGCCCGTGCGGCTGCGCCAGTCGGCATTCCACTCGTGCGACAACACCAGTTGGTGCGTCTGGTTGGTCACCGTCACATCGCCGTCAGCTGGCTCGCCCAAAAAGCGGCTCACAGGCACCGCGCCCAGTTGGTTGTTGACCGCCACCACGCCCCGGTCTAGCGGCGTGGCGTGGCGCAGGTATTCAGAGGTGTATTCGAGCACCGTGTTGGGTGACAGCTTCCACGTAAACGCCGGGGCCACCACCTGGCGCTGGGCGCTGACTTGGTCGCGAAAGCTGCCCTTGTCCTCCACCGCCACGTTCAGGCGGTAGGCCAGGTTGTCAGAGATGGGGCCCGTCGTGTCCAGCGCCGCACGGCCCAGGCTGTTGCTGCCTGCATAGGCTTCGACCGAATGCGCAGCCTTCCACAGCGGCTTTTTGCTCACGATGTTGAGCGTGCCGCCGGGCTCGCTGCTGCCATACAGCGCTGCGGCTGGGCCTTTCAAAAACTCAATGCGGTCCACCCCCGCCAAGTCACGCGGCGCGTTAAAGCCCCGGTTGGACGAAAAGCCGTTGAGCAGCGTTGCCATGCCCGTGTTCTCGTTGCCCGGCAGGCCGCGAATGGCAATGTTGTCCCAGAGCCCGCCGAAGTTGTTCTGGCGCGAGACCCCGCCCACATAGTCCAGCACATCATCGAGCCGCGTCGCGCCCAGGTCGTCCAGCGTCTGGCGCGACATCACGCGCACCGACTGCGGCAGCTCGCGCAGCGGCAGGCTGGTCTTGGCCCCCTCGGCCTCGTCGGCGTAATAGGTGCCCGAGGCACTGCGGCCTACCACGTCCACCGCAGACAGCGTGGGCGGGGTGATCACATCGCCGTCTGCGGCCCAGGCGGTGGGCAGCGATGCAAAAAAGGCAGCCACCGCCAAAGCCGTCAACGTGGGGCGCGGCAGCGAGGGTGGGGTAGAGGGGCGAGAAAAAGAAACCAAAGAAGAACGCATGGCAAACCAGTCCAAAAGCAATGAATGCGAAAGCCAGGGACAGCGGCGCACGTCGCCCATTCAGGACGCACACAGCCGCATGCCCGCACGCACCCCGGCGGGGTGAATGCATGGCGATCCACAAAAAAGGGGTTGTGCCGAATGGCACAAGCTGGCTAGGGAGGCTATGGACGAATCAAGCGGTGATTCGCTCAAAGGCTCCCTCAGGCCCGACGCGTGTCAGGCCCGCTGGGCTGGCGGTGGGTCTCTGGCTGCAAACGGCCAGCGCACCCGCTGGGCCGTGAAAGGGGCCGCGCCTTGCGGCAGTGCAATGCTGGGTTCGGTGAACGGTGGCGGCAGGCTGGCCGCTGCGTAGGTCAGCCCGGCATCCAGCGCATGGGTCAGGCACCAGGCGCAGGTCGCGTGCGTTTCTTCCTTGTCTTGCTCGCCGCTGGCTGTATCCGTGCGGGCTTCATCTGCGGCATCAGCCTCAACACCATTGGCCGCTGCCGTGGCCTTCTGCACGCTGCGCACCGCCTCGCGCATGTGCCGCGCCTCGTGCAGGGGCACACCTGCCAGGGCGTTGAACAACGCGGCCAGCAGAAGCAGGATGTGGAGTTGCAGGGCGGGGATGGTGCGGCGCAGCATGAGGGGATGCGAATCATACTCAAGTGCGAGGGCGAGGGCGAGGCTGATGCGTACCGCCTTTTCCAACAGGCGCAGACTTGGAGTCCCCGCGCATTCGCAGAGCTATAGTTTGGCAAATTGAGGGCCGCTGTGTTTCCTAGAATTTTTATATCTATGTTACTGGAGGGCTCATAGACAGCAAGTCAGAGCCATGAGCTATTTCCAGGGAATTAATTTTCGGAATAGCCCGGATGGTGGGTAGCTTATCCAGTGGTTTTTATTAATGCCGCACGCCAACCATAGAAAATTGCTTCATTAATCAAAAAATAAAGGAGATTTAAATTGAAAGAAAAAATACCACAAGAATCCTATAGAGTTTTGCTTGATGGCCGCTGGCGTCTTGAAGATTTGTATGAGTTCCCTCATGCATTCTCCCAGTGCTATTCTTTCGTTTATTGCCTCGATTCTGAATTGAACCCTCGTGACAGAGAGCGCATCAATACCGCACTAGTTGAATACCCATGGAGAGGTGGGTACAGCTACGTAAATATTTACACCGTACTTCAGAATCAAGTACCCCCCGAGGATCGGCCAACGATAAAATCTATTTCCTATGCTTCACCTGGATGGCTAGATCTTTTTTTAAACCCTGATGTGGCAATTCAGGTGGCGAAATCAGTAGGAATTTTAGGGGGTTCAGCAGTTGCGGCAGCAAAGGCATATGCAGCTTCAATGAGATTTATTACCCAAATTGCAGTCGATCGAAAGCGACAGCAACTGCATTTAATGCAGCTCAACCAAGCGCAGCACAAGGCTGTTATGTCTTTGTGTGAAGATATGGCCAAGTTCCTTGGGTTCAGAAGCGTTAAGGAATTGCACAAACACACAGGTAATCCCGAAGTCAGTCTGAAGCTTTTAGCTGCTCACTACCGTCGAACCAGCCAGCTCGTTGAACTCATAAATGAAGGCAAGGTTAAGTTACCGGAAAAAATCGATGACTCTCAAGTCAGTCGCTCTAGTAGTTGATTTGCAGGGTGCGTCATCATGACGGCAATCGAATCCGAGGGCGTTTTTCGGCGGGGGTGTGTCGATTACTTTGCTAAATCAGCGCTTAACCGGATCCTCGGTACGCTGCCTGCGGGATTTATTTTATTTTAGCCTCTCGGTGTTCTGATATCTCAGGCTGTTTAGCTACCAATGTTAGGTTTATCGTTTTATGTCCGAAGCTTGTTTCTCATATTTGTATCTGAATGGTGTGGCCACAGATCGCGAAATTAGGCTATCTGATCATATTCAATTAATTCCAGCTCAGACTGATTGCCATGCGGATCTTTTTTTGGGCGTCGGTAAAACAGACGTAGACATATCAATCATCTCACTGTTCCTTCCACATGTAAAAAGCCAGCTACGAGTGAAAGGCTCGGACGCTAGCGACTTGGCTATTAAGTCTTGGAATGCACTTTGGGATGGAGTTCTGCTTGGCGCTCTTGTTAATGGGGAGGTTGTGTGCAATCTTCATAGCGATCTCCCTGCAGAAAACATCACAAAGAATAGCGAAATCACGGTAACCAATTACCAACTTCGTGGCTTTCCAAAAATTCCCACACCAATTCTCTCGGAAATAGAAATAAAATGGATCGAATCTCACTATGAAGGCGCTTGGGCGCTGCTTAGCGACGATGCGTATCGAAATGCTGTTCATTGCCTAGCCTCCTACAGGTGGCATTCGATTCCTCGCGCGCAACTCGCCGTAATATGGTCTGGCATAGAGGGGTTATTCGGCATCGATAGCGAAATAGTTTTTCGCGTTAGCCTTTATGCAGCACTCTTTCTTGAGCCCACTTCGAAGGAAAGGCAACGCGAACTCTTCTCGAAGGTAAAAGACTTGTATAAGTCTCGGTCGCGGGCTGTGCATGGAGGGAAAATGAAAGACAACGCTAGGGAAGCTGTGCAAGAGTCCGCAGAAATTTTGGGTAGGCTTATCAAGAGATGTGCAGAGTTAAGGTCACTCCCAGATACTGGCGATTTGCTGCCTTGAAAAGCCTCCTCATTACGGTTTAAGCCTTAGTCTTTTCTGGCTAGCGTGGATTCAATATGCTAGTGCAACACCGTGCCTATGCGCATCTCTTTCCCGCATCGGTTAACTTATTCTCATGGCATGTGACAGATGCCGGGAAGTTCCACACGTACCGCCTAAATTGAAGCTGTTCTTGGCCGCTGCTCTCTTTAACTCATATCCCGAACCCCAAGTGTCTCCTTGTTTTTCATTAGTGGTTTTCTCCATTTCGGTCAGCCCAAAACAAACGCCTGCAAGTAGCTGGCGTTTTTCTATGCGGCAGGAGCGCTTAGTTAGCCTTCTGCACCATCCTAATAATGCTGGAAAAATCCAGCCCCCCATGCCCCCCCAGGCTGTGCACCGCATACAAATTGCGCGCCATGCCCCCCAGCGGCGTGGCAGCCTTCACCGCCATCGCGTTCTCCTGCGCCAGACCCAAATCCTTGAGCATCAGGTCCGTACCAAACCCCCCTGCGTAGCCCTTGCTGGCGGGCGCGGTTTCCATCACGCCGGGGTAGGGGTTGTACTTCTCCAGCGCCCAGTTGCCGCCCGAGCTGCGGCGCATGATTTCGCTGAGCACCTTGGGGTCTAGGCCGTTGGCTACGCCCAGGGCGATGGCTTCGCTGGTGCCCGCCATCAAGATGCCCAGCAGCATGTTGTTGCAGATCTTGGCCGTTTGGCCTGCGCCCACGCTGCCTGCGTGGAAGATGTTGGCGCCCATTTTTTCGAGCACGGGGCGGGCGCGTTCCAGGTCAGCCGCGTCGCCGCCCACCATGAAGGTGAGGGTGCCTGCGATGGCACCGCCAGTACCACCGGACACGGGCGCGTCGATAAAGGCCACGCCTTTGGCTTTGGCGGCTTCGGCCACTTTGCGGGATGTGGCGGCTGCGATGGTGGAGCAGTCGATGACCAGCGTGCCTGCGGGCAACTGGGCCAGCAGGTCGCCCGCGCCTAAAAAGAGGCCTTCCACATGCTGGCTGGCGGGCAGCATGCTGATGACCACCTCGGCCCCTTGCACGGCGGCTTTGGCGTCGGCGGCGATGGGCACGCCGTCTGCGGCCAGCTTGTCGCGGGCGGGTTGGGACAGGTCAAACGCGCGCACTTCGTGGCCTGCCTTGTGCAGGTTGTGTGCCATGGGGCCGCCCATGTTGCCCAGGCCGATGAATGCGATTTTCATGGTGTGTGTCTCCTTGGTGTGGTTGTGGTGGTGAAGCGGGTTGGTATGAAATTGATAGCTGCCTGCGCTGATGTATCAAGCGCTGGAGGGCAAAAAGGCTTGAAAAGTGACGGGCCACAGATAGGCCGTTGGGCTTGAGGCTGCACTGCGGCTGTTTGCAAGAACGTGCCCTGGCTTCGACGGGCTCAGCCCGAACGGTGCGGTGTGGTTCATGCGTGTTGGCTCTACGGGGTGCTGTGCCGGGTCGTCCCCGTTCGCCCTGAGCTTGTCGAAGGGCTTGCCAGCCTTGTGCCCTGGCTTCGACAGGCTCAGCCCGAACGGGTGGTGGCTCATCTGGGGCATTTCGTTGGTAAAGGGCATGGTGGGCGTACCGGTGAGGGGGCTGTGGGCCATCAGGTCAGTCGTCGGCCTCGAAGATGCTGTGCTTCTTCTGGCGGGTTTTGACGGCGGCGGTGCCCGAGGCTTTTTTGGCGGCGGGTGCCTTTGCCTTGCGCGGCGATGCCTTGGCCTGTGGGTTGTAGGCCAGGGCTTCGTCCAGCCAAAAGTGCCACTGCGCCCGCGTGGCGTAGCCGTTGGGCTCTACCCAAAAGTAGCCCTGCATGCCCCCGCCGGGCGAGAGTTCGCGGGTGTTCTGCATCTCTTGAAACTCGCCATGCCGCTCGGGCGGCAGGCGCACCAGCAGTTCGTCGCCCTTCACACCAATGCACAGCTTGCCGTCCACAAAGAAGCAGTAGCAGCCAAACATGGTGCGCTCGTCCACATCGCTGCGCTGCGCCAGGGCCGTGCGCAGGGCATCGATGAGGTGCAGGGTTTCGTCGCTGAGGGGGCGGGCGGGCATGGTGTGGATTTCACTGGGCTGCGGTGGGTTACTGCCTCTGCTGGCTATTACTCCCTCTCCCCTGGTGGGAGAGGGCCGGGGAGAGGGGGGACATGGTGGTAACGGGCGCGGCGCTGGTGCAGGCCCCCTCTCCCCAACCCTCTCCCGCGAGGGGAGAGGGGGTAATGCCCAATGCTGCTGCGGGTGCACAGGTTGGTGTTCCCATCGGAGGTATGTACCTATTCAAGATGAATTGGCTTCTAGCGATTGATAGATAAGCGCAGGCAGCTATCAAAATAGTAGTGGCTGCGCATCAGCGAATCGCCTCCGGCGCATCCCCCTCCAGCATGCGCCGCGCGATGATGACGCGCATGATTTCGTTCGTGCCTTCCAGAATCTGGTGCACGCGGGCGTCGCGCAGCAGGCGCTCTAGCGGGTATTCGCGGATGTAGCCGTAGCCGCCGTGCAGTTGCAGGGCTTCGTTCACCACGGTAAAGCCTGCATCGGTGGCAAAGCGCTTGGCCATGGCGCAGTAGGTGGATGCGTCGCGGGCGCCCGCGTCGAGCTTGGCTGCAGCCAGGCGCACCATCTGGCGGGCGGCGACCAGCTCGGTCGCCATGTCGGCCAGCTTGAACTGCAGTGCCTGAAAGCTGGCAATGGGTTTGCCAAACTGCTTGCGGTCTTGCATGTACTGCTGGGCAGCGTTCAGCGCGCCCTGGGCCGCGCCGACGGAGCAGGTGGCGATGTTGATGCGCCCGCCGTCCAGGCCCTTCATGGCGATCTTGAAGCCTTCGCCTTCTTGCCCCAGCAGGTGGTCGGCAGGGATGCGCACGTTGTCAAAGCTGATGGTGCGGGTGGGCTGGCTGTTCCAGCCCATCTTGTGTTCCTTTTTGCCGTAGGTGATGCCGGGCGTGTCTGCGGGCACGACAAAGGCGCTGATGCCGCTGGCGCCTGATTGCGCATCGCCTGTGCGTGCCATCAGGATCAGTACATCCGTAGCCCCTGCGCCGCTGATGAAGGCCTTGCTGCCGTTGATGATGTATTCGTGGCCCACCAACTCGGCGCGGGTCTTGAGCGATGCGGCGTCAGAGCCTGCGCCGGGCTCGGTCAGGCAGTAGCTGGCCAGCTTTTGCCCGGTGGTCAGCAGCGGGCCCCAGTGGTCGCGCACGGCGGGTGTGGCCCAGGTGCCCAGCATCCAGGTGGCCATGTTGTGGATGGTGATGAAGGCGGTGGTGCTGGGGTCGATGGCCGCCATTTCTTCAAACACCAGCGTGGCGTCGAGTCGGGGCAGGGCCAGGCCGCCTGCGGCTTCGGGCGCATACAGGCCGCAAAAGCCCAGCTCGCCCGCCTTGGCAATGGCTTCTCTGGGGAAGATGGCCTCGGCGTCCCACAACGCAGCGTGGGGGGCGAATTCGGCCAGGGCAAAGTCGCGGGCGGTTTGGGCAAAGGCGCGTTGTTCTTCGGTCAGCTCAAAGTCCATGGCGTTGTCTCTTGTGTTGTTGCGTGGCGCTGGGGTCAGATGGGGTCAGATGGGGTCAGATGGGGTCAGATGGGGTCAGATGGGGTCTACGGAAGCGCTGAGTGTGGCTTCGACAAGCTCAGCCCGAACGGGTGGAGGTGTGCGCGGCTTGGGCAGTGCCCCCGTTCGCCCTGAGCTTGTCGAAGGGCTCGCCGAAAGGCTTGCCCGCCTTGTGCCTTGGCTTCGACAGGCTCAGCCTGAACGGTGTAGGGTGGTGCTTGGCAAGTCATCACGGCTTGGCCGGGCTGTCGTTGCTCAGCCAGCGCATCAGGCCTTTGCGCCGCTCTTGCGTTTTGCGCGTGAGGCACTGGTGGTACAGGCGCGGGCCTTCGGGCTGGGTTTCGGTGGCTTGGGTCTCGCGCTTGCATTGCACCGTGCGCTCGCGCAGCCAGGCGGAATGTTCTTGTCGCAGTTGCGGGCGTTCGTGGGCAGACAGGGCTCGCATCACGTCTTCGTACAGGATTTGCAGGGTGGTGTCTGCCGCTTGAAACTCTTGCACCGCGCAGGCGTTGACCTCGACCACGGTGCCCGTGGGTTTGCAGGCGGCACCGGCCTGGGCATGGGCTTGGGGGCTGGTGAGCAGGGCTGCGCTGAGCAGCAGGGCGGTTGCAGGCCAGGGGGCCGCTTTGATCCATGTGTGATTGCATTGCATGGCCTTGTTTTAACACTGGCAACGCATGGTTTTGAGGGCCCTTCGACAAGCGCCGGCTGAACGGTGAATGAACACTACGTGCCATCCCCCCGACCGTTCGGGCTGAGCCTGTCGAAGCCTTACGCGGCGCTTCGACAGGCTCAGCGTGAACGGGTGGGTGTGCATCGACCGGGATGGTGCCCTGGCTTCGACAAGCTCAGCCCGAACGGATATTGCTGGTTCTACGTCCCCATGCCTCACTTCAAGCTGATCGTGGTGTTCACGCCCTGGCTCACAGTGCTGTCATCAAACCAGCGCGCCGTCACCGTCTTGGTCTGGGTGTAGAACATCACCACCTGCTTGCCATAGGGGCCCAGGTCGCCCAGCTTGGATGCGCGCGAGCCGGTGAACGAGAAGATGGGCACGGGCACAGGGATTGGCACGTTGATGCCCACCTGGCCCACGTCGATCTCTTCCTGAAACTTGCGCGCAGCCGCGCCGCTTTGCGTGAAGATGGCGGTGCCGTTGCCGTTGGGGTTGGCGTTGATGAACTCAATGGCTTCGTCCAGCGTGTCCGCCGCAGCCAGGCACAGCACGGGGCCAAAGATTTCCTGGTCGTAGATGGACATGCCGGGCTTCACGCCGCTGAAAATTGTTGGGCCCACAAAGTTGCCTTTTTCGTAGCCGGGCACGCTGGGGTTGCGGCCGTCCAGCTCCAGGGTAGCGCCGTCGGCAATGCCGCGCTCGATCAGGCTCACCACGCGGTCGCGGGCGGCGCACGAGATGACGGGGCCCACGTCGGTGCCCTTTTCGGTTCCGCCGCTCACCTTCAGCGTTTGGGCCTTGGCCACCAGGTCGGGAATCCACTTTTGCGATTCGCCCACCAAAATGACGACCGACAGGGCCATGCAGCGCTGGCCTGCGGCGCCAAAGGCGGCACCGGCCAGGGCGTTCAGGGTTTGTTCCTTGTTGGCATCGGGCACCACGATGGCGTGGTTCTTGGCGCCCATCATGCATTGCACGCGCTTACCGTTGAGGCTGGCGCGGTTGTAGACATGGGTGCCCACCTTGGTCGAGCCGACGAAGCTGATGGCCTTGATGTCGGGGTGGTCGCAAATGGCGTTTACGGCGTCTTCACCGCCATGCACCACGTTCAGCACGCCGGGCGGGATGCCCGCTTGCAGCGCCAGCTCGCACAGGCGCATGGTCACCATGGGGTCTTGCTCAGAGGGCTTGAGCACAAACGTGTTGCCCGTGGCAATGGCCATGGGGAACATCCACAGCGGAATCATGGCCGGGAAGTTGAACGGCGTGATGCCCGCGCACACGCCCAGGGGCTGCATCACGGTGTAGGTGTCCACGCCATTGGCCACGTTGTTGGCCAGCTCACCCAGTTGCAGGTTGCCAATGCTGGCAGCGTGCTCCACCACTTCCAGGCCGCGGAACACGTCGCCTTCGGCATCAGGCAGGGTCTTGCCTTGCTCGGCCGTCAGCAGCGCGGCCAGCTCGGCCATGTTTTCGCGGATGAGTTGCTGCAGCTTCAAGAAGATGCGGGCGCGGGTGCCGATGGGCGTCTTCTTCCAGGTCTTGAAAGCCTCTTTGCCCGAGGCCACGGCGGCGTTGATTTCTTCAGGCGTGGCAAACGGCACGCGGGCCAGCACCTCTTGCGTGGCGGGGTTCACCACGTTGCGCCACTGGGTGGTTTGGGATTCGACAAACTTGCCGCCAATGAGCAGCTTGACGGTGGGGGCCAGGACGGCGGTGGAAGTGGGGGCGTTCATGGTGTGTCTCCTCAAAGGGTGATCGCGTGGGGCGCTTTCCGGCTCCAGGCGTCCGGTTCTAAGCGCAACGGGTGCATCGTATCTGTGCAAAATTTGCAAGACAATACGAATGAATGCACTTTTGATCTGCAAATTTGCACATCGATGGCTCTGCAAACAGATGTACCTCGTGCGCTGTGCGTTGCATAACGCCTGCAGCCCGGTCAGCGCTGTGGGTGAAAGGACTGGGGATGGACTGGGACAACCTGCGCTATTTTTTGGAATTGGCCCGCCTGGGCACTTTGGCGGGCGCGGCGCGGCGCCTGTCGGTGGAGCACACCACCGTGTCCCGCCGTATCCAGGCCCTGGAAAAGCAGATGGGCGTGGCCCTGTTTGCCCGTGAGGCGGGCGGCCATCGGTTGACGGAAGCCGGGCGACAGCTGCTGCCAGCGGTGGAGTCGATGGAGTCGGCAGTGCTGGGGGCCGAGCGCGCGGCCCCGGCGTCGCACGAAGGCCCCTCGGGCTTGGTGCGGGTGGGGGCCACCGAGGGCTTTGGCACCTTGATTTTGGCGCCGCAGCTCGCACACCTCACCCGCAAGCACCCGCACCTGTCGATCGACCTGCTGGCTTTGCCGCGCATGCTGCATTTGTCGCGGCGTGAGGCGGACATCGTCATATCGCTGGAGCGGCCCACGCGCGGGTCGGTGATCGTGAGCCGCTTGTCGGACTACGCGCTGTACCTCTACGGCCAGCGCGAATACCTGGCACGCAAACCTTTGGTGTCGTGCCGCGAGGACCTGCGCCACCATGCGTTTGTGAGCTATGTGGACGACCTGCTGTTCACCAAAGAGTTGCAGTTTTTGGACGCGCTGTACCCGCCCGAGCGGTTTGCCTTTCGCAGCACCAGCATCACCGCGCAATACGAGGCGGTGCGCGCTGGCGCGGGGCTGGCGGTGCTGCCCGCGTTTTTGGCCGACCGCGACCCGGTGCTGGCGCGCGTGCTGCCTGAAGAGGCGCGATTCACCCGCACCTTTTGGATGAGCATGCCGTCTGAGTCCAAACACCTGGCCCGCATGCAGGTGACCTGGGCGTTTTTGCGAGAGACGGCTGCTGCAAGCAAGCCTCTTTTGCTACCGGGCGTTACACCCCGGGCGTGACGATGGGGTGCTCACGGGTGCACCCCATGTGTCTGTGCCTAGGAGCGGCAAACAAAACTCAGCGTAGCGGCCCTGGCTAGGCGTTGCGTCGCAGGCAGTACGCGAGGTACGACAAGACGGAACAACGACGCCAGGGGAGTTTTGTGAGCCGCTCTAAATCTTGCCCATCAGCAGCAGCACGATCAGGATCAGCACCACCAGCCCGATGCCTCCGCTGGGCCCGTAGCCCCATGCCCGGCTGTGGCCCCAGGTGGGCAATGCCCCCACCAGAATGAGGATGAGGACGATCAAAAGAATGAGGGAGAGTGACATAGCGGCCTGTGCGTAGTGTTGCGGTGAATGGATTGTTGGGGCCGACGCCAGTCGGGCTTGCAGGCGGTGCGCGCGCATGAGGGTCAGGGTTTTCCGACACTGGGGGTGCCCCCCAAATCCAAAAAGCCCTTGGGATGGCCGAGCCAAGCGCATACCATCACCGCTTTTCCATCCACGGCACTGCCGCTGCAGTGCCCAACGCTTTGTGCTGAAGAAACCCCACCTCATCAAATCCCCCGCAGACATTGCCATGGCCCGCGCCGCAGGGCGCATGGCGGCCGATGTGCTGCATATGATTGCCGAGCATGTGCGCCCCGGCGTGAGCACCGAGGCGCTGGACCGGCTGTGCCATGACTACATCGTCAATGTGCAAAAGGCGGTGCCTGCCAATGTGGGCTATCTGGGGTTTCCAAAGACGATCTGCACCTCGCTCAACCATGTGGTGTGCCACGGCATTCCGTCGCCAGGGCAGGTGTTGCGCGAGGGGGACATCCTGAACATCGATGTGGCCGTGATCAAGGACGGCTGGTATGGCGACACCAGCCGCATGTACCTGGTGGGCGCCGTGAGCCCGCTGGCGCGCCGCCTGGTGGACACCACGCTCGAAGCCATGCAGGCGGGCATTGCCCAGGTCAAGCCCGGCGCTACGCTGGGCGACGTGGGCCACGCCATCCAGACGGTGGCGCACCGCGAGCGCTTTAGCGTGGTGCGCGAATACTGCGGCCACGGCATTGGCAAGACCTACCACGAAGAGCCGCAGGTGCTGCACTACGGCCAGCGCGGCCAGGGGTTGGTGTTGGAGCCCGGCATGGTCTTCACCATCGAGCCCATGATCAACGCAGGCAAGCGCGACACCCAGGAGCTGGCCGACGGCTGGACCGTGGTGACGCGGGATCGATCGCTGTCTGCCCAGTGGGAGCACATGGTGGCGGTGACAGAAACGGGCCACGAGGTGCTGACGCCCTGGCCCTGAGGCGGCCCAGGCCGTCTACGCCTGTCCCTTCCAGCCCAATCATTCAAGCAGTTTGCCTCAGGAGAACACACATGGGATTGTTAGACGCCGTCATGGGCAACGCCTCCAAGATCGATGCGCAGCAGATCCAGCAGGAATTTGCCAAGGTGCTGGCACCGGGCGAGGTGGTGGAGCACGCCTACCAGCTCATTCGCGACTACTTTGTGTTCACCAACAAACGGCTGGTGCTGGTGGACAAGCAGGGCATGACGGGCAGCAAGGTGGAGTACCACTCGCTGCCGTACAAGAGCATCACCCATTTCAGCATTGAGACCGGGGGCACTTTCGATCTGGATGCAGAGTTGAAGATCTGGATCTCTGGCAGCGCCACCCCGTTCCAAAAGCAGTTCAACAAGCGGCTCAGCATTTACGAAGTGCAGGCGGTGCTGGCCAGCTATGTGCTGAAGTAGGGCGCAAAGCGCAGTGTTTTCGGGCCATTGCCTGGCCTTCCCTTGTGTACGCTCGGGGCATTGGGCGAAGCTGTGGCCTTGGCGATAACAAGGCACTGGCGTTGTCGCCCCACAGGAGCCCACCGCAATGTCCCCCCTTATTTCTGGCTTGGCCTCCGTGGCCTCCATGATTTTCAACGCATCGTCCAGCAACGCAGGCAAAGCGCCCGCTGCGCGACGGCCTGCCGATACCGCAGAGGCAGGCCCCGCTTCGGTGGTGCACCTGAGCTCACAGGCCCAGGCGTTGGCGGGGGCGGCGGGCAAGGCGCTGACGCAAAGTGCGCAGGCGGTTGCTACGGCCGCCACAGGGGCGGGAGCCGCTGCTACGGGGGGCGCGCAGGGCTCGGGCCAGGGTGGCTCTGTCTCTAAGCAAGATTTTCAGTCGCTGCTCACCCAGTTTGGGGCCACCGAGGCACAGAAAGAGCAACTGGCCACCGGTCTGGATGCCAACAAAGACGGGGCCATTTCACGCGATGAGTTTTTGCAGGGGCTGGCCAATACGCAGGGCTCCAAAGCGGGCAGTGAGCTATCGCAAGCATTGATGCAGGTGATGGACGGCGCAGGCAACGGCGGCGTTGCCAGCCCCGGCAATGGCAAAGGTGATGGGGCCGTGAGCGCCAAGGAATTTGCCGCGCTGACCACGGCGTTTGCTGCGCTGGAGAAGAAGGGCGTGAAAACCGTTTAGCCCCTCAACGCCCTTTGCTGCATGTGTGTGCTCTAAGAGCGGCTCACCAAACTCAGCGAAGCGGTTCTGGCTAGGCGCTGCGTCGCAGGCAGTACGCGTAGTACGACAAGACGCGGCAACGACGCCAGAAGAGTTTTGTGAGCCTCTCTAAACGGCGCTCTAACGATTGGGCTGCGGCACTGCCGCGTAGTTCATGGCAATGGCCTGCATGACCGCGCCGATCAAGGCCCCATCCCCCGCGCTTTGGGGGCGAACGCTCTGAACGATCTGGATCGCGTACTCCAGCTGTTCTTTGGCCAGGGCCGCCGCCATGGCGTTGCCTCGTTTTTCACTGGGCGACGCATCGCGAATTACCAGGCTCATCTCGGTTCCTTGAAGTGGTAGGCCTGAGTATGCGGGGTGCCAGGGCCGGCGCGCTGTGCTTTGGGGGCTTTCGGCGGGCTTTACCCAGAATAAAGAGGCGGCCCCTCGCGCAGACGGGGTCTGCGCGAGGGGCGCAACCGCCCGCACGGGTGACGGGCACACCGGGGTGGGCGGCCCGTTGGTGCTGAACTGCCCGTCAGTGAGCCCCGGCGGCATCGGCAGCGCCTGCGCCACCCGCCCTCGCAGGGCGCTTGGTAAGCCAGATCAGCGCGATCAGCAGCAGAAACAGCCCTGCCGAGCCCAGAAAGATGTCGTTGGCCGCCCGTGTGAACGCCTGCTGGTCAATCAGCCGGTTGATCTGTGCCAGCGCCTGCATCTGCGTGAGGCCCGAGGCCACCAGGCCGTCCAGCGTTTGTGCAAACACACCCTGGCCCTGCACCAAGCCTTCGGTCAAATGCGCGTGGTGCATGGCGGCGCGGCTCTCCCACAGCGTGGTGGCAATGGATGTGCCCATGGCCCCAGCGGTGATGCGCACAAAGTTCGACAATCCCGCCGCTGCCGGAATACGCTCTGGCGCAATGCCCGACAGCGTCAGCGTGGTCAGCGGGATGAAGAAGAACGCCATGGCTGCACCCTGCAGCAGGGTGGGGATCAGGATGTGGATGAAGTCCGTCTGCACCGTGAACTGAGAACGCATCCACAGCACCGAGCTGAACACGATGAACGCACCCGTGGCCATGCGGCGGGGGTCCCACTGGCCTACCTTTTTGCCGACCAGGGGTGTGAGCAAGATGGCGAACACGCCCACGGGCGCCAGCGCCATGCCTGCTGAGGTTGCCGTGTAGCCCATCCACTGCTGCAGCCACAGCGGCAGCAGCACCACGTTGCCGAAGAACAGGGCATAGGCCACCGACAGCGCCAGCGCACCAAAGGTGAAGTTGCGGCCCTTGAAGAGTCTCAAGTCCACCACGGGGTGCTTGTCCGTCAGCTCCCACACCAAAAAGACGGCAAACGCCACCACGGCAATCACCGCCATGGTGATGATCTCGCCCGAGGCGAACCAGTCCAGCTCCTTGCCCTTGTCGAGCATGAGCTGCAGCGCGCCCACCCACAGCACCAGCAGCGTCAGGCCCACGGTGTCGATGGGCAGCTTGCGGATGGGGGTCTCGCGCTTGTGGTAAATGCCCCAGGTCAGCAACCCGGCCAGCAGGCCCACGGGCACATTGATGTAGAAGATCCAGGGCCAGGAGACGTTGTCGGTGATCCACCCGCCCAAGAGCGGGCCGACCACGGGCGCGACCAGCGTAGTCACCCCCCACAGCGCCAGCGCCGTACCTGCCAGGGCGCGCGGGTAGCTGGCCAGCAGCAGGGTTTGGCTCAGCGGAATCATCGGCCCGGCCACCAGGCCTTGCAGCACGCGGAAGAAGACCAGCATCTCCAGCGACGACGCAAAACCGCACAGCCAGGAGGTGAGCACGAACAGCAGCACGCTCATGGTGAACAGGCGCACCGCGCCAAAGCGCTGCGTGAGCCAGCCCGTGAGCGGCACCGAGATGGCGTTGGCCACGCCAAAGCTGGTGATGACCCAGGTGCCCTGGCCGGGGCTCACGCCCAGGTCACCGGCAATGGCGGGGATGGAGACGTTGGCAATGGACGAATCCAGCACGTTCATGAACGTGGCCAGCGACAGCGACAGCGTGCCCAACAACAGGGCGGTGCCCTTGAGCGGTGGGTAGGCTACCGGCGCTCCTGGTGGTGTCCCAGGGGGGGCAGCCACTGCAGGGGCCTCCTTGGCGGGGGCCTGGTCTGCGTGGTCTGCGGTGGGGTTGGCAGCAGTCATGGCACGCCCCGCTTACTGCACCACAGGGGTTGGCACGGCGGGTTGTACAGACAATTGCACGGGGGCCGATGCGTGGTGGCTTGGCACTGCTGTGCCCTGGCTGGCGGCCTTGGCGATGCTGGCTGGAGCCGCTGCGACTGCCGCAGTGGCCTTGCGGCCCAGATTGGCGGCAATGATGTGGGCCACTTCGTTGTCCGCAGCCTTGAACTGCTCGTCAAACACGGTGGTGGCCGCCACGGGCGTGGTGCGCTGCGTGTCGGCCAGGCTCTTGCCGCTTTGGTCGGCGGTGTCCACTTTCACTTCCATCGACAGGCCCACCCGCAGCGGGTGCTCAGCCACTTCCTTGGGGTCCAGCGCAATGCGCACGGGCACGCGCTGCACCACCTTGATCCAGTTGCCCGTGGCGTTTTGCGCAGGCAGCAGCGCAAAGGCCGCGCCTGTGCCAGCACCCAGGCCGGTCACGGTGCCGTGGTAGACCACCTTGGTGCCGTACACGTCGGCCTCCAGCTCGGCGGTTTGGCCGATGCGCAGGGTTTGCAGCTGGCTTTCCTTGAAGTTCGCGTCCACCCACAGGTCGTTCAGCGGCACCAGCGTCATCAGCGGGGCGCCGGCCTGCACGCGCTGGCCCACTTGCACGCCGCGCTTGGCCACATGGCCATCCAGCGGTGCCACGAGTTGGGCGCGTTGCACGGCCAGGTAGGCCTCGCGCACGCGGGCAGCGGCGCGTTGCACATTGGGGTGCTGCTCGATGGACGTGCCTTCGGTCTGCGTCTGGCTGGCCACCAGTTGCTCTTGTGCGGCCACCACGGCGGCCTGGGCGGCGGCCACGGTGCTCTTGGCCGCAGTCAGTTGGGCGTTGGCGTGCTGGAATTCTTCCTTGCCCACCGCGCCGCTGGCCATCAGCGGGGCGCGGCGGGTCACGTCGTCCTGCATGCGGGCGGCGTCGGCCTGGGCGCGGGCCAGGTCGGCGCTGCGCAGGCTCACCTGGGCCTTGAGGGTGGAGTTGTTGGCAAACAGCGTGCGCACTTCGCGCACGGCCTGCGCCAGTTGGGCCTCGGCTTGCTCCAGCGCCACGCGGGCGTCGGCCGGGTCCAGCTTGACGAGCAACTGGCCCGCCTTCACAAAGTCGGTGTCGTCTGCACCGATGGACACCACCGTGCCGCCGATCTGCGGCGTGATTTGCACCACGTTGCCTGCGACGTAGGCGTTGTCAGTGGTTTCGATATGGCGGCCGTTGGCCCAGTGCCAGCCGCCCCAGCTGAGGGCGGCGATGGCCACAGCGGCGGCAATGAGGGTGAGGCCCCGGCGGCGGGCGGTGTTGGCTTCGTTGGCGGTGAGGGGTTCTCTGGCAGCGGTCATGGCAGTGGTCTTTCGGGAATGTGTTGTTGTATGGCTTTTGATCGGATCGGGCATTGCCAGCTACCTACGAAACTGGCGTGGCCGAGGCCAGTGCACCTGTGGAACTGGCTTTTCCAGGCCACCGGGTGCGTCCCCCTCCCGCGAAGCGAGAGAGGGGGGAAGACGCGAAGCGGCTCAGGGGGTGTCTCATCCCGCCGTGTCGTCCGTCCAGCCGCCGCCCAATGCCTTCATCAGCACCAGGCGCGTGTCCAGCTGGCGGGCCCGCAGGTCAACGGCCAGGCGGCGTTGGGCCAGCACCTGGCTTTCGGTGCTCAGTACCACCAGGTAGTTGCCCAGGCCCGCGCGGTAGCGGTCTTGCGCAAAACGGTAGGCTTTTTCAGCGCTGGCCACAGCGTCGTCTTGCAGTGCCTGCTGGCGGGTAAGCGATTGGATGGAAGCCACGGCATCGCCCGCTTCCTTCACGGCATCGAGCACGGCGCCGTTGTATTGGGCGATGGCGGCGTCCAGCTCGGCCTGGCGGCCACCCAATTGGGCGCGCAGGCGGCCACCGTCAAAAATGGGCAGGCGCAGCGCAGGTGTCACGCCCATCTGGCGCGAGCTGCCGTTGAACAGCTTGTCCAGCCCCAGCGCATTCAGGCCCACAAACGCGCCAATGTTGATGTTGGGATAGAACTCACTGCGCGCGCTGTTCACGCCCTGGGTGGCGGCCTCCACACGCCAGCGCGCGGCCACCACGTCGGGGCGGCGGCCCAGCAGGTCTGCGCCCAGGGTGTCGGGCACCGCAGTGGGTTGCAGCGCGGCGAGCCGGGGCGTCAGTGCAGGCAAGGCATCGGGTGCCTGGCCGGTCAGCACGGCCAACTGGCGGCGGCCCAGGGTGATTTGCTCTTCCAGTGCTTCGATCTGGGTGCGGGCGTCGGGCACGGCGCCCTGGGCCTGGGTCAGCTCGACCTGGCTGTCGAGGCCTGCGGCGGTGCGCTCTTGGGTGAGTTTGCGCTGTTCCTCACGCTGCTCCAGCGCACGCACGGCCACGTCGCGCTGGGCCACCAGCCGGGCCAGGGCCACGTAGCTGCGGCCCACCTGGGCGGCCAGGGTGTTGGCGGCAGCGGCCGCATCGGCCTGGGCGGCGCGGGCCTGGCCCAGCGCGGCTTGCAGTTCAGCGGCGTGCTGGCCAAAAAAGTCGGGTGACCAACTCAGCGATGCCTGCACGGTGCCGCTGTTGTAGGTGTTGCCTGCCACCGGCGCGGGCACCAAGCCGTTGGCGGTGTAGCGCTGGCGGGTGGCGTCCACGCCCAGCGTGGCCTGCGGGCCGTTGGCGGCTTCGCGCACCTGGCTCAGGGCTACGGCTTGCTCCAGACGGGCGCGGCTCACGGCCAGGCTGGGGCTGCCTTTTAAGGCCTGGTCGATCAAGGTGTTGAGCTGCGCGTCGCCCAGCGTGGTCCACCACTGGGCGGGAGCAACGGTGTCGGTGGTGGCCGCATTCAGGCCCAGGGCCGCTGGGGTGGTTTGCGCCAGTGGCGTGTGGCTGGGGCCAGGGCTCGCGCAGCCGACCAGGAAGATGGCTGCCGCCAGGGCCAATGCCGACACAGCGAAGTGGGCCAGCAGGGCTGAGCGGGTGGAGGGCAGGGCGTTTGTTGGGGTGTTCACGGGATTCTCCAGAATGGTTTTGAGATGTTGTGTGGAGGAAAACGGTGCGTATGGCGCAGGAGCTGGGGCTGTAAGCGTCAGTCGGCGTCTGCGTTGCGCTGTTGGCGCAGTGCTTCTCCGTTGGCCAGCATGCGGCGCAGCAGGCTCAGCAGCAGTTGCCACTCGCCGTGGCTGAAGTCGCTCAGGTGGCCGTTGAGCACATCGGCCAGCACCGGGGGCACCAGCGCGGCAATGCGCTGGCCTTCGGCTGTGAGCTTGAGCTGCACCACGCGCCGATCGACCGTGGAGCGCTCGCGCACCACCAAGCCCTTGGCTTCCATGCGGTCCAGCGACCGGGTCATGGAGGCCGGGTCGGTCTCCAGGTCACGCGCCAGGTTAGCCACGGTGGTTTGTTCGTAAAGCGACAGCTTGAACAGCGGCATCCATTGGGCATAGGTCAGCCCGTGTATGGCCAGCTGCGCATCGGCCTGGGTGCGGATGGACGACATCACCTTGCGCATCAGGTAGCCCACGCTGTTTTCAGGCTGAAGCTGATGGACTTGGTAGTGCTCGGCGCTGTAAAAGCCGGGCGCAGAAGCTGGGGCTCTGGTGGTGTCGGGGGCGGAAGTCATGGGGATGGAATTTAATTGACTAGACAATTATTGTTTTGTCATTCAATTAATTCCCGATCCCTGCTGAGGGCCTTTGGGGCGCGTCTTGTGGGTGGGGTTGAGCCCACGCTTGAAGGCTTTTGCTATTGATTTAATAGCTGCTTGCGCTTATCCATCAAGCGCTAGAGCCCAGAATGATTTGGTCTTTGTGTCAGGGGCGTGCGCGGCGGCGCTACCCCCCTGTCCGGCTGTCAGGCCAGGGCCGCTTCCTCCAGCAGCCGCTCGCGCACTTCCTGCGCTGCCTGGACCATGTGGCGCAAGGCGGCCTCGGTCTCGGGCCAGCCCCGGGTCTTGAGGCCGCAATCGGGGTTCACCCACAGGTGCTCCACGGGCACCACCTCCGCAGCCTTCTCCAGAAGCGCGGCCATCTCCTGTACGCCTGGCACCCGGGGCGAGTGGATGTCGTACACGCCGGGGCCGATCTCGTTGGGGTAGCGGAAATCACCGAACCCCTGCAGCAGTTCCATGTCTGAGCGGCTCGTTTCAATCGTGATCACATCGGCGTCCATGGCCGCGATGGCGGGCAGGATGTCGTTGAACTCGCTGTAGCACATGTGGGTGTGGATCTGCGTGTCGTTGCGCACGCCGCTGGCACTGATGCGGAAGGCGCGGGTGGCGCGCTCCAGGTAGCTCTTCCACCCCGCGCGGCGTAGCGGCAAGCCCTCGCGGATGGCGGGCTCGTCAATCTGGATGATGGCGATGCCTGCGGCCTCCAGGTCGCACACCTCGTCGCGGATGGCCCAGGCGATCTGGTCGGCCGTGGTGGCGCGGGGCTGGTCGTCGCGCACAAAGCTCCATTGCAAGATGGTGATGGGGCCGGTGAGCATGCCTTTCATGGGTTTGGCGGTGAGGCTCTGCGCGTATTGGGTCCAGGTCACCGTCATGGGCGTGGGGCGGGCCACGTCGCCGTAGATGATGGGCGGCTTCACGCAGCGCGAGCCATAGCTTTGCACCCAGCCGTTGGCGGTAAAGGCAAAGCCGTCGAGCTGCTCGCCAAAGTATTCGACCATGTCGTTGCGCTCGGCTTCGCCGTGCACCAGCACGTCAATGCCCAGGGCTTCCTGCTTGCGCACGGCCAGGGCAATTTCGGCCTGCATCTTCTGTTGGTAGTGCGCTGCGCCCAGCGCGCCGCGCTTGAAGGCGGCGCGTGCGGCGCGGATCTCGGCCGTCTGTGGGAACGAGCCGATGGTGGTGGTGGGCAGCAGCGGCAGCTTCAAACGCGCACGCTGGGCTTTTTGCCGGGCTGGGAAGGCGCTGGCGCGTTGGTCGGCGCCCGGCGCGGTGGCGGCAATGCGGGCGGCCACGGTGGCGCGGTGCACACGCGGGCTGGCACGGCGCGCGGCCAGGGCCGTGCGGGCGGCGTGCAGTTCGTCGTCCACCGCCGCCTCGCCTTGCGACAAGGCGGTGGAGAGCACGCGCAGCTCACCCAACTTTTCCACGGCAAATGCCAGCCAGGATTTCACCTCGGCGTCCAGCTGCGTCTCGGCCTGCAGGCTGAACGGCACATGCAGCAGCGAGCACGACGGCGCCAGCCACAGCTCGCCCTGGTGCTTGTCGGCCACAGGGCGCAGCTTTTGCAGCGCCGCATCCAGGTCGGTGCGCCAGATGTTGCGGCCATCCACGATACCCACCGACAGCACTTTGTGCGAGGGCAACCAGTCCGCCACGCCCACCAGTTCCTCCGCAGCCCGCACGGCATCCACATGCAGGCCCGCCACGGGCAACTGGCAGGCTAGGCGCAGGTTTTCTGCCAGGGGCGAGAAGTAGGTGGTCAGCAGCAGCTTGGGTGCGCTGCGGGCGAGTTGCCAGTAGCTGGGCTCGAAGGCATGGCGCCACACATCGGGCAGGTCCAGGCCCAGGATGGGCTCGTCGATCTGCACCCATTCCACGCCCTGCGTCTTGAGCCGCGCCAGCACGGCTTCGTACACGGGCCGCAGTTGCGCGAGCAGGCTGAAGCGGTCAAAACCTGCCGTTTTGGATTTACCCAGCCACAAAAAGCTCAGCGGCCCCAGCAGCACGGCCTTGACCCGGTGGCCCAGCGCCTGGGCTTCGGCCACTTCGGCAAACAGGCGCTCGCTGGCCAGCTGGAACTGGGTGTGGGCGCTGAACTCGGGCACGAGGTAGTGGTAGTTGGTGTCAAACCACTTGGTCATTTCCAGCGCGGGCTGGCCTGCGGTGGTGTGTGTGGGGGTGTGCGCTGCGTTGCAGCCCGCGCTGCAGCCTGCATGGGCTGAGGCGACTTTTGCCGATACGCCCCGCGCCATCGCAAAGTAGCGGGCCAGCTCGGGCGTGTGGCCATCAAAGCCAAAGCGGGCGGGCTCGCAGCCCAGCAGTTGGATGTGGTTGGCCACATGGTCGTACAGCGCAAAGTCGCCCACGGTCACAAATCCCAGGCCCGCATCGGCCTGCGCCTGCCAGTGCAACTGGCGCAGCTGGGCGGCGGTGGCCTGCAGCTCGGCCTCGGTGCTGTCGCCGCGCCAGAAGGATTCGAGTGCGAATTTCAACTCCCGCTGTGCGCCCATGCGCGGAAAGCCCAGGGTGTGCGTCAGCACGGTGCGGCGAGGGGATGGGGCGGTGAGCGACATGGTGATTTCCTTCTTCTGAATGGAGCAAAGCAATGAAGGCACCGATGGTCTCGCGGGCTCGTTTATTATTCAAACGAAAGTTTTTGCCGATCAACTTGAAAATTAATAATGAACCAGTCGATTCTGGAAGTGCGCCATCTGCGCACGCTGGTGGCCCTGCGCGACAGCGGCAGCCTGGTGCGGGCCGCGCAGCTGCTCAGCCTCACGCAGTCGGCGCTGTCGCACCAGATCAAGCTGCTGGAAGACCGCTACGGCCAGCCGCTGTTTGAGCGCAAATCCGTGCCGCCGCAGTTCACCGCCGTGGGCGAGCGCCTGCTGGCCCTGGCCGATGCCGTGCTGCCGCAGGTGGAAGGGGCAGAGCGCGACATCGCCCGCCTGGTGCTGGGGCAGGGCGGGCAGATGCGCATTGCGGTGGAATGCCACACCTGCTTTGACTGGCTCATGCCCGCGATGGATGCCTTTCGCACCCGTTGGCCCGAGGTGGAGCTGGACATCGTCAGCGGCTTTCACGCCGACCCGGTGGGCCTGCTGCACCAGGGCCGGGCCGATGTGGCCATCGTTTCCGAAGTGGACGCCGACGAGGCGGGCGTGGACTACCACGCGCTGTTTGGCTTTGAGATCCGTGCACTGCTGGCCAACACGCACCCGCTGGTGGCCAAGCCGCATCTGGCGGCGCAGGACTTTGCCGACCAGACCATCATCACCTACCCGGTGCCCGACGAAATGCTGGACCTGATCCGCCAGGTGCTGGAGCCCGCTGGCGTGCGCCCCCCGCGCCGCACCACCGAGCTGACGGTGGCCATGCTGCAGCTGGTGGCCAGCGGGCGCGGCGTGGCAGCGCTGCCGCTGTGGGCGGTGCAAAGCTACCTGGACCGGGGGTATGTGACGGCGCGGCCCATTGCGGTAGGGCCTGGCGACAAAGGCCTGCGCGGCGAGCTGCACGCCGCCTGCCTGCCCAGCCTGTCGGCCAAACCCTACCTGCAGGACTTTGTGCAGGTGACGCGCGAGACGAGTTTTGTGACGCTCAAGGGTGTGGAATTGCTGTGACGGTGCCCTGGGTTTGGCATGGATGTTGCAAAACGATTGGTGTTTGAAATTTGCATTTCATGCACCCCATAATGGCCATTCACACCACCCCGGCTTCTTCCTTTTTGCACGAGTCCCCCATGCCACACCCGTCCACTGCCCCTTCTGTGATTCGCCCCCTCATGGCCGCCTTGGCCATGGCCTTTGCCTTGGCTGCCCAGGCTGCGCCTGTGGCCGATGTGCATGCCCTGGCCCAGCAAGAGCAGCAGCCGCTGCTCGATACCCTGCGCGATCTGGTGCACATCGAGTCTGGCAGCAAGGACATTGAGGGGCTCAACGAGATTGCACAGCGCATTGCCGGCCAGCTCAAGCAACTGGGCGGTGCGGTGGACGTGCTACAGACCAGCGACATCTACCGCCTGGACGACACACCCGAGAAGGTGGGGCCTGCCGTGCAAGCCGTGTTCAAGGGTACGGGCACCAAGAAGATCATGCTGATCGCACACATGGACACGGTGTACCTCAAAGGCATGCTCAAGGCCCAGCCGTTTCGCATTGATGGCAACAGGGCCTACGGCCTGGGCATTTCTGACGACAAGCAGGGCATTGCCCTGATCTTGCACACCATCGCTGTGCTGCAAAAGCTCAACTTCAAGGACTACGGCACGCTCACGGTGTTGATCAATGGCGATGAAGAGATCAGCTCGCCAGGCTGGCGCAGCACCATCACCCGCATGGCGGCCGAGCAGGATGTGGTGTTCTCGTTTGAAGGCGGCGGCACCGACGGCACGCTGCGCCTGGCCACCAGTGGCATTGGAGCGGCCTACCTCACGGTGCAGGGCAAGGCATCGCACGCCGGGGCCAAGCCCGAAGACGGCGTGAACGCGCTGTATGAGCTGTCGCACCAGTTGCTGCAGATGAAGGATTTGTCAAAAACCGATGAAGGCCTCAAGCTGAACTGGACGGTGTCCAAGGCGGGCACCAACCGCAACGTGATCCCGGCCGAAGCCACAGCCCAGGCCGATGCGCGCGCACTGCGCGTGGCCGATTTCGACGGGCTGGAGAAAAGCCTGCAAGAGAAGGTCCAGAGTAAGCTGCTGCCCGCATCCAAGGTGGACGTGAAGTTTGAAGTGCGCCGCCCGCCGCTGGAGGCCAACGACGCATCGCGCCGCGTGGCGGGCTATGGCAAGGTGATCTACCAAGAGCTGGGCATGCCGCTGAACGTGGTGGAAAAAGCCACCGGCGGCGGTACCGACGCAGCGTTTGCCGCGCTCAAAACCAAGGGTGCGGTGGTGGAGGGCATGGGCCTGTCGGGCTATGGCGCGCACTCTAACGACGCCGAGTACGTACAGATCAACACCATCGTGCCCCGCCTGTACCTGGCTGCGCGCATGGTGATGGACATCTCGCGCGGCGTGCTGAAGTGATGGGGCCTGGTGGCTGAAGCGGAGGCGCATGCCCGCCATGCCCACCGGCTGCTCCACCGGTCAACCCCACCGGCCTGCCCGCGTGGGGTTTTTTGTTGCCTGCCAGGGCGGCGCTGGGCGCGGCGACTCGCTTTGGGCGGCACGCTGATGCTGTCTTTTGCTATTAATTCAATAGCTGTCTGCGCTTGTATTTAAAGCGCTACAGCCTGTTTTTCTGCAAATCCAAAATCTGTCCCTTCACAAAAAGGCGCCAACGCTGCGCCGGGAGGGATGCATGAGTTACACTTTGCAGTTGTGGAGTAAACCCGCCGACTGGCCCGAAGAACCCGATCTGCAGGTGCCCTTCGCCGTGCGTGCCCGCCGGGGGGGCGCCACCGCCTGGGCCGCGCGCGGCAACACCCATGCCCTCTATGTGGGCGGCTGCATCGCCAGTTTGGACAGGCACCGCCGCCCGTGATTTGGTTGGGATTGCGGATGTCATAGATCGCCGCAACTTGGCGGCTTGATAGCTTTTCAAGGCCCTGGTGGGGCATTGCCTGCAGCTCGAACTGCGCACTGTACGTGCTGCGCTTTGGCCGCAACCCGTCTATGCCGTGGAGTTGGTAGCGGCTCACCCGGCGCGTATCTTCTCCTCAGTCGTAGACCATTGGCGCGCCAGCAGTTTCGATCCGCTGTCTCCAGCCAAAAAGCCCGTGACCACTTTGAGCTTGAACTCTATTTGGTGCTTCTTCATGAAACCCCTTGAAGCTTGGCCCACTTATGGGGGAAGTTCAAACACCGGGTGATTCACTGTGGGTGCTTTCGTCTGATCGCGGAATCACTGCCTCCTTGCCAACGCAAAAGCGATACCCGCGCACGACCTGCTTGTTTTGCTGCATACAGAGCTTGGTCAGCAGTGCTCAGTAACGCTGTTGCGCACACGGTTGGAACGGGTGTGGTGAGGGGATCATCGTGGCCGTCGCGTGGCATATCCCAGGGCAGTGATTCTTGATCGCAGCAACTAATGCCCACTGACACGGTGAGAAACCCCGTCTCGGATGCAACGTGTGGGATTTTGAGGTGAGCCACGTTTTGCATCAGAGCTTTAGAAACTGTCATCGCACCTGATCCATCCGTACCTGGCAGTACAGCTGCAAATTCCTCTCCTCCGTAGCGAGCTACCAAGTCGGTAGGACGATTGGTGGATGCCAGCATGGCTTGTGCTACGGCCTTTAAGGCTTCATCTCCCGCAGCATGTCCATAGGTGTCATTGAAGCGTTTGAAATGATCCACGTCCAGCATGATCACTGACAAGGGCGCGCGGTTGCGCTGAGCGCGCTTGCATTCTTGGAGCAATAACTCATCCAGCGTGCGCCGATTGGCGACACCCGTCAGTGCGTCGGTGGATGAGAGCTGGCGCAGTCGGTCCAGGGCACGTTTCAGCCGCACTTGTGTTCTCACGCGTGCTGCAACAATGGCCGGATGGAATGGTTTGGCGATGAAATCAGCAGCGCCTTTGGCCAGGCCCTCTTCTTCCATTTCCTGGCTGCTGTGGCTGGTGATGAAGATGACAGGCACATCCTCCAACAGGGGCTGTGCGCGCATGGCCCCCAAGACCTCGAAGCCCGACATGCCCGGCATGTGGGCGTCCAGCAACATCACGTCGGGCGGTTCTTGTTCGGCCAATCTCAGCGCATCGGTACCGTTGAGTGCATAACGGACACTCCCGATGCCTGCAAGTGCCTTGGCCAGAACCTGGATCACCGTGATGTCGTCGTCCACGATCAGAAGATTGGCGCGGTCTGAATCAAGTGATTTGCGCATGTATGGCGGGCTCTCGTTGAAAACAATGTCGTCAAAAAATCTTATGCCGCGACGCCACCGATACCGTCTGGGGGCAGTGGAGCGTATGGCAATTTCTCACGCTCTCTTTGGTAAGCGAGCAGAGATTGTTCGTAGTGCAGAAGCAAAATCGAGCATGTGAATAGCTTCGAGGAGTACAGCTAGATTCTCTTCGCCCAGTAACGCCGACAAGTCCGAGGCCAAGGCGTCGACCTCTCCCATGGCCGCCAGGTCTTGCCTCTCAAGCAGTTGCACGAAAGCGTAGATTTTCTCCAAACCAGCCTCGTCCATGTTTGGCGCCTGAACGGCAGGGCTGATAGTAGGCACCGAGGGACGCGCCATGGCAGCATTTTTGGCGAACGCATCGCGGGTCTCAGAAGATGCCGCTGCCAAGGTGAGCAAAGCGCTATTGAGCGATGCGATCGAACTTGCGACTGATTCGTCAAGCAATGTGCGCTCCAGCGGCTGGTGGTCCAGGTCTCGCAATTGCGCCTCCAGCGTGGACGCGATGGCGTGCAATGCATTGGCACCCAGCATGCCCGAGGACCCGCGCAGCTTATGAACGCGCGCTATGAAAACCGCGCGCTCTTCAGGCGTGTGGCCTGCGGGCAGCTCGAAATCGGCCTTGCCATAGTCGCTCACAAAGCGTTGGAGCAAATCGACAAAAAGGTCTGCATCGCCCTGCAGCAGCTTCATGGATACCGCGGCGTCTATGCCCTCGATGTCGGGCCAGTGTGGCGCCGATGTCGATTTGGTGGCGATGCCCCCAACGGCAACCGCAACCGGTGCTCCGCGTCTCTTGCTGACATGCATATGCAATGTGCGCACCAAAAGTGCTGGGTCAAGCGGCTTGGTCAGGAAGGCATTCATGCCTGCCGCCTCTGCGCGTCGCCTTTCTTCAGACAGCGCGCCCGCCGTGAGCGCAATGATGGGAAGATCCGTCAGGCCCAGTTCGCGGCGCGCTATAGACGTGGCCTCGTAGCCGTCCATGATCGGCATTTGTACATCCATCAGGACGGCGTCATATGCGAAGGTCTGGGACGACAGTGCACCCCTGAGTGCTTCCACCGCCTCGCGACCGTTGGTTCGGAGCTCCACAGTGGCACCCTCTTTTTCGAGAAGCCTGCGCGCAACCTCCAGGTTGATGTCGCTGTCGTCCACCAGCAGAATGCGCAGGCCTTGAAGCCAATGGCCGCGCATGGAGTCCAGTCGTGTGGTGGCAATGACGTGATCATGGTTGCCGGTGTACTCTGCAACAGACGCGTTGACGGCATTGAACAGGGTGGACGGGTTGATCGGCTTGGTCAGAATGCGGTTGACTATCCCGGCTTGGTCATGGCTTGCCACTTGATCTCGTTCGTGGGCGGACACAATCAGGGTGGCGGGAAGCGCCGAGGCCCCCAGCCGCTCTGCCAACATGTTCAGCGTCTGAATTCCATCCAGCCCTGGCATTTTCCAATCAAGCACCAACGCGTCGGGCAGTGCCTGGTGCGCGTCGGCCAGTTCCTGCATGCGGTGCACCAGCTCGGTACCTGAAGGAACCGCTGTCGTATGCCAGCCAAATGCTTCGCACATTTTGGACAGACCCTCAAGATCGATCTCATTGTCATCGGCTATGAACACGGTCAGTCTGTCCTGCTTGGATGCCAATGGCGGCACTAATCCGCCTTCTTCTGGAGCCGAGAACGGCAACTGGACCCAGAACCTGCTGCCTTTGCCCAGAGCACTTTCTACGCCGACATCGCCGCCCATCAACTGAGCCATGCGTTTAACGATGGACAGTCCCAACCCAGTGCCGCCAAATCTGCGGGTGGTCGAGGCATCAGCCTGGGCGAAAGGCATAAACAGATTTTTCAGCGCCGCCTCGGAAATGCCTTCACCGGTGTCTATGACCGAGAACTTCAACCAAGCGCGCTGATCCGCTGGGGCGCTGCTGTGCACGCGCTCGACTTCAAGCCGCACAGAACCCTGTTGGGTGAACTTGATCGCGTTGCTTACCAAGTTGGAGAGCACTTGGCGTAGCCGTGTCGGATCGCCTTGCAGTGCCGACGGAAGACCATCCAAGCCGCGCGCCTCCAGCGCAACGCCCTTCCCTTGAGCCTGCGGTGAGTAAAGCTGCACAAGCTCGTTGACCAGTTCGGGCAGATGAAAGGCCACAGATTCCGTGGTCATCTCTCCTGCTTCAATCTTGGAGATGTCCAGTACATCGTTGATGATTCCCAACAATGAACGGCCCGCGATCTGAAGCTTCTTCAGGAGCTGGCGCTGGTCATCGTCGAGCGATGTGTCTGCCAGCAAATGAGCCACTCCGAGCACCGCGTTCATGGGCGTTCGGATTTCATGGCTCATGTTGGCCAAGAACATGCTTTTGGCTGTGCTGGCGGTTTCTGCGGCCGCCTTGGCATGGCGCAGGGCCCGATCCTGACGGTGACGTTCCGTCATGTCGTGTGCAATACCGAGGTACCCCAGAATGTTGCCGCGCGCGTCTTTGATCGTGTTGACTGAGAGCAGAACGCGCAGTTGAACCCCATCCTTGCGCACGTAGGTCCATTCCCGGGCTTCAAAGCCCAGCCGCTCGGCCTCGTGCACAAAGACCTGAAATCCCTGCACGGGATACCCATAGCGCTGCGAGAGTTCTTCGCCGTAGGCCTCGACTTCCTCTCGCAGATGCAAGGGGGCCGGTGAACTGACCCCCACAAGCTCTTGGGCCGTGTAGCCCAACATTTTTTCCGCCCCGGTGTTAAAGAGCGTGACGGTCCCATTCACATCCGTGGCAATGATGGATTGCTGAGTGGCGGCGCCCAGCACCCCGCCCAGCATGGCGACAGCCTGTTGCAGTTGATTTTCGGCCTCTTTTGCCGCAGTGATGTCCTGGTGCGTTCCGTACATCCACTCAGGCTCGCCGGCAGGGGTGCGTGTGAAGGTCCTCCCACGCGACTGGACCCACACCCAATGTCCTTGTTTGTGGCGCATCCGAATGACGCTTTGGTATTGCGGCTGCATGCCCTTGAAATGCTGGTCGAGAAGCGCTTGCGCTTGCGGTAAGTCATCGGGGTGGGCGTGGGTCGTCCAGGTATCGTTTGTGGTGGGGCGAAGCTCTTCCAGGGTGTAGCCGATGATGTCCGCCCAGCGCTCATTGATGATGATCTCGCCGGTCTGGATGTTCCATTCCCATGTGCCAACGTTGGTGCCGTCAATGATGTGTGCGAGCCGCTCGCGCTCCTGTGCGATGGCGTAGCGACTCTCCACCACTTCGGAGACATCATGGACGATCACATAGAAGCCGCGCACTTCGCCATCAACGATGTCGGGCAAGTAGTTGGCTAGCGAATGGCGCTTGCCTTTTCCGTCGGGACGGGGGATGGACCTTTCAAACTGCTGTCTCTCGCCGCGCAGCGCGCCCTCAATGTAGAGGCGATTGATCTCGAAAAGGTCCTTGCCCACGACGTCCACCATGGACTTACCCAAGAGGCTGCGCGCATCGATACCAAACCAGTCGGTATAGGCCCGGTTGGCAACGCGATTTCGCAGATTCTTGTCCCAATAGCCGATCATTGACGGCACAGCATCCAGCACGGTCTGCAGATCATGGCGAGCCGTCTCCAGTTCTGCGGTGCGGCTTTCCACCTGCTTTTCCAGGCTGGCGGCCAGGTCGGTCATCGCTCTTTCTGCCCGCAGACGGTCTTGAATATCGCGCATGAACCGCGCAATTCCGATGATCTCGCCGTGTTCTCCGCGTATGGCACTGGCCGTGACGGAAACTGGCGCCAAGGTACCGTTCTTGGTCAAGAGCGCTGTGTCCGCTGGGTGCATATCTTCGCGCGATAGTACTTGCTGCACCAGTTGCTCTTCCTTGGATTTTTCTGTCTCCGGTGTCATGTTCCCAATCATGGGCTGGCCTATGGCTTCGCTCTTGGCGTAGCCAAAAAGCCGCTCTGCGGCTGGGTTCCAAATGATGACTTTTCCATCCCTGGATTCGCCCACAATGGCGTCTGCAGAGTTCTCCACAATGGTCGCCAGTTGGGCCTGCTGCAACAGGTTCTTCCGTTTGCGCTCCACACCGACCCGCAGCGCCCCAATCAGAAGCGAAATAAGAAGGCTGGCGGCCGCACCGACGGCGAGGACCGCAAGCCAAGGAAACTGGCCGAGACTGCCGACAAACCCTGGCCGAGCGGTTAAGCCAATGCGCCACAAACGGCCGTAGATTTCGCGCTCCAGCGTTTGGTGCAAGGCGAATTCGCTCTTGTCGGGTTGGCGCAGGCTGTCGAAAACGGTCTCAGGTTTGGATGGATTGGAGACATCCGTGATGGACAGGTCGTACTGCAAGTGCGCCATGTCGAAGTCGGCCAGAACTTCGCTTAAAGCCAATGGCGCGTAGGTCCAGCCGAAAGCCAAGGATTCACGCTGATCAATTTCTGTAGGGGTTGCGCCGCTGCGGTACACCGGCAGCAGAAATAGCACGGAGCGTTGTGGGTCTACCGTTGCCTGAACAAGGGTGATGGGGCCCGTGATCGTGGCCTTGCCGGTTTGCATGGCAGAGATTGCAGCTTGGCGGCGATTCGCCTCCGACCCTATGTCCAGACCTTGAGCTGCGCGATTGCGCGCCGAAGGCTCGAGGTACTCGATGACAAAGCGCTCTTCACTGTGCTCATTCAGTGTCTTGATGGAAAAGTCTGAGAGTCCGTCCGCTCGTCTGGCTTGCAGGTAGGCGTCTGTTTGCGGTCTGGGTACCTTTCGAATGAAGCCGAACCCCCTCGCGCCTGGGAACTCTTCCGCGAAATTTCGCGTTTCGCTGTACTGGTGGAACAAGCGCTGATTGATACCTCTCTCGCCAGCGGTCACCACAACGGCTCTGGCTCCTCGCAGGCCGTATTCATACAGTCGCATACGCAGCTGCAGGCGCTCGACAACATCCTCGGATAGCGCTTCAAACCTTGATTGGGCGGCTCGGGTGTTCGAACCTTTCTGGTAATACGCAACCAGCGCACTTGCCGCAAACCCGATGAGCAGGCTGGCAGCCATCCATGCCAGGGGGGACGATGACAATTTTTTCACGCGCATGGGTGGTCGTTCTCCGCATTGTGTTTACCGCTTGGCGTCGCATCGCGCATCGCGCATCGCGGGGGCAGTCGACGCTGATCTTTCCACTCCTCATCCTCCATCGCCGCCCATTGCGCATTTATCGTGCCGCGGTTTTCAGACGCTTGATGCACACTAAGAGGCAGAAACTGAAAGCTCGGCCTTATCTGAAAGGGCGTCCCAACATGTCCATTGAAGAACTGGTATCACGCATCCATTATGGCGAGCAGGCGGAGCATATTCTCATTGTGGACGACGATGTGGTCTGTGTGCGCACGCTGCATGCGGTAGTCAAAGACCTCGGAACCATCGCGTTCACAACCCAGGCGGTCGAAGTCATGCGTTTGGCGAAACAACTGAGGCCCCGCGTGGTGCTTTTGGATATTTCGATGCCTGAGCGGGACGGCTATCAGCTGTGCAAAGATTTGAAGAGCTGCCCAGAAACCCAGGACGCCGCCATCATTTTCATTACCAGCAACGATGATGTGGATCACGAGCTGAAGGCCTTTGAAGTGGGCGCGTCAGACTTCCTTCCCAAGCCGTTCAACGCCCAGTTGGTAAGAGCGAGGGTGCAAGTGCAACTCGCCCTGCGCCGTGAGCAGCAGAGACTCCTGAACACACAGCGTGACTTGGCCGATGTCATCAGAAATGTGCCGGGGCACATCTCGTTTTGGGATAGCGACCTCAGATGCCAGCTTTGTAGCGATCAGGATGGCCGCTGGTTCGGTGTTCCCCCGGGCGGCTTGGCGGGAGCACCCATTCGGACCGTGCTCGCAGAAGAAGTGGCTGATAGTGTGCAGACCCTGCTTGGCAGCCTGCTGCAGCAGGCAGGGCGGGACCCATCACCGGCTGAAGCCAGTGCCGCACTGATTTACCGCGCAACCGACGGCAGTAAACGACATGTTCACGCTTCGGCTGCGCTGCGGCTGGATGCAAAAAATGCCTGGGGCGCGTTGCTCCTGCTCACCGATGTCACAGCGGTCACTGCGGCAGAGGCTGCGCTCGACGAGGAGCGTGAGCGCGCACGGGTCATTCTGAGCTCTATTGGCGACAGCGTGATTGCCACCGATGCCCGGGGCCTCATCACGTATGTGAATCCCGTCGCCGAGACGATGACGGAATGGGAGATGGCAGACGCCTTGGGTCAGCCCATCGAGAGCATCATGCCTTTGCGCAGCCATGGCGAGGAAGTCCCCCTCCAGAATCCGATACGCATTGCGCTGGTGCAGCAAAGAAAGGTCGGCATGGCGCTGGATACCCTGTTAGTCACCCGCAGTGGCCACAGGGTTCCAGTCGAAGATTCCGCCTCCCCCATCCGAGACGTGGAGGGCAACATCGCGGGTGCTGTGATCGTCTTTCACGATGTGAGTGAAACACGCGCGATGGCCATCAAAATGACCCATTTGGCGCAGCACGACCAGCTGACTGACCTGCCCAACCGTCTGCTGCTGGCAGACCGGATATCCCAGGCGATGCGCTCGGCAGTTGCCGCACATGGCTCGTTGGCCTTGATGATTCTGGATTTGGACCATTTCAAGTTCATCAACGATTCACAAGGGCACCACATCGGCGACATGATCCTGCGCATCGTGGCCGAGAGGCTGACCGAGGCTTTTAAGAGCAACGCCACCATCAGCAGGCAAGGCGGGGACGAGTTCATGATCCTGTTGCCAGAAATCGCGTCCCCGGAGCAGGCGCGCATTGCCGCCCAGACTGCGATCGACCTCGTATCTACAACCATGACGGTCGAAGGTGCCGATTTTCACATCGGCTGCAGTGTGGGCATCAGCGTCTATCCAGACGACGCGTTGACTCGAGAGGACCTCATGCGACACGCTGACTCTGCGCTGTACCGCGCCAAGTCTGACGGACGCAACCGCCTGAGTTTTCACTCAGCGTCGATAGAGCACATGCTTGTTCAACGCAGCCGAACGGGAAAGACGCTTCGCGCAGCCCTTGACAGCGGCAGGGTGGAGGTTCACTACCAGCCCCAGACAGATCTGGCCACGCAAACGGTCGATACCGTTGAAGCGCTTGTCCGCCTGCGCGACGAAGCAGGCCAGTTGATTGCCCCGTCTGAGTTCATTGCATATGCCGAGGAAACAGGACTCATCATTCCTTTGAGCCGCGCAGTGCTTGCGGATGCCTGCAAGCAGATCACCGAAATGCAAGCGTTGGGCTACAGGCTTCACGTAGCCATCAACGTGTCCATCGTCCAGTTTGCCCAGGCTGACTTTGTGGATTCGCTTTGCGAACAATGCAAAACACATGGCGTTTCACCGAGTTGCATCGAGATCGAGATCACTGAAGGCCTGCTGATGCGCGACGCAGACAATTTACGCGGTGTTCTCGATCAACTCAGGCGACATGGGTTCAGAGTAGCGCTGGATGATTTTGGGACGGGCTACTCGAGCTTGGCGTACCTCAGTCAGCTTCCCATTGACGTACTCAAAATCGACAAGTCGTTCATCTCACAGCTTGCAACATCGCGTCAGAGCGTTTCTATCGCGACAGCCATCATCCAGTTGGGCAAGAGCTTAAACATGGGGCTGGTTGCAGAAGGCGTTGAATCCCAGGAGCAGTCGGACCTGCTGGTAACGATGGGTTGCAACACGATGCAGGGGTATTTCTATAGCAAACCCATGCCCGGACATGCGTTGGCTGCATGGCTGCATGGCTGGGTGGGCGAAACGGCGCCTTGATCAAGCACGAGGCGGTTCAGCGCAGTGGCAATGTGGTGGGGGCAACGCGTGCTGGCCCTGTGCAGTCTGCGGCGGTAGATGCGGCGAACCTCCGGCCAGCTCCGCGAGGGCATCGAAGTACCGGCCCAGTCTGCGAGCCAGCGGCGCCCATGACGTTTAGACCTTGATCTGCTTGACGCCCGCATTGGTTCAACACTATTTCGTGTATGAACGCCACTTATCAACGCCACTTTACTGTGGGCACCGATTGAATTCGGACAGTGTGTGCGTAGGGTGCTGCCCGGTCAGTAGCAAAAACATGGCAAACACCGGGCCTTGCATGGTGCGCTCGTCGGTTTCGCTCTCCAGTGCTTGCCAGGTGCGTGACTGCAGGCCGCCCCGGCTGCCTTGCTGCACCGGGTAACCCATCAGTTCTGCGGCTTGCACTTGGCTCAGGCCAGCGGCGACGCGTGCGGCCTTGAGCTCGCTGGCGCTGGGGGCGGGCATGTGAAGAACCAGGGGCGCGATGGTGGCTTGGGTCATGGGCAAGGGTGTGGGCAAATGGAACGGGTTCCAAGGTTCTACATTATTGAGCAGCCCTTTTTGAACTTGAAATATCCGTTCGGGTTGAGCTTGTCGAAACCTTGCGCGGCGCTTCGACAAGCTCAGCGTGAACGGTTCAAGGAGGTTGAGGCCGGATCAATATTCACGTGGTGGCACCAAGACCCTTCTGCGATCTGGGCTGCCAACAACGAAAAGGGGCCGCAGCCCCTTGGTTCCTCAGGCACAGGCGGTAATCTTTGGCCGCCCATGTGCTCCAGGCTCCGCTCAGTCCAGCTTGATCTTGGCGGCAGACACCACGCTGGCCCAGCGGGCGCGTTCCTTGGCGAAGAACTGGTCTTGCTCGGCAGGGGTCATGGTGACCACTTCGGCGCCTTGTCCCGCCAGGCGTGAACGGATTTCTGGCGCGCGAATGGCCGTGATCAGGGCCTTGTTCAGCTTTTGGATGATGGCGTCAGGCGTGCCGCGCGGCAGCAACACGCCTTGCCAGGTGCCCGATTCATAGCCCGGCACCCCTTGCTCGGCAATGGTGGGCACGTCGCCAATCAAAGGCATGCGGGTGGATTTGGAGACACCCAGCACCTTCAGCTTGCCGTTTTGCACCTGGGGCAGGGTGGCCAGCATGCCGTTCATCAGGATCTGGGTTTGGCCTGCCACGGTGTCCTGGATGGCGGTCACGCCGCCCTTGTAGGGGATGTACTGCCAGCGCGCACCGCTGGCGCGCTCCAGCGCCACACCAGCCAAGTGGGGGGCGCTGCCGGTGGCGGTCACGGCAAAGTTCAGGTCGTTTTTCTTTGAGTACGCCACCAGCTCCTTGAGGTTGCTCACGGGCACCGAGGGGTGCACCACCAGCAGGTGGGGCGAGTAAGCCAGCATGGTCACGCCACGCAGGTCCTTGGAGGGGTCGAACGACAGCTTGGTGTACACCGAGGGGCTGATGGCCAGCGCACCCACGTCGCACAGCAGCATGGTGTAGCCGTCTGGCTCGGCCTTGGCCACAAAGTCTGCGCCCAAGTTGCCATTGGCACCGGCCTTGTTTTCGACGATGACGGTCTGCTTCAGCGCTTCAGACAGCGACTGGCTGATGGAGCGGGCGATGATGTCCGAGCTGCCCCCTGGCGGGTAAGGCACCACGATGCGCAGCGTCTTGGTCGGCCATTCGGCAGCGTTTTGGGCAAAGGCGGTGGTTGCTGTGGTGGCCGTTGCCAGGGCGGCAATGCCGGCCAGCAAGGCCGTGCGGCGGATCAAAGGCATGGAGGTCTCCAGTCGTTTTTGTGAATTGTCATCGTACAACATGCATGCTTTCTTCACAAGATTTTTGCAATTAGGCCTGTTTCACTTGCTTTTTTGCATGATTTTGGCTTGTGGTGGTTGGTTTTAGGTTTTGTTGTACGACGACATTCTTTGGTGGCGGGGGCGGGGTATGTGGCAAAGTGGATGACCCCTCCGGCGCCGATCTGTCGCGCTGTGACCTCCACCTCGCCTGTTTTGTGCCGCTGTATGTCAATTCCCGCTGCCACCCCGCCGCGCGCCTTCTCTTCGTCCAGCCCCTGGGCTGTGCTGTGGGTTTTTTTGCGTCTGGGGCTCACGTCGTTTGGTGGGCCAGTCGCCCACCTCGGCTACTTTCGCGACGAACTGGTGGTGCGCCGCCGCTGGCTGGATGAGCAGAGCTATGCCGACTTGGTAGCGCTGTGCCAGTTTTTGCCTGGCCCGGCCAGCAGCCAAGTGGGCATGGCGCTGGGGTTGATGCGCGGCGGCTGGCTGGGCGCGTTGGCGGCCTGGGTGGGCTTTACGCTGCCATCGGCCTTGGTGCTGGCAGCACTGGGGCTGGGGTTCTCGTCGGGTGGGGCGGGCTGGCCCGCCGGGCTGGTGCAGGGGCTCAAGGTGGTGGCGGTGGCCGTGGTGGCCCAGGCCGTGTGGGGCATGGCGCGCAGCCTGTGCACCAGCCCCGGGCGTGTGGCCTTGATGGGCGCGGCTTGCGCCATCACCCTGTGGCAGCCCGGTGTGGCGGGGCAGATGGGGGTCATGCTGGGTGCCGCCCTGTTGGGCTGGTGGGCCTGGGGCCGTGGCCCAGCGGCGCAGCCCGCCATGGCTGCCGGTGTCGCCGATGCCTGGGCCTTGCCGTATTCGCGCCGGGCGGGGCTGGCGCTGCTGGCCGTGTTTGCTGCCTTGCTGGTGGCGCTGCCCTGGTGGGTGCAAGCCAGCGCGGCAGGTGCAACCACTGCAACGAACGCGGCAAACCCGGTCATCGGCTGGGCCGTGGTGGATGCGTTTTACCGCGCCGGGGCGCTGGTGTTTGGCGGCGGCCATGTGGTGCTGCCGCTGCTGCAATCGGCCGTGGTGCCCTCAGGCTGGGTGGCGGGCGATGCGTTCTTGGCCGGCTACGGTGCGGCGCAGGCGGTGCCGGGGCCGCTGTTCACGTTTGCTGCCTTTCTGGGCGCCGCCATGGCGCCGGGCTGGGCGGGGGCGGGCTTTGCGCTGCTGGCCACTGTGGGGATTTTTCTGCCTGCGTTCTTGCTGGTGGCCGGTGCATTGCCCTGGTGGGCGCAACTGCGCCAGCGGGCCGGGGCGCGGGGCGTATTGGCTGGGGTGAATGCCGCTGTGGTGGGCCTGCTGCTGGCGGCGCTGTGGCACCCCGTGGCCAGCAGCGCCTTGCACGGCCCTGCAGACGCAGCCCTGGCCGCGCTGGCCCTGGCTGCACTGCTGTGGTGGCGCGTGCCACCCTGGGCCGTGGTGCTGGCCACCGCGCTGGCCGGGTGGGGCTGGCAGGCCGTAGCGGTTGGCTGAGGGGGTAAGTGGCTGGCTTGGGGTTGCCTCTCAGATGCAGCATCGGCCTTTGCTGCACCAGCGGCGCAAGGCATTGATCCCCTCTCCCCTCGCGGGAGAGGGTTAGGGAGAGGGGGCTGCACCAGCGCCGCGCCCATTTCTCCCCCTCTCCCCGGCCCTCTCCCGCGAGGGGAGAGGGAGTGAGAGCCACCTGAGGCAGATTTATTAGATCAAATTGGCCTCTAGCGCTTGCAGAATAAGCGCTGGCAGCTATCAAAATGGTAGTATTTGGGCGATTCTGCCCAGCGGCCCGGTTCTCGGGCATTCATTGGTTCTGCTTACGCGTGCTGCTTTGAACTCTCCTGTCATCTCCTCGCTCGTCCCCGTCGTCCTCTTCATCGCCATCGGCTTTGTGACGGGCCGCCAAGGCTGGATTCGCAGCAGCGCCGTCAAAGACCTGTCCAACCTCGTCTTCATGGTGCTGTCGCCCGCGCTGCTGTTTCGCACCATGAGCACGGTGCACATCGAAGACCTCAACTTCGGCCCCGTGGCCATTTACTTCGTCGCCTTCATCGCGCTGTACAGCGCCACGCTGGGGTGGCAAGGCTTTAGCCGCCTAGGCGCGGCCCGGGCGCTGGCCAATACCTTCAGCAACACGCTGATGATCGGCGTGCCGCTGGTGGGGCTGGTGTTTGGCGATGCGGGGCTGGTCACGCTCTTCACGCTGATTTCGGTGCACTCGCTCATCCTGCTCACCGCCGCCACCGTGGTGTTTGAACTGGCCGCCGCACGCGAGCACGCAGGCCAGTCAGACGCCGCGCAGCCCCCCATGTGGCGCACCGTGCTGGGCGCGGTGCGCAACGGCATCCTGCACCCCGTGCCCCTGCCCATCGTGGTGGGGCTGCTGTTTGCGCAAACCGGCCTCACACTGCCCCCAGTGGTAGACAAGCCACTGCAGCTGCTGGGCCAGGCGCTGGGCCCGCTGGCCTTGCTGCTGGTGGGCGTCACCCTGGTCTTCACCCGCGTGGGGCCGCACTTCAAGGCAGCGCTGCGCATCGCCTTGGCCAAATGTGTCGTGCACCCGCTGCTGCTGGCGGGCATGGGCTGGGCGCTGGGCCTGTCAGGCCTGCCCCTGGCCGTGATGATCGTGGCCGCATCGCTGCCCGTGGGGGCCAATGTGTTTTTATTTGCCCAGCGCTATGAAGTGGCACAGGATGAGGTCACGGCCAGCGTGGCGGTGTCGACGGTGCTGGCGCTGGTGACTATGCCGGTGGTGATTTTGCTGACTACGCGGTATGTGGTGTGAGGGGACTTGAGCGGGAGTTGTTGCGCATGGCGTGTTTCGCCGTACCACGCCGCTTTTGCTAAGTTTTCTGTTTTTTCTCAGCGCGTTGTTTGGCTATCCCGACAGCTTAAAAATTGACCAAGTCTTTTTTCTCTTACGCGTTGGACGCCTAGATTCGTATCTAGCTATTTGAGGATATGCGGTGCCTATAAACGAGGGGCTGCAAGAAACAGAGCCGGCTACCGTAGATCAAAGCTGAGGCCTATGCCAGAATTAAGCGAGCCGTAGAGTGGATTTTGCTTATGTATCAATCACATCTGAGATTGCCGTTGCTTTATAGAAATACGATATGCCTGAATGTGAGTTATCTCGAGTTTTAAGATGACCGGCATTAATGCCTACAAAAAGTAGGTCGCGAAAGCCAGGAAAATCAATGCCTGTGCCGGGTTTGGGCCCTTTTTGAACAGCGAAAACTGGACTGCCTGATGAGCCGCTGTATGAAAATGCCTCATATGCAACGCATGCACCTTTGACGGATTCACCATACGAGTAATCAAATCTCGGATCGCTTGAGATGGTCCCTGTCCTTAATATCGGACGACTTGCTGCCTTATCGTGCCACTCCGGAAACCCTGGGAATGCAAGGAAATCACACACGGATAATTTGTTTTTGAAATCATTCAATGTGGCGATAAATGTGGCAGGGATGAAGTAGTCGATGTGAGCATCCGCATTGATGGGTACAAGTTGCGTTATGCAAGCGATATCGTTTTCGGGATTGGGGTGAAAATTGACATTAGGTGCTAGAGAGAAGGCTATGTTGTCCTCTGGATAGTTGTCTCCTAATCTCCCAGATTTACCAGATATCTCAACTCGTCGTAAAGAGTAGCCAGAAAGCTTTTCATTATTTTTCTTGTACGAGATATCAAGTACGTGCCTGTTTGTGACAAGACAGAGGGCACCATGTCTATTTTTTACAAAAAAGCATGTTCCTACCCCAGTCTTTGTATTTCCAATAGCATCAGCAAATGTTGCAGATATCTTGTAGGCGGCGTAGAGAAACTGATTATTTAGTCCATGAAACATGGGGGCTCGATAAAAAAGCTAAAGACATATTCATTTCCCGCATATGAAGCGGTGTTGCAAAGCTCGCGTCAGTGATAGCTCCTGGCCGCCTTCACCCGTTCACGATCGCAGCCGCCCCCACCCCCACCCCCAACAACTGATGCAGATGCGTACTACTCGTCGTGTACTGCAGCACCACAGGCTTGCCGCTCAGAGCCTCAGCAGCCGCAAAGGCGGCCAGGGTGCCTTCGTGAAAGCCGCACACGATGAGCTTGCGCTTGCCGGGGTAGGTGATGATGTCGCCCACGGCGTAGATGCCGGGCACGCTGGTGCGGAAGGTGGCGGTGTCTACCACCAGTTGCTTGCGTTCCATGGCCAGGCCCCAGTCTGCGATGGGGCCGAGGCGGGGGGAGACGCCCAGGGCGACGACCAGCACGTCGACGGGCACGGTTTGCTCAGTGCCCTCGGGCGTCAGGGTGTGCAGGGCGGTCAGGCGCTCGCCATTGCAGGTGATGCTGCTCTCGCGGGCGATGCCGGTGATTTGGCCCACCACCACTTCAATGCGCCCGGCATCGCGCAGGGCTTGTAGCTGGGCGAGTTGCTCGGGCGGGGCGTTGAATACATCGCGGCGGTGCAGCAGCACCACGCTGGCGGCGGGCGATTCGGTAGCCGTGGCGGCTTGGATGGCGCAGGCCACGGCGGCGTCGTCCCCGCCATGCACCACCACGCGCTGGCCTTGCAGACTGGCCGCCGGGGGCAGGTGCTGGTAAAAAAGCTGCGTGCCCGCAAAGGCCTCGATGCCTTCTACCTTGAGCGCCTTGGGCACAAAGGCGCCCACGCCTGCGGCGACAAAGACGGCACGGGCTATCAGCTCCGTACCTTGGCTGGTGGTGACGGCAAAGCGCCCATCGGCCTGCGGCTGGATGGATGCCACCTGGGTGCCCAGATGCCATTGGGGGCGGAAGGGCGCAATTTGTTGCGTGAGCCGCGCGGCCAGCTCGTGGCCGGTGCACACGGGCACGCCGGGGATGTCGTAGATGGGTTTGTCGCCGTACAGCTCAACGCACTGGCCGCCCGCGTAGGGCAGGACGTCGATGATATGGGCCGCCATGCCTTGCAGGCCCAGCTGGAACACCTGGAACAGGCCCACGGGGCCTGCACCGATGACGACGGCGTCTGTTTCTTGGGTCATCGCTGTTATGGCACCTGGGTGCCAGCGCGAGAACGAGAGCTAGGACGACACGCCCCGCCGTCCTCTGTCAACAACCGTTCGAGCTGAGCTTGTCGAAGCCATGCGCCGCGCTTCGACAAGCTCAGCGTGAACGGTAGGGGGTGGATCACTTGACCAGATCAGCGATCTTGCCTGGCTTGCCGTTCCATTCGTCCGCGTCGGGCAGTGCGGGCTTGCGCTTGGTGATGCTCTTCCAGCCGTCGGCAAAGGCCAGGTCGGCGTTGAGCTTGATAAATGCCACTTGATCGCCGGGCAGGTCTTCTTCGGCAAAGATGGCGTTGGCGGGGCACTCGGGGATGCACACGGCGCAGTCGATGCATTCATCGGGGTCGATGACGAGCATGTTCGGGCCTTCGCGGAAGCAGTCCACAGGGCAAACGTCCACACAATCGGTGTACTTGCACTTGATGCAGTTTTCGGAAACGACGTGGGTCATGGCTAGGAATTGTGTGGGGTCGGTCGGTGAAAACCCGCGATTTTAAGGCCTTCACCCACCATCAGTAACAGGGCCCCTGAGCCCGCAAGGGGGACTCAGGGCATTTTCAAAGCAGTTTGCTTGCGCTGGGTCAGTTGACCAGCACCGCGCCAGCGGTCTTGTGGCTGGCGGTGTCCACCAAAATCAGCGAGCCCAGCACGCGCGCTTTACCGAATGCGGCGGCCGGAATCGCCTCTTGCAGCAGCAAGTCCACATGGCCGATGGCGTTGGGGTCGAGCTGCGTGGCGGCTTCTTCGGCCAGCGTGTTGATGTTGAGCTTGTGCACCACGGCTTTCACCTTGGCCTTGATCCAGCGGTGGCCGTGCAGCGCCCAGTACACGCGGCCTGCGACCAGGGGTTCGTCGTCCATCCAGGCGATGGTGGTGCGCAGCTCGCGGCTGGCGGGCCATGCGGGCACGGCGGCGGGGGTGTCGCCAAAGTCGTCGTCAGCCACGGCAGCGGCAGCGGTGGGCGCAGCCAAAATCCAGTCGCCACGCGATACGTCTACCTCGCGGTCGAGGATGATGCCCGCGCTGGTGCCTGCGGGCACGTCCTTGGGGCGGCGGGCGTGGTCCAGCACTTGGGCCACGGTGGCGAGCTGGCCGCTGGGGAAGATTTGCACGGGTGTGCCGGGCGCCACGGTGCCCGATGCCACGCGGCCCCAGAACACACGGCGACCTTGGGATGTGTCGGAAGAGGACGAGAACTTCTCGACCCACTGCACGGGGAAGGCCAGGGGCAGCGCAGTGTCGGCGGGGGTGTTGGGCAGCGCTTCGAGCACTTGCAGCAGCGTGGGGCCTTGGTAGCCGCACCACCCGGCGTTGGCATCCACCACGTTCCAGCCTTTCAGGGCCGACACGGGCACTGTCGCGCGCACGGCAATGCCTGCAGCCTGTGCAAAGCGGGCCAGCGCGCCCTGGATGTGCGTCCAGGCCATGGCCGGGTCGGCCACGGCGTCGAGCTTGTTCACGGCAAACACCAGCGAATTGACGCGCAGCAGGTGGGCCAGCAGGCTGTGGCGGCGGGTCTGGGGTAGCAGGGCCAGGTCTGGGTTTTGCCAGTCGAGCTTGGTGGCATCGACCAGCACCACGGCGGCGTCGGCGCTGCTGGCGGCAGTGACCATGTTGCGGGTGTACTGCTCGTGGCCGGGCGCATCGCCAATGATGAACTTGCGCTGGGCGGTGGCGAAGTAGCGGTAGGCCACGTCGATGGTGATGCCTTGCTCGCGCTCGGCAGAGAGGCCGTCGGTCAGCAGGGCCAAGTCAGTCTCGCCCCCGCGCTGCACGCCCGCCAGGTGGTCTTGCAGCACGGCCTTGCTGTCCACCAGCAGGCGGCCGATCAGCGTGCTCTTGCCATCGTCCACGCTGCCGCAGGTGATGAACTTGAGGGCGGAGATGTGGTTGTTTTGGGCTCCAGCGCTTGCTGGTTGTGCGCTGGCAGCTATTGAATTAGTAGTGCTCATTGGGAATACCTGCTTCAGAAATAGCCGTCTTTTTTGCGCTTCTCCATCGAAGCATCCGATGTCTTGTCGTCCATGCGCGTGGCTCCGCGTTCGCTCACGTCCGCAGCCAGCGTCTCGATGACGATCTCGGCCGGGGTGGCGGCCGTGCTCTCCACCGGCGCGGTGCAGGTGATGTCGCCCACGGTGCGAAAGCGCACGTCGCGCGTTTCCACCACGTCGCCTTCGCGCGCGGGGGTCAGCTCGGTCACCGGCATCAACAGGCCCTTCTTGTCCACCACCTGGCGCTTGTGGGTGTAGTAAATGCTGGGCAGGGCGATCTGCTCGCGGTCGATGTACTGCCACACATCGAGCTCGGTCCAGTTGCTGATGGGGAACACGCGGAAGTGTTCGCCGGGCTGCAGGCGGGTGTTGAACAGGGTCCACAGCTCGGGGCGTTGGGCCTTGGGTTGCCATTGGCCAAAGCTGTCGCGGTGGCTGAAGATGCGCTCTTTGGCGCGGGCCTTTTCTTCGTCGCGGCGGGCGCCGCCGATCAGCGCGTCAAAGCGGAACTCTTCGATGGCTTCGAGCAGTGTGACCGACTGGTGCACGTTGCGCGACTCGCCGGGGTGGGCCAGGCGCACCGTGCCGCGCGCCATCGAGTCTTCGACATTGCGCACGATGAGTTCGGCACCGAGTTCCTTGGCGCGGAAGTCGCGGAAATCCGTCACTTCGGTGAAGTTGTGGCCCGTGTCGATCATCAAGAGCGGGTACGGAATGCCGCCACCGCTGGCCTTGGTGCCAAAGGCCTTTTCGGCGCACTTGAGCATGACCAGCGAATCCTTGCCGCCCGAAAACAGCAGGGCGGGGCGCTCGAAGGCGGCGGCGACTTCACGCAGGATGAAGATGGTTTCTTCTTCCAGGGCGTCGAGGTGGGAATTGTTGAGGTGGTAGCTCATGTCGTGGTTCTTCTTCTCAAGCAGCGCGGTGTCGGTCCGGGTGTTCATGGTCGGATCAGTGATGGGGGTGTGCGGATTGGTGTTTGATCCATCAGAACCGTTCGGGCTGAGCTTGTCGAAGCCTTGCGCGGCGCTTCGACAAGCTCAGCGTGAACGGTTTCATCGGTTCTCAAAGCAAATCTGCGTCAGTGGGCTAAATGAAGGCCGCACTCGCGGTTGTCTTCGCCCTTGGTGGGGTCCACATAGTCAAAGTTGTTGGGCAGGCCGTGCTTGACGCAGTACTCGTGCAGGTCTTTGGACGACCAGTGCAGCAACGGTGCCACCTTGATCAGGCCATCAGGGTTGATGCTGACGGGGTCCATCTGCGCACGCACGGCGGTGTCGGTGGCTCGCAGCGCGGTGAACCACACCTTGGGTGCGGTTTCGCGCAGGGCGCGGGCAAAGGGCTCGAGCTTCACTTCTTCGGTGAAGGCGGCATGGCGTGGGTCGTCCAGCGCTGGGGTCGCACCTTCCACGGCTTCGCGGTGCGCGCGCGAGCGGCGTGGCAGGTAAATTTGCAGCTTCAGGCCCAGTTGCTTTGTCACTTCGTCGGCAAAGCGGTAGGTGGCTTCGGTGTTGTAGCCGTTGTCCATCCACACCACGGGCACATCGGGGTTCACTTGCGTGACCATGTGCAGGATGACTGCCTCAAAGGGGCGGAAGTTGGTGGTAACGATGGCGGGCTGGCCCAGGCCCAGCGCCCATGCCACCAGTTCTGGGGCGTTGCGGCCGAGGTCGGCGTTGATGCGTGCGAGATCGAATTGGCTCATGGTGCGGGGCTTTGGAAGGTGGTGACTTGGTTCTCAGGCCGCAGCGCGGTGGGCAAACAGAGGCTGGGGGTTCACGGCATCGCCCTGGTAGAAGCCAGAGAACAGCTCGAACTGGCGCTGGGCATCGGCGGCATCCACGCCCTCGGCCAGCACCGCGCTGCTAAAGCCCGTGCGCTCCATCTGCACCAATTGGTCGATCAGCACATCGCCCGTGGCGCGGATCTCACCCGCAAAGCCACGGCGGCGGCGCAGCAAGAAGGCCTGGCTGAACGCGCGGCCATCGGTGAAGTTGGGAAAGTGCAGGTCCACGCGTTCCACGCCTTCCAGCGGCAGCGTGGTGGCGTCGGCATCGTTGGCCAGCGCCACCACGCGGGCGTCGCCCTCTGCGGGGGGCTGGTGTTCGTGGGATGCGAGAAGTTTCAGGTTCATCATCGTGAGGAGATTCGTAGCGGTGCTTTTGCTGGCGGGCTTGTTCAAGCGGTGGCCAGGGTGTCGTCTTTGTGGCGGGCCAGCTTGGCGGCTTCCTTGAACGGGTCCAGGCCGGTGCGGCGCACGGTGTTCTGGAATGTCTCGCCGCTTTCGCGCAGGTCGCGGTAGGTGCTGAGCACGGCCTCGATCACGTCAGGCACTTCAGCCGCAGAGAAAGAGGGGCCAATCACCTTGCCGGCCACGGCAGCGCCCGACAGGTCGGACCCATCGGAGCCGCCCAGCGTGACCTGGTACCACTCCTTGCCGTCCTTATCGACACCCAGGATGCCGATGTGGCCGCTGTGGTGGTGGCCGCAGCTGTTGATGCAGCCGCTGATGTGCAGGTCGATCTCGCCAATGTCGTCCAGCTCATCCAGGTCTTGGTAGCGCTGGGTGATGGCCTCGGCAATGGGCAGCGAGCGGGCATTGGCCAGTGCGCAGAAGTCGCCGCCGGGGCAGGCGATCATGTCGGTGAGCAACTGCACATTGGCACTGGCCAGGCCCAGGGCCTTGGCCTCTTGCCACAGGCTGAACAGTTGGCTGCCATGCACCCAAGGCAACAGCACGTTCTGGTCGTGCGTCACGCGGGCTTCGCCGCCCGAGTATTTGTCCACCAGGTCTGCCAGGGCAATCAACTGCTCGCTGGTGGCATCGCCCGGTGCTTGGCCGGGGCGCTTGAATGACAGCGTCACAGCGCGCAGCTGTGGGTTTTGGTGCGCGTGCACGTTGCGCTGCAGCCAGCGGCCAAACATCACATGCTCGGCGGCTTGGGCGTCCAGCGAGGCCTGCAAGGCTGCGGGGGGCACGTCGGCAATGTCGGACAGCTTCGGCGCCACAAAGCAGGCGGCCACGCGGTCAAACTCGGCCTGGGGAATGGTGTGGGGGCCACCGTCTACTTCCAGAATCTGGCGGTATTCCTCTTCCACATCGTCGATGTACTGTTGGCCCTCGGCCTTCACCAAAATCTTGATGCGGGCCTTGTACTTGTTGTCGCGGCGGCCATGTTCGTTGTACACGCGCACGATGGCCTCGATGTAATTCATGATCTGGTTCCAGGGCAGGAACTCGCGGATCACGGTGCCAATCACCGGCGTGCGGCCCATGCCGCCGCCCACAAAGACCTTGAAGCCGATCTCGCCCGCGTCGTTCTTGACGAGGTGCAGGCCCACGTCGTGCCAGCCAGTGGCGGCGCGGTCGTCACGGGCGCCGCTGATGGCGATCTTGAACTTGCGGGGCAGGAAGGCGAACTCGGGGTGCAGCGTGGTCCACTGGCGGATGATTTCCGCATACGGACGCGGGTCCACGATTTCGTCCACGGCAATGCCCGCCAGGGCGTCGGTGGTGGTGTTGCGAATGCAGTTACCGCTGGTCTGGATGCCGTGCAGTTGCACGCTGGCCAGCAGGTCCATCACGTCCGCGCTTTTGGACAGCGGAATCCAGTTGAACTGCACATTGGTGCGGGTGGTGAAGTGGGCGCAGTTCTTGGGCAAGAAGGTCGTGCCCAGCTTGCCCTGGCCTTCCATGGCGGCCTTGAAGACCGCCGCTTCGGGCTCGTCGTACTCGCGGGCGATCTGGGCCAGCACGCGCAGTTGGCGGCTGGCGATTTCGCCATAAGGCACGGCCACGCGCAGCATGGGGGCATAGCGCTGTACGTACCAGCCGTTTTGCAGGCGCAGTGGGCGGAAGGCGTCTTCAGACAGCTTGCCGGTTTGCCAGCGCGTGAGCTGGTCACGGAATTGCCGTGCCCGCTGTTGCACAAATTGTTGGTCGAATTCTGTGTATTGGTACATCGTGGTGCAGACGCAGGGTTCTAGATCAAAAGCAGTTTGAAGCCCGCCCAGGCGAGCAACAGCGAGAGGGCAGAGCGGATAAGCCGCTCAGGCGTGCGGGTGACCAGGCGCGAACCCAGCCAGATGCCCGGCAGCGAGCCAGCCAGCAATTGTGCAAGCAAAGGCCAGTCGACTGAGCCTAGCGAGGCGTGTCCCAGACCGGCCACGAGGGTCAATGGCACGGCGTAGGCGATGTCGGCGCCAATGATGCGCGGCAGGGGCAGCAGGGGGTACACCAGCAGCAGCACCGTGACACCAATCGCCCCCGCACCCACCGAGGTGAAGGTGACCAGCGTGCCGATTACGGCGCCCATCAAAATAGGCAGGCTCCAGTGGCGGGGGCGCGTAGGGTCGCCCGCGTGGTGCTTGCGGGCTGCCGCTTCGGCCGCCTGGCGTTGGGAAGAAAAAACAATTGCCTTGTACAACGTGGCCGCTGATGTGAGCAGCAGCGCAAAGCCCAGCGTGGTGGTCATGATGCGCTGGGCGGGGCCGCTGGCGGGGCCCAGTGTGTGTAGCGCCCACAGTGCCAGCAAGGCGGCCGGAATACTGCCTGCGCACAACTGGCCCACCACCTTCCAGGGCACCAGGCGCTGGCGGGCCAGGCTCACGGTGCCGCCCATCTTGGTGAAGGCGGCAAACAGCAAGTCGGTGCCCACGGCCATGTGGGGCTTGATGCCAAAGAAGAAGATCAGGATGGGCGTCATCAGCGAACCGCCGCCTACGCCCGTGAGCCCGACGATCAGGCCCACTGCAAACCCCGCAAAAACAAACGCCAATTCATGCATGGCCGCGAATGTAGAGGGGAGGCTTATGGATGCAAACTATTGTTTTGCTCTGCCAATATGCAAATATTTATATAAGCAAGTACTGGAGGGGCTTGGCGCGGGATTTGATTGATGGCGCACTGTCGCGGGCGGCTTACGCTGCCCGGTCATCCAATCGGTCGTGGCCCCCATCGCCCGCCTGCACGGTGCGCCGCTAAGGCTCACTCCCTGCGGCGCGATCACATACGCTCGCTCGACAGCGCCCGGGCCAGCTTGGCGTCCAGCGGCAACGGCTCGGCATTCAGGCGGGCAGCCAGCAGTTCACCGCACAGCAGGGCCAGCGTCAGCCCGCGTGCGCCCATGGCGGTGCACACCCACAGGCCGGGCAGCGCCAGCGCGTGCACCGGCCCCACGATGGGCAGGCGGTCTGGGGCGGTGCAGCGCACGGCGGCCCAGTGTTCGACTTTGGCTGTTGTGGTGTGTGCGGTGTCTTCACCGATCAGGCGGGCATCAAAGCTGGGCTGCAGCTGGCGGGCGGCCGTGGGCAGCAGGGTTTGCAGCTTGTCCCAATGTGATTGGTGCGCCGCCTGCTGGTCGGTGGCACTGGCGGGCAGCGCCGTCACATCGCGCTCAAAGGTCGAGCCCATGATCCAGCCGCGTTCAGTGGCCTCGCCGCCCGGTTGGTCTGTGCTGCCCAGCCCGAAAGACGGCACCAGGTTGCCATGCCCGTTCGCCGGAAAAGGCGCGGGCGGCGGCAGGTGGGCGGCATAGTGCCCCCACGACACTTGGCCGCGCACGGGCTGCAGGGGCCAGCGGTCGCTCAGCAGGGTGTGGCTGCCCGCGCCTGCGGCAATCACCACCACGGGAGCCTGGGCCAGCACATCGCCCTGGGCATCGAGTGCCTGCCATTCGGTGGCTGCAGGGTTTGCTGCGCTGGCGGCAGGCACAGGCCGCAGGCTGGCCACTTGGCATTGGCCGCGCCAAGTCACGCCGCTTTCACGCAGCAGTGCCCGCACCATTTGGGCGGGGCGTATCCAGCCCGCCTGGGCGTGCCAGCAGGCCACGGCGTCGGGCGGTAGGCCCGCCTGCTCGCGGGCATCGGGCGGGGCGAGGGTGCTCCAGTCGGCTCCAGGGCCTTTGTTCCAGTCGGCGGGCAGGCCAGGGCTGCCGTCTGTGCGGTGTTCCAGCACGCCGGTTGCGCCCCAGTCTTGCCCGGCCTGCAGGCGTTGCTGGGCTTGCTGCAGCGTGGTGCGCACGCCGCAGCGCGATAGGCGCGACAGCACGGCATCGTCGGGCGAAACATGGGGGGCAAACACCCCGGCAGGCAGGCCCGATGCGCCAGCGGCGGGCTCGCTGGCCTGGTCCAGCACCTGCACTTGCCAGCCCCGGCGCGCCAGGCTGGCTGCGGTGGCGGCCCCTGCCAGGCCGCCGCCAATCACGATGCATTGCTGGGGCTGCGCGGTGGCGTGCTGGGCTGCGTCGGGCAAGGTGGCTGTGCGGGCCCGTGGTTCCCAGCGGGGGTTGTAGGTGGCGTGCAGGTTGTCGCGCTTGGGGGGCACGCCGGGCACGCGCTGCACCTCAAAGCCGCATTCGGACAGCGTGTCGCGCACAGCGCGGGCAATGGTCCAGGTGGCCAGCTGCGTGCCCCGGCGGCAGCAGCGCGCCACGGCCTTGAGGGTGTGGGCGCTCCAGATCTCGGGGTTGACCGAAGGGCTGAACCCGTCCAGATACACCGAGTCTGCCGTGGGCGCCTGCTGGCGCAGCATCTCTTGCGCATCGCCCACATACAGGGTGAGCAGCACGCGGCCGTCTTCAAACGCCAGGCGGTGCACGCCAGGCAGCAGGCCCCACCACTGGGCGTGCAACTGCTCGGCCAAGGGCGCCAGTTCGGCGTGGGCCGTGGTGGCGCGCAGCAGGTCGGCGGCATTCACGGGCCAGGCTTCGGTTGATATGAAGTGCAGCAGGCGCGGGCGGTGCGCGTCGGCCCGCCAGGCGGCCCAGGTGACGAGAAAGTTCAGCCCAAAGCCAAAGCCCGTCTCCAGCACGCGCCACTGGGGCTGTCCGGCCCAGGCGGCAGGCAGCCCGCAGCCTTGCAAAAACACCCGGCGGGCTTGGTCCAGGCCACCGTTTTCACTGTGGTAGCGGTCGCCAAAGCGGGGGCTGTAAGGGGTGCCGTCGGGCAGCCAGTCGATGGGCTCGGACATGGGGGGCAAGTACTGGTTTTTTGTGGTGCTCGCATCGCACCCGACCTGCCACACTGGCGCGGCACAGACTAGGGCAGCCGCTCAGGTCAAAGTGCATGACACGGTGCATGTGCTGAGTGCGGCCCATGAAACTGGCGCTGCCCAGGCCAGGGCAGCCGAGCAAGGGCCGCCCCGCAGCGAGGGCTGCGTCCCCCTGCCCGTAGCGTGCAACGCTACGAGAGCGGGGGGAAGCGGCGCAGCCGCTCAGGGGGGTGTTCTTTATTTAAGCGCTGGGCGGCACATAGCCCGCCGCGGCGTCTGCGCCGCCGCCAAAAAAGTGGTTTTCCATCTGCCTTGCCAGATACTGGCGGGCGCGGGCGTCGGCCAGGTTCAGGCGGTTTTCGTTGACCAGCATGGTCTGGTGCTTGAGCCAGTCGGCCCAGGCTTGCTTGCTCACGCTTTCCCAGATGCGCTTGCCCAGCTCACCGGGGTAGGGCGGAAAGTCCAGGCCTTCTGCCTCTTGGCCGAGTTTGATGCATTGGACGGTGCGTGCCATGGTGGGGATTCCTTGTGGTGGTCTATGAAAGCGAGACAGGCGCAGACGCCTCTAGGGGCGGGTTTTGCGCTTGGCTCAGATGATTTAGATATAAAGAACTGAAATCTCAGTAGTTCCAGTTTTTAAGAGGGCCTTCCAGAATGCGTTTCATCGGTGTTTTGCACCGTCCCGCATTCCAATCAACGAGGCCCTTCATGAACTTTCGCCGCGACTTTATCAAGTTTCCATTGGCCGCAGCCTTTGCAGGCGCTTTGGCCCTGACGGCTTTGCCGTCGTTTGCGCAGTCTGTGACCTTGCTCAATGTGTCCTACGACCCGACCCGTGAGCTGTACGTCGAGTTCAACCAGGCCTTTGCCAAGTATTGGAAGGCCAAGACCGGGCAGGACGTGACCATTAAGCAAAGCCACGGTGGCTCGGGCAAGCAGGCGCGCTCCATCATTGATGGACTGGAGGCTGACGTGGCCACCCTGGCGCTGGCGGGCGACACCGACGCGCTGCACACCAACGGCGGCTGGATTCCCAAAGACTGGCAAAAGCGCCTGCCCCACAACAGCTCGCCTTACACCTCCACCATCGTGCTGGTGGTGCGCCAGGGCAACCCCAAGGGCATCAAGGACTGGGACGACCTCGTCAAGCCCGGCATCAGCGTGATCACACCCAACCCCAAGACCTCGGGCGGCGCCCGCTGGAACTATCTGGCCGCCTGGGAATTTGCCAAGCGCAAGTACGGCGGTGACGCCAAGGCCAAAGACTTCGTGGCCAAGCTCTACGGCAACGTGCCTGTGCTGGACACCGGCGCGCGCGGCTCCACCATCACCTTTGCCCAGCGCAACCAGGGCGATGTGCTGATTGCCTGGGAAAACGAGGCTTACTTGCTGGAAAAAGAATTTGGCGCGAAGTTTGACGTGATTGCGCCTTCCATCTCCATCGTGGCCGAGCCCGCTGTGTCGGTGGTCGACAAGAACGTGGACAAGAAGGGCACCCGCGCCGTGGCCGAGGAATACCTCAAGTACCTCTACACCGAAGAGGGCCAGGACATTGCGGGCAAGCATTTCTACCGCCCTGCGGTGTCTGACAAGGCCAAGGCCAAGTACGCCAAGCAGTTCCCCAAGCTGAACCTGTTCACCATCGACGACGCCTTTGGCGGCTGGACCAAGGCGGCCAAGGACCACTTCGCGGACAACGCCAGCTTCGACCAGATCTATACGCGCAAGTAAGAACAAAAATGCCTGATTAGGTACCTATCTCAGATGGCTCTCACCCCCTCTCCCCTTGTGGGAGAGGGCCGGGGAGAGGGGGTGAAACGGGCGCGGCGCGGGTGCAGCCCCCCTCTCCCCAACCCTCTCCCGCGAGGGGAGAGGGCGTTAACCCCCAGCACCGCTGCGGGTGTGCAGGCTGATGCTCCCATCTGAGATAGGTAAAAAATCAAGCCAAATCAGCCTCTAGCGCTTAACCATAAAGCGCTAGCAGCTATCAAAACAGTAGTGAAGGAAAGATATGTCCGCCTTGTTGATTGCTGGCAGCCCCTCCGAGCGCTCCCGCTCCGCCGCCTTGCTCGATGCTGTGTCGCAGCGCCTGCAGGCCCGTGGCGCGCTGGTAGACCGCATCCACATCCGCGACCTGTCTCCGCAGGCCCTGCTGCTGGCCGACTTTGGCCACCCCACGGTCGTAGCGGCTACCGACCAGGTGGCCAAGGCCCGCGTGCTGGTGGTGGCCACCCCCGTGTACAAGGCAGCCTACAGCGGTGTGCTCAAGGTGTTTCTGGACTTGCTGCCGCAAACCGCGCTCAAGGGCAAAACCGTACTGCCTCTGGCTACGGGCGGCAGCCCGCACCACATGCTGGCGCTGGACTACGCGCTGCGGCCCGTGCTGCAGTCGCTGGGTGCCAAGCACATCCTGCCCGGCATCTACGCCACCGACTCGCAGGTAACGCTCACGCCCGAGGGCACCTATGACGTGCACAGCGACATTGCAGCGCGGCTGGATGACGCGGTGAACCAGCTGGTCACCGAAACCCTCCGGCCCGCATCTGCCCAGGCCGGGCGGTTCGATCCGGTGCACTTCTCGCAGGTGCGATGTAGCGTTTGATGCAGCGGCCGGGGCTGCTGCGGCGCACCCAGAGTGCACGGCCCGCCGGCAGACCCCGCTGCGCTGATTCCTTTCCCGATTTATTTAACTGAATGTGCCTTGGCTGCAGGGCAGGGCGCGCTGTTGCCCGCCGCAGGCCGCCACGGGACCACCCGACTTTTCAAAGAGCATTGCATGACACACCGTATCGTTCCCTCTCGCCGGCAGGTGCTGGCATCGGGCCTGGCCACCGGCCTCACTGCGGCGGGCTTTGCGCCTTCCGCATTCGCCCAATCTGCCGCAGGCCCTGTGCTGCGCGTGGGCCACCAAAAGGGCTGGCTCTCGCTCATCAAGGCCCGCGGCACGCTCGAAAAGCGCCTGGCGCCGCTGAGCGTCAAGGTGACCTGGACCGAGTTCAATGCAGGCCCTGTGCAGCTGGAGGCGCTGAACGTGGGCGCCATCGACTTTGGCGACGTGGGCGAAGCGCCCCCCATCTTTGCCCAGGCGGCCGGTGCGCCCCTGGTGTATGCCGGCTCGTCCGTGCCTCGCCCAGCGGTCGAAGCGGTGGTGGTGCCCAAGGACTCGGCCATCCGCACCGTGGCCGACCTCAAAGGCAAGCGTGTGGCCTACAACAAGGGCTCCAACGTGCATTACTTTTTGGTCAAGCTGCTGGAAAAGCATGGCCTGAAATACGGCGATGTGCAGTCCATCTTCTTGCCCCCGCCAGACGCCCGAGCCGCCTTTGAACGCGGCGCTGTAGACGCCTGGGTGATCTGGGACCCGTTCCTGGCCTCAGCCGAAAAAACGCTGGGCGCCCGCATCCTGGCCAACGCCCAGGGCGTGGTCAACAACCGTGCGTACTACTTCACCTCACGCGACTTTGCCACCCGCCACCCCGAGGTGCTGCGCATTGCCGTTGACGAGATCAACACCATCGAAACCTGGATTGCCAAGAACAAGGCCGAGGCCGCCACCGAGCTGGCCCAGGTGCTGGGGCTGGACCGCTCCATCACCGAGCTGTTCATTGGCCGCGTGGGCTATGGCACCACCGTGGTCACCCGCGAGATCCTGGCCGAGCAGCAGGCCATTGCCGACACGTTCTTTGACCTGAAGCTCATCCCCAAAAAGCTCAACCTGCTGCACGCAGCCCCCGTCGACCTGAAGTAAGAGCGGCTCACCAAACTCTTCTGGCGTTGTTGCTGCGTCTTTGTCGTACTGCCCGTACTGCCTGCGACGCAGCGCCTAGCCAGAACCGCTTCGCTGAGTTTGGTGACCCGCTCCAAGCCACACGCCGCCGCCGCCCATTGATCACTGACCAAGGAGCCCACCATGCCCACCCGTACACCCGCACCCATGCCATTTCCTCTGCACCAGCGCCTGCAGCAGATGTTGTGCGTCACGGCCCAGGCCTGGGGGCTGGGCGCCAAGCCCTGCCAGGGGTTACGGCGCGCGCCCACCTTTGGCTTCGCGATCTCGTACTGACCACCCCAAAAACAGACTCCCGGCCCCAAGGCCGGGGCCTACCAAAACGCATCCAGCACACAGGTGACCCCCATGCAGATTTTCTGGTTCATCCCCACCCACGGCGACAGCCGCTACCTGGGCACCGCCAAGGGCGGCCGACAGCTCAGCCACGACTACCTCAAGCAAGTCGCAGTCGCGGCCGACAGCCTGGGCTACGAAGGCGTGCTCATCCCCACCGGGCGCTCTTGCGAAGACCCGTGGGTCATTGCATCGACCCTGCTGCCCGTCACGCGCAACCTCAAGTTTCTGGTGGCGGTGCGCCCCGGCCTGCACCAGCCCGCGCTGGCTGCCCGCATGGCCGCCACGTTTGACCGCCTCTCGGGCGGGCGGCTGCTCATCAACCTGGTCACCGGCGGCGACCAGACCGAGCTGGAAGGCGACGGCGTCTTTCTGGACCACGCCGAGCGCTACGAGCAATCGGCAGAGTTCATCCGCATCTGGCGAGAAATTCTGGCGCGCAGCCACGACGGAGAAACCTACGACTACGAGGGCAAGCACCTGAGCGTGAAGGGCGCCAAGCTGCTGTTCCCGCCGCTGCAAAAGCCGCACCCACCGGTGTACTTTGGCGGCTCGTCTGCCGCAGCGCACGATCTGGCGGCCGAGCAGGTCGAGACTTACCTGACTTGGGGTGAACCCCCCGCCGAAGTGGCCAAGAAGGTGGCCGATGTGCGCGAGCGCGCCGCCAAGCTGGGCCGCACGGTGAAGTTTGGCATCCGCCTGCACGTCATCGTGCGTGTGACGGAAGAACAAGCCTGGGCAGCGGCAGAAGAACTCATCAGCCATGTAGACGACGACACCGTGGTGCGTGCCCAGGCTGTGTTTGCCCGCATGGACTCCGAAGGCCAGCGCCGCATGGCCGCATTGCATAGCCAAGGCGTCAAGCGCACCCGCAAAGACCTGGAAATCAGCCCCAACCTGTGGGCCGGTGTGGGCCTGGTGCGCGGCGGCGCAGGCACCGCCCTGGTGGGCAGCCCCGAAACCGTGGCCGCCCGCATCCAGGAATATGCCGACCTGGGGCTGGACACCTTTGTGCTCTCGGGCTACCCGCACCTCGAAGAGGCCTACCGCTTTGCCGAGCTGGTGTTCCCGCTGCTGCCCGTCAAAACGCAGGAGAAGCTCACCGGCGGCAACCCGCTGGGGCCCTTTGGCGAAACCGTGGGCAACCAGTATGTGCCCAAGGCCTCGCAAAGCTGAGCCGGCGGCACGGCGAAACAGGACATTCACCATGGTCGTCCATTCCATCAACCACGTGCAACTGCCTTTCCCCGCAGGCGCTGAGGGGCAGATCCGCAACTTCTACAACAGCCTGCTCGGCCTGCCTGAAGTGCGCTTGCAAGCGGGCAGTGCGCTGCGTTTTGTGGCAGGCACCCAGCGCATTGACCTGGTGCCCACCGAGCAGTGGCAGCCCGTGCCTGCGGTGTCGCACCTGGCCTTTGAGGTGCAAGACCTGCCCGCCCTGCGCGGGCGCCTGCTGCAGGCCCAACTGCCGCTGGTAGAGAACCGTGCGCTGCCCGGCTACCTGCGCTTTTACGTCAAAGACCCAGCGGGCAACCAGCTGGAGTTTCTAGAACCCGATCTCGATCAGTGAGCCATCGCATGCCCTCAATTCAAAATGTTCGCGAGCTGCAGGTCGCCCCTACAGGTTCTGCCGCTACTGTCTCCGACACCCCTGACGCGTCCGACGAGCCCGGCAGCCCGGTGCTGCCATCGCCACTGGCCCTGTTTGCCCGCAACGTAGGCCAGCGCCTGCTGCCCTGGGCCGTGCCCGTGGGCCTCATCGTGCTGTGGCAGATTGCATCGTCGCTGGGCTGGCTTTCTAACCGCGTGCTGCCCGCGCCGCTGGACGTGATCAAGGCCGCCTGGACGCTGGCCGCATCTGGCGAGCTGTGGACGCACGTGAAGGTCAGCGCGGGCCGCGCCCTGGCGGGGCTGGCCATTGGCGGCGGGCTGGGCCTGGTGCTGGGCCTGCTTACCGGCTCAGTGCGGTTTTTTGAGACGCTGTTGGACTCGACCATCCAGATGGTGCGCAACATTCCCGCGCTGGCGCTGATTCCGCTGGTCATCCTGTGGTTTGGCATTGACGAATCGGCCAAGCTGTTTCTCATCAGCGTGTCGGTGTTCTTCCCTATCTACCTCAACACCTTCCACGGCATTCGCAACGTGGACCCTGGCCTCATCGAAATGGGGCGCACCTATGGCCTGAGCCGCTGGCAGCTTTACCAGCAAATCATCCTGCCCGGCGCGCTGTCCAGCATCTTGGTGGGGCTGCGCTTTTCGCTGGGGCTGATGTGGGTGATCCTCATCGTGGCCGAAACCATCTCGGCCCAGGCGGGCATTGGTTACCTGACCATGAACGCCCGTGAGTTCCTGCAGACCGACATCGTGCTCGTAGGCATCTTGCTCTACGCGCTGCTGGGCAAGCTGGCCGATGCCTTTGCCAAGGGCCTCGAAAGGTACTGGTTGAGATGGCATCCCGGGTATCAGGTTTGAGCATCCCCCTGAGCGGCTGCGCCGCTTCCCCCTTCTCTCTACGCGCTGCGCGCTAGGGGAAGGGGGACGACGCCAGCGCGGCGGGGCGGCCCTTGCGCGGCGTCCCTGGCATGGCGCAGCGCCCCATGCAACCTGCTTTTTTTGCTCACATTTTTATAGCTGCTAGCGCTTGATAAATAAGCGCAGGAGGCCATTTTGACTATCAAACCATCTTCACAACCCCAAGGCGTGCGCCTGGAAGTGCGCGGCGTGGACAAACGCTACGGCACACGCACCGTGCTCAAAAAGGCCGACTTGGTGATCGAGCCCGGCGAGTTTGTCGCCATCGTGGGCCGCAGCGGCTGCGGCAAAAGCACACTGCTGCGGCTGGTGGCGGGGCTGGAATCGGTCTCGGGCGGGGCCATCCGCATCGACGGCGATAGCGTGAGTGGCCTGAGCGACAGCACCCGCATCATGTTCCAAGACTCGCGCTTGCTGCCCTGGAAGCGCGTGGCCGACAACGTGGCCCTGGGCCTGCCACCCGGGCTGCGCGGCGCAGCGGCCGATGTATTGGCCCGTGTGGGCCTGGGCGACCGGCTGGGCGAATGGCCCGCGCGCCTGTCGGGCGGCCAGCGCCAGCGCGTGGCCTTGGCCCGCGCCCTGGTGCACAACCCGCGCCTGTTGCTGCTCGATGAACCCCTGGGGGCGCTGGATGCGCTCACCCGCATCGAGATGCACCGCCTGATTGAAGGCCTGTGGCGCAGCAGCGGCTTTACCGCGCTGCTTGTCACCCACGACGTGCAAGAAGCCGTGGCACTGGCCGACCGCGTGATCCTGATCGAAGACGGTCAGATTGCGCTGGACCAGCGCATTGACTTGCCGCGCCCACGATCCCACGGCGACGCCGCTTTTGCCGCGCTGGAAAAACGCATCCTCGACCGCGTGCTGCAAAAGCCCGAGCCTGAGTCCGCAGCAGGCGGTGCCAACTGGCCCGGTGTGCCCGCCCACGGCCTGCGCTGGGCGGTGTGAGGTGTTTTTGCACCACCTCCACCCGTTCGGGCTAAGCCTGTCGAAGCCGTGGTGCGCTCTGCGTGCAGCCCTTCGGCTGGCTCAGAGCGAGCGGCGGGCCGAGCACCGTGCACCCTGCAAAACGCTCTTGCTTTCAGATTTTCAACCCACCTTTATCAACGGACTTTTCAAGGAGAACCCCATGTCCATTCAAGCCATCAACGTACGCAACCAGTTCAAGGGCAAAGTGCGCGAAATCATCCGTGGCGATGTCGTCTCTGAAGTCGATGTCGAAACCCCCTGGGGCATCGTCACCTCCGTCATCACCACCCGTTCGGTGGACGACCTGGGCCTGGTCGTCGGCTCTGACGTCGTCGCGCTGGTCAAGTCCACGGAGGTGTCGATTGCCAAGCTGTGAGTTGATTTTTAATTGAATTGGCGTCTAGCGCTTTATAGATAAGCGCAAGGCGCTATTGAAAGCGTAGCGGTTTTGCTTCCGTTCAAAGCAGCACCTGCCGCGCGCTTCACCCCTCAGGCCCTTGCACAGGGCCTGAGTTTTGGGTGCTGGCCAAGCAAGGGGGGGGGGCATGGCGGCCAGCCAGAGGGGGGGCTTGTCAGAGTTTTTCATGTAACGTATGATGTGTGTCATGCGAAATAAACAGCCCAATGCCCGATCCGCAGCCAAGGAGGCCACCCACGAACGCATCGTGTCGGTGGCGGCGCGGGCGATCCGCCGCCAGGGCTATCACGGCACGGGGGTGGCAGACATCATGAAGGAGGCGGGCCTGACGCACGGCGCCTTCTATGCGCACTTTGAATCCCGCGAGGCCATGTTGGCCGAAGCTGCGGCTCAGGCGTGTACGGAATCTGCGGCGCTCGTTGCAAACGTCGTGGCGGGCGAGTCCTCTCAGCGGGCGCTGGTGACCATGCTCAACGCCTACCTCTCCAAACAGCATGTCGAGGGCGTCGAAACGGGCTGCCCCCTGGCCGCACTGGGCTCTGAAACCGTGCGCCAAACCCCCGAGGTGCGCCGTGTCGCCACCCGGCACATCAAGGAAATGGTCGACCTGATTGCCCGCCAGTCGCCGCAGTGGGGCCAGCCTGAAGCCCATGAGGGCGCGCTGGTCACCATCGCCACCATGGTGGGTGCCCTGGTGCTGGCCCGCGCGGTGGATGAGCCCGCCTTGTCAGACAGCCTGCGCGAGGCCGCTATCAAGCACCTGACGCCCCCCGGCGCGCCGGGCTGATTCTGTCAGCCGCGCGCTTTTTTTTGCAGTTTTATATGATGATTGTCATGCGAAATTTGAAGCAAAGCAGTGTGGCTTGCAGCTTGAAGCCCGCTTGGCTCGCTCAACCACGTTGGCCCCGCTGAAATAAGGAAACCCCATGAAAGCCTTTGTCCTCGATCGCTATGCCAAGCAGGGTGCGCTGCGGCCTGCCGACATCCCGCCGCCCGACCTGCACGACGACGAGGTGCTGGTGGCGGTGCATGCCGCTGGCGTCAACCTGCTCGACGCGAAAATCAGAAGCGGTGAGTTCAAACTCATCCTGCCCTACAAGCTGCCCCTCGTCCTCGGGCATGACGTGGCCGGTGTGGTGGTCAAGGTCGGTTCGCGCGTTCAGCAGTTCAAGCCCGGCGACGAGGTGTACGCCCGCCCTGACGATTTCCGCATTGGCGCCTTTGCAGAACTGATTGCTGTCAAAGAGTCATCGCTGGCTGCCAAGCCCCGAGGCCTGACGATGGAAGAGGCGGCGTCCATTCCCTTGGTGGGCCTGACGGCGTGGCAGGCCCTGGTCGAAAAGGCCCAGCTCCAAAAAGGGCAGAAGGTGTTTATCCAGGCGGGGTCGGGCGGCGTGGGTACCTTTGCCATCCAGCTGGCCAAGCACCTGGGCGCCACCGTGGCCACCACCACCAGCGCGGGCAACGCGTCACTGGTCAAGAGCCTGGGCGCGGATGTGGTCATCGACTACAAGACGCAAAACTTTGAAGACGTGCTGCGCGACTACGACGTGGTCCTTCACAGCCAGGACGGCCAGGCGCTGGCCAAGTCCCTGCGGGTGCTGAAAAAGGGCGGTCGGCTCATCTCCATCTCTGGCCCGCCAGACCCTGAATTTGGCAAGGACATCCGTGCCCCCGGCTTTGTGCGACTGGTGATGCGCCTGCTCAGCGCAGGCACCCGGCGGCGCGCACGCAAGCTGGGCATTGGCTACTCGTTCCTCTTCATGCGGGCGCACGGCGGCCAGTTGCAAGAGATCACACGCCTCATCGAAGCGGGTGCCATCCGCCCGGTGATCGACAAAGTCTTTCCGTTCAACGCCACCAACGAAGCCCTGGCCTATGTAGAAGCTGGGCGCGCCAAGGGCAAGGTGGTCGTCAAGGTGGTTTGACCGGCGTTGCTGGCACCTCCTCGCTAATCCCTTTCATACCCCACAACTTTTCCCACCCTCTGGAGATTTCCATGAAGATTGAAAACGCTGTTGTCCTCATCACCGGTGCCAATCGCGGCATCGGCCTGGCATTTGCCCGCGAGTTGCTCGCCCGTGGTGCGCGCAAGGTCTACGCCGGTGTGCGCGACCCTGCCACCGTGGGCCCCCAGCCTGGCGTGCAGGCCCTGCGCCTGGACGTGAACAACCCCAGCGATGTCGCCGCTGCTGCCGCGTTGGCGTCAGACGTCACGCTCGTGATCAACAATGCAGGCATCGCCCAACCCGGCGGCTTTTTGGCCGCCGACAGCGAAGAGCTGGCCCGCAGGCTCTTTGAGACCAATTTCTTCGGCATGCTGCGCGTGAGCAAAGCCTTTGCCCCCGTCTTGCAGGCCAACGGCGGCGGGGCACTGCTCAATGTGCTGTCGGTGGCCTCGTGGATCAATGGGGGTGAACTGGCAGCGTACTCGGCCAGCAAATCGGCCGCTTGGTCACTCACCAACGCGCTGCGCCACGAACTGGCAGCGCAAAAGACACAGGTGCTGGGCCTGCACATGGCCTATGTCGATACCGACCTTACACGGGGCTTTGATGTGCCCAAGACGAGCCCTGAGCAGATCGTTCAGCGCGCGCTGGATGGGCTGGAGGCGGGCGCAGACGAAGTGCTGGCCGATGAGATCACCCAGCACGTCAAGCAGTTGATGACGGCAGACCGCCCTGGCTACTTGCCGCCGCAGGCCTGACGGTGTGCAGGACGGCTTGTTTTTTTGATCGCTTTGGGGGAAGCGGCCCTATGAGGGCAAGCACCCCGCAAACCCCTTCGGCCCGGGGGCTGATACCTCTGCCAGCGTCAGCGCCGCCATGGCGTCGTTCTGGCCAGGGGCCTTGGTCAGCCGCTGGCCGTTTTGCCAGCGCCACTGTGTGCCGTCAAAGCTGTAGACCAGCGTGTGTGTGCGGTTAGACAGCAGGTGCGCTGGCGTCAGCGCGATGGCCTTCGCCTCTGCCTCGGTGGCAGCCGTTGCGCGGGCCTCGTTGTCTTTGATGACGATCTTGCCCACAAAGGGCGTCACGGGCGATTCGGTGGCGTTGACCTCGGGCTGCACCAGGGCAGGGCTGTAGCCGGTCTTGGCCCAAGTGTTGCTGTCTTTGGCTTCTGAGGCGCTGATGGGGCCCACATGTGCCTCACGCGCGGCCAGGAACTGGGTGCACGCGGCGGTGATGGCGGCAAAGCGGTCGTTGGCTTGCTTCGCAGTGGCCGTGAGCTGTTGGGGCGCTTCAGTCTTATTGCACGCTGCCAGCGCTGCGCAGGCCAGCACGGCAGTCGTGGCGATGGTCAGGGCGGAATTTCGTGAGCGGCGTGTTGGACGCATCGGTGCGGGGCCAGGATGGGCGGGCATAGGGGGCAGGGGGCTATCAAAAAAGAGCCCGGCGCTGGGCCGGGTTGGGGAGGGGTGGGTTGATTGAAACGTGCGGTCAGAGCGCTGAATCCATGCGTTGAATCCCCGCGTTGGATCATCAGGCCACGTCAGCCCGTCTTCTCACGGTGCCAGCCGCTCGCGCAGCCAGTCGGTGCCGTCCAGGCGGTAGCGCAGCCGGTCGTGCAGGCGGCTTTTGCGGCCTTGCCAAAACTCCCACTGGTCGGGCACCAAGCGGTAGCCGCCCCAGTGCGGCGGGCGTGGCGGTTTGAGCATGAACTGCGCGCCGTACTTGGCGGCATTGGCCACTAGCACCCCACGGCCGCTGATGACCTGGCTTTGCGGGCTGGCCCAGGCGCCAATGCGCGAATCCAGCGGGCGGCTGTTGAAATATTCGTCGCTTTCGGCGTCGCTGACCTTCTCGACCACGCCTTCAACGCGCACCACGCGCTCCAGCTCCACCCAATGAAACTGCAGCGCTGCAAACGGGTTGCCCGCAATCTGGCGACCCTTGCGGCTGTCGTAGTTGGTAAACCAGACAATCCCGCGCTCGTCATAGCCCTTGATGAGCACGATGCGCGTGCTGGGGCGCATGTCGCCGCCCACGGTGGCCAGCGTCATGGCATTGGGCTCGGGCACTTGGGCGCTGATGGCTTCCTTGAGCCACTGGTCAAACTGCTGCAGTGGGGCTGCGTGCGAGGCGTCTTCGTTCAGCTCGGCACGCTCGTAACTCTTGCGAAGGTCTGCGATGGATGTGGTCATGCCTGCCATTGTGCATCTGAGGGACATGGCACCGACCGGTTCGGTGTTTGCCCGCTTGTGAGCGAATATCTATTCGTTTATATTGGCCCCGCCATGAAACCCAAAGACGACGAAAAGCAGCGCGCCATTGCACAGGCCACCTTTGATCTGGTGGCGCAAACGGGCCTGAGCGGGCTGACCATGGCCGAGATTGCCCGGGCCGCGGGCATTGCCACCAGCACGCTGTATGTCTACTACCCCTCCAAAGACGAGCTGATCAGTCAGCTGTACCAAGACGCCAAAACCGTGACGGCCGAGCGCATCATGCGCGGCGTGGAGCCCGCCATGCCCTTCAAGGCTAAAGTGCGTCGCACCTGGCTTAATCTGCTGCGCCACCGGCTCGACCAATATGCCGAGGTAGTGTTTCAAGAGCAGTACTACAACTCGCCCTGGTTCACCCAAGGCAACCGCGAGTTTTCAACCCGGCTGATGGCCGGCTTTTTTGCGCTGATGGAAGAGGGCCAGCGCAACGAGATTTTGAAACCGGTGCATGGCTCGCTGCTCACGGCCAGTTTGCTGGGCTCGGTGCGCGAAACCGCCAACCTGATACGCACCGGTGTGCTGCCAGACGACGATGCCGTGCACCAGACCGCATTCAGCCTGTGCTGGGATGCCCTCAAGGCCTGAGCTGGGCTGGGGCTTGCCAACGGTGCCTTTCAGCATGCTTTGAGGCGCCGCCCCAAGGCCCCTGTGGGATAGCGATCCAGGCCCGCAGACCAGGCCAGGCGGGCCCCGCAAAGTCAAAAGCGGCTACCCGCTGCAAGAAATTTTTAGTCGAATAATAATTCAGCCAAAATTATTTCCCCCACCGCACCCCAACCAGGAGCACCCCACGATGCCAACCTTGAACATCAACGGCAAAGACACCGCCGTCAACGCCGACGACTCCACCCCCATCCTCTGGGCCCTGCGCGACACGTTGGGCATGACCGGCACCAAGTTTGGCTGCGGCCAGGCGCTGTGCGGGGCCTGCACGGTGCACCTGAACGGAGCGCCCGTGCGCTCGTGCATCACGCCCATTTCGGCCGCTGCGGGCCAAAAGATCACCACCATTGAAGCCGTTACCGCCAACGACAAGGTGGGCAAGGCCGTGCACGCCGCCTGGGTCAAGCACGACGTGGCCCAGTGCGGCTACTGCCAAAGCGGCCAGATCATGAGCGCCACCGCGCTGCTCAAGGGCAAGAAGAAGCCCTCTGACGCCGACATCGACGCTGCCATGGCAGGCAACGTATGCCGCTGCGGCACCTATGTGCGCATCCGCGCCGCCATCCACGACGCAGCAAAGACGTTGGCCTAAGAACACCGAGCAGGAGAACACCATGCATTTCGACGCTCAAACCGCCCGCGCCCACATGCCAAAAGGCCTGGTAGCGCTTATGGATCAAGCGCAAGGCGCTATCAATACCGAAGCAAACGCTGCTGCCGCCGAAGGCGTGGCACGCCGCACCTTCCTCAAGGCCGCAGCCGCATCCGGCTTTGCGCTGGGAGCCTACCCGTTGGTCGCTACCGCACAAGGTGCAGGCGCTGCGCCCGCCGGGCTCAAGCCATTCGAGCAGCCCTCGGCTTTTGTGCGCATTGACACCGATGGCACCGTCACCGTCACCATCAACCGCCTGGATTTTGGCCAGGGCGTGCAAACCGGCCTGCCCATGATCCTGGCCGAAGAGCTGGACGCCGACTGGGCCAAGGTGCGCAGCGTGCACGGCGACGCGGGCCCCGCGTATGTCGACCCGGCCTTTGGCATGCACCTCACGGGCGGCTCCAACTCGCTCAAAAACTCGTACAACCAGTACCGCGAGCTGGGCGCCCGCACCCGCGCCATGCTGGTGTCTGCCGCCGCCGCGCAGTGGGGTGTGGACGCATCGGCTCTGCGCACCAACGCAGGCTTTGTGGTGGGCCCCGGCGGCAAAAAGCTGGCCTACGGCGCCCTGGCCGAAGCCGCCATGCAGCAGCCCGTGCCCGACAAAGTCACCCTCAAAGACCCCAAGCAGTTCCGCATCATCGGCAAGCCCACCGGCCGGCTCGATGCCAAAGCCAAATCCAGCGGCCAGCAGGACTACGGCATTGACGTGCGCCTGCCCGGCATGCTCACGGCCGTGGTGGCGCACCCCCCCGTGTTTGGCAGCCAAGTGCAAAGCGTGGACGACGCCGCCGCCAAGGCCATCAAAGGCGTGCGCGCCGTGCTGCGCGTGCCACTGGACCGTGGCAGCGAAGGCGTGGCCGTGGTGGCCGACAGCTACTGGATCGCCAAGCAGGGACGCGATGCCCTGAAGGTGGAATGGAACAGCACCGCCGTAGAAAAGGCCGACAGCGCCCAGCTGTTGACCAGCTACCGCGAACTGGCCCGCAAGCCCGGCGCCGTCAAGTACAACGCCGACACATCGGCCCTGGCCAGCGCACCGCACAAGATCAGCGCCGAGTACGTCTTCCCGTACCTGGCCCATGCGCCCATGGAGCCCATCAACTGCACCGTGCGCCTGGACGGTGACAAAGCCGAGCTGTGGCTGGGCACCCAAATGCCCGGGCTGGACGCCATGGCCGCAAGCAAGGTGCTGGGCGTGCCCGTGCAAAACGTCAAGGTGCACGCCCAGATGGCCGGTGGCGGTTTTGGCCGCCGCGCCATTCCCACCAGCGACTACATCGTTGAAGCCTGCGGCGTGGCCAAGGCCGCCCGCACCGCCGGCATCAGCGCCCCCGTTCGCCTGCTGTGGAGCCGCGAGGACGACATCAAAGGCGGCTACTACCGCCCCATGCACGTGCACCGCGCAGACATTGGCTTTGACGCGCAAGGCAACATCCTGGCGTGGGACCACGTCATCGTCGGCCAGTCCATCACGGCTGGCTCGCCGTTTGAGGCCTTCATGGTCAAAGACGGCATCGACACCACGGCGGTTGAGGGTATGAAAGAGCCCTACGAAATCCCCATGAAGCTGTCGGTGCACCACCCCAAGGTGAACGTGCCCGTGCTGTGGTGGCGCAGCGTGGGCTCCACCCACACCGCCTACGCCATGGAAACCCTGCTGGACGAAGTGGCCCGCGCCACCAAGCAAGACCCGGTGGCCTACCGCCTGCGCCTGATGGGCGACAAACACCCCCGCCACAAGGCCGCCCTGCAACTGGCCGTGGCGCAATCGGGCTACGGCAAAAAGAAGCTGGCCCCCGGCCGCGCCTGGGGCGTGGCGGTGCACGAATCGTTCAGCTCGGTGGTTGCCTACGTGGTCGAAGCATCGGTGAAAGACGGCACCCCCAAGCTGCACAGCGTGACTGCGGGCGTGCACTGCAACCTGGCCGTCAACCCCAAGAGCGTGGAAGCCCAAGTGCAGGGCGGGGCGCTGATGGGCCTGTCCATGTGCCTGCCCGGCGCAGCCATCACCTTGAAGGACGGCGTGGTGGAGCAAAGCAACTTCGGCGACTTCGCCATACCCCGCATCACCGACATGCCCCAGGTGGCCGTACACATCGTGCCGAGCGCCGAGCCGCCTACCGGGATGGGTGAACCTGGATTGCCGCCACTGGCGCCTGCGTTTGCGAATGCGGTGGCGCGGTTGACAGGGAAGACGCCGAGGGAGTTGCCGTTTAAGTTGGGTTGAGCGGGTTGGATGGCATGAAAGCGCCGGGTTTGAAAAAGCCCGGCGCTTTTTTTATGGTTTATTCGGTTGTGCCAGTTCGGCGTTGGGGGCATCGCTGGGCTGTGTGCGACGAGCAGCTTTTGGACTATCTCAAGCGGTGGTGAATGTGCTGGATGGATTCTCCCTGCCTGTCCAGAAGCTTGACGAGGCGGTTGTACGGAGCAGTCCAGTTCATCATTGCTGTGCGGACTCTACGATGAATTTGCTCCGCTCGTACAGTTCATCAAAGGTCATTATGTCTATCCCAGTGATGCTCGTACGATAAAGCTCAAAGGAACGCAGCTTGTCTTGGTTCACACCATGCTCGCCCATGAACTCATTGAGGGAGCCAATCACGATGAACGCACGCGGCTTGAAGTTGAAAAAATCTTCACCCGTGGGATTCCCATCGTCGTCCTCCATGCGCTGCATACCATGAAGTTTGTGCATGGCTATCGCAACGGTAGCTTGGACTTGAGCGACCGCACCTGCCATCTCTTTGGACGGTGCCCAGCAACCTGCTCGATAGGCATCTGATTCAAGCAGTTTGGTGTTGTGGTGCTTGATTTCCGCGAAGCAAAGGGAGTTGATGATCCCTCTGGTCTTCAGGACTGCATCCGCTCGCTTGCCTCTGTGGAGAAGGTCGTAGCCCTGAACAAACTGCTCAAGCTTTCGCTCTTCAAACCCGGTGACATAAAAGTAGCTCAGCCCGTAGCCAAAAACCCATGGATTCTTCTCAAAGTAGGCTTGCCAAAGTGGCTCATCTCCCTTGATGGATTTCTGCTTCTTGCACAGTTCAAAAAATTCTGGATCGCTCAGGAGTTGAGTGAACACGCCAAGCTGCTTCTTGCGATAGCCCAAAGCGACGATGTCATCCTTGGTAACTTCGGACTTGAGCGCTTCAAGGAACACTTCCTGGTTGTCATGAACCAAGGTCGCGGCCTGAGCCTTGGAAAGTACCAGCCGGTGTAACTCGGTGTCTGTGATGTTGACTGCGCCTGTGTGCTTGAACTCCACCTCCGCAATGTCGTTGAGAAAGCCCAGAAGCCTCGGGATCTCGCTGCCAACAAATGAGAAGTTCGTGCGGTGGGGCTGGCCGTTGTTGCCGTTGAACTGCTGGAGTGTCAACACCGTGAGCTTGCGGTCATCCTCAAGAAACTTAGCAACGATCTCGGTTCTTGCCGTTGGAGCACGACGAAGGACAACCTCCTTCTTCACCTTTGCGTAGTAGGCACCCTCGGAATCGATTACCTTGGATGCAATTCGAAGAGGCCCGTTCAGCGTTGGGACCTGCGGGCTAATGTAGGTCTTACCCGTCAGTTTGTTGCGATGGATTTCCTCTTCGTTTGCCATATGTACCGCCTTATTCTCGTTCTACAACTTGCTCGGTGTCGCCGTCATAGCGATTCTGTTTTTAGGTTGCGAAGTTTATTTTGACGATCAAGGCCTGCTGTACGCAGCCGCTATTGGTTAGTGTCACGCCGTAGGCTTGGCCGAGCTCAATCCTTGAGGCTCACTCCCAAATCGCCCAGCTTTTTCGCAAACGAATCCCTGCGTTTTGCCGCCTTTGCCGCTGTTTCGGTAGCGGCTTGGATGGCCTTGGGGCCTTTATTGGCAGCCGCTTGGATCAGCCCAAACTTATGAGCGGCATCTGCCTCGGCTCGCTTGAACGTGGCAATCAGTTCAGCATGCGCAATGGGTGGATTCACAGTGGCTCCCCTATCAATCAGCGTCGTGATTCTTAAATTTGGACGTTGGTGCGAAGCAATGCGGTTCTCAATTCGCGAGTGGCTGGTTTGGCAATGTCCACCTTTTGCACCGCCAAGTCGAACGAAGAGCCGGGCTTGATGCTGGTGGGCAGTATCTTTTTGGCCGGAAGCTTGGCAGGGTAGGTGCCTTTACCCGGGCACATGCGAACGGAAAACCCGAACTCGTCGAGCAGGCCTTTCGCATACAGCTCCGCCAATTGGTGAAACGATACGAAGGTGGAGCGTTTCACGTCTTTGAATCCGGGCTGGCTGACGTCACGAACGAGCTCGAATTTGCCAAGCGAATCTCGCTGTGTATCGGTAAATGGGTGCAGCAAGAAAGTCTGACGAACGCCATCCTTTTTGGACACCAAAGTGTGTTCGACGGCGATATCAGTTAGCAGCATATTTTTTCCTTGCTTTTCAAGCGGCAGCTTACACAGCCGCATCAGTCCCATCAGTCGCCATCCCACCCATAGTCGTAGCTTGTGTTTTCAGACCAAGCCACTGGGGAGCCAACGCCCCTTCAGGTGCGAAGTGCTCGAAACGGACAAAACTCGTCCTATGGGCAGGATCCAAGGGCAGGGACTTTAACTGAACGACTGCAAATGAACTGACCTGCGGCTTAGTCAACCTGTACCACCTCAAACTGCTGTCGGATGGGCGCGGCCTGTAGCACCACCTCATCACCCGCGCATTTACCCAGCATGGCCCTGCCCAGAGGGGCTTGGCTGCTGATGACCTGTACGACCTGAGCGCCGCAGGCCAATTTCATGCTGCCTCCATCCGGGCCGAGAAAGAGCTTTTGCTGCGTTCCCTCGGAATCGACCAAGCAGACCAGTGCGCCGAGCTGTATGCCTTGACTGGGGTCGTAGGGGCGGGGGCGGAATTGGCGCCAAGTGGCCATGGCCTCGCGGATGGCTTCGGCGCGCCGAGCTTGGCCAGCGGCCAAGTAGGCCGCTTCGAGCCCCAATGTGTCGTATTTGTTTTCGGCGATGTTTTCTTCGTGAGTCGCAGTTTCATGAGCCGTCCGCGTTGCCTGCTCGGCTTGCAGCAGGTCCTCGGCGAGCCGTGCCAACACATGCTGTTGAAGCAAAAATTTATCCATGATGAAGGGTAGATATCTCGAACAAGCGGGCGGTAATTCTTGATTGTGAAGGGCCCCACAGCCTTCGACGCTTCTGTTGGCTGCAGGTTAAGGATGGGACCGAAGCTGTTCCGGGCGCTGCAGGCCATCAATTTTGATGAAAAGTGCTGCCAGCGGTTTTTAGATGAGCGCTGGCTGCTATTAATTTAGAAGTTCGTGACTTGGGTGCGTGACTTAGGCGCGTGCGCTGCGCTGCAATCACGTCATCTCAACCGCGCGGATGGCACTTTGTTTCCCACGGTCACTTTGTGCCCGGGTTTCAGCAACGCGGGCCTTGCGCCCCTAGCCGGGCTTGCCGTGGTCGTGCTGTTTAGCGCGGCTCTTAGCGCGGCAGAGGCCGCCGTCAACAGGGCCACAGCCCGCAGATTCTTTGGCGGCCCCTGTTTTTCTTTATCAATCGCCTCCAATCTCTATAAAACCTTAGGACGCATGGATGCCATGATGCGGCTGGCTTCAGCACCCAGCATTTCGATCTATCCACACCCATGCCATTGACACCACCCACTGTCCTCATCCTCGCCTCTGGCCGTGGCGAACGCTTCAAGGCCTCCGGTGGCACGGTGCACAAGCTGCAGGCCTTGCTGGCAGGCAAGCCGGTGCTGCAGCACACGCTGGATGCCGTGCGCGCCAGCGGTTTGCCGTGGCATGTGGAGGATGCGGGGCACCCGGGCATGGGCGATTCGATTGCCGCAGCAGTGCGCCACACGGCCCATTCAGCGGATGCGGCGGGCTGGCTGTTGTTGCCGGGCGATTTACCGCTGGTGCGGTCTGCCACGCTGCAGGCCATGGCGCAGGTGCTGCTGGATCACCGGGCCGTGGTCGCGTGGCCCGAGTTTGCGGGCGAGCGGGGGCACCCGGTGGCGTTTGGGCGGGATTGCCTGGAGGGCTTGCTGGCTTTGTCTGGCGAGAAGGGCGCCGCGCCGGTGGTGCGGCACTGGGCTCAGTTGGGGCGAGGGCTGGCTGTGCCAGTGCAGGACGAGGGTGTGGCGGCTGACATTGACACCGTGCAGGCGCTGGAGCGGGCTGAGGCGTTGTGGGCGAAGACTCAGGCGCTGCTGGCGCAGCGGGGTGCTGGCGAGGGGTGAGCCTGCACAGAGGTCAGCCGAAGAAGGCCTCGGCTGATGCGTTCATCGCCGCCCCGGCGGAGGCTATTCCGCAGACCCCAGCGATCGGCCAGTGGGCTCAGGAGCAGCGCCAGCTTGCGGCTGAGCCCGCAGACTTGGTGCAAACGCGGCCATCTCCAGCGGTGATGGAGTCTGCATTGTTCTTTTTGTAAACGGCCCCAGCATCGTCGTAGCAGAACCCGCTGTCGCAGTGGGTAATAACGGGGTTGGTTTTCACAATTACCTTGGGCGGCTCTTGCATGAGCGGTGTGTTGGTGCCGCAGGCGGCGTTCACATTGGTGATGGCGGCATTGGTGCGCATGCGCTTTTCATCGGGCGACAGGGTTCGGATGCTGGAGACGAACTCCATCTCTTTCTGTGCATTTTTGCAGGCCGGTGTCGCGGCAAGGGGCGTTGGGGCGCTGGTTTGGCTGGGGGAGGAGGGCGGTGCGTCTTGCTGGGCGCGCTCGGCCGCTTGGGCCCGGTACTTTCTATCGGTCGCGGCGTCTGCGTTGGCGCGGTCCTGGGCAATCTCTGCCGCGCTTTTTTGGCGCTCGACCAGTTTGCTGGTTTGCCCTTCGGCGCAAGGTGTGTCGGTGTAGATGCTGTGGCCTGCTGCGTTGGTGCAGCGATGCACTTGGGCTTGGGCTGTAGAGATCACGACCGCGCAAATGGCGATTCCCATCAGTGTGCTTGTTCTCATGGTTCCTCCTGTACCCATGAGCAACGTTTGAGCCCCTGTGTGCGCTGACCGTGCACGGAACTTTGGCGCATAAAAAAAGCCGCTGCAGGGGGCAGCGGCTTGGGGTCGAGCTAGCGGAGGCGGGGCGCCGCCGTGCGCAGGGCGGGCGCGGTTTATTGCGCCGCAATCACCGCACAGGCCAGCCGGGGCCCGGCGTTGCCGGTGGGCTGGGTTTTGTAGTCGTCGGGGTCGCGGTGCACGATGAGGCCGCGGCCGACGATGTTGTTGTCGGTGCTGCCCACGCGGATGGTGCGTGATTCAAAGCTGAATTGGGCCACGCCGTTGGCGTCGGCCTTCAGGCTGGGCAGGTCGCCGGTGTGGTGTTCGCCCATGCCATGGTGGCCGTGCGATTTGCCGCCGGGGTTGAAGTGGCCGCCTGCGCTCATGCCGTCGCCGCTGCTGCAGTCGCCTTTTTCATGGATGTGGAAGCCGTGCTCGGCGCCGGGTTTGAGGCCGATGATCTTGCCGCTCACCTTCACCACATCGCCACTTTGCACAAAGCGCACGGAGCCGGCGGTGGTGTTGCCTTTGGTGGCCTGCAACTGGGCGCTGGCGCTGGGGCCTGCGGAATAGCTGGCGCAGCCAGCCAATGTGGCCATGGCCACCGAGGCCAAAACAAAGCCAAAGCGAGGGTTCATAACAAGCTCCTGAAGTGAGAGGTATGGGCAAACGCAGGCATTGTGCAGGCGATGCGCTGTGGTTGGTGGGCCCACGCATGGGTGGGTGGATGAGCGGTACTGGATTTAAATAAAATACTGTATAAAAATACAGTTACCATGCAATCCATGCACCCGCCGGGCGCAACGCAACCCCCCCACCGAGCCCACCCACCATGTCTGCCTTATCGATTGCGTCCCTGCGCGGTGCGCCCGCCAAAGGCCCTGTGCAACTGCCTGGGGTGTGGCTGGGTAACCAGCTGTGTGATGCCATGGCGTGCGCCTCTGCACAAGCCACCCAGCCCACCGGCCATGCGGCTCTGGATGCGCAGTTGCCCGGCGGTGGCTGGCCCGTGGGGGCGCTGACCGAAGTGCTGCAGCCCGAGCCCAGCCGCCATGCCTGGCAACTGCTGCAGCCCGCCCTGGCACAGGCCACGGCGGCGCGGCCCGGGGCGGTGGTGCTGGTGGCCCCACCGTTTGAGCCCTTCGCCCCCGCCTTGCAGGCCGCCGGGCTGCCGCCCGGGCGCTTGTGCATGGTGCAACCCGGGCCCACCCAGGCGGGCGGCAGGGCCACCGCTGCACTGTGGGCCACAGAGCAGGCCTTGCGCTGCCGCGATGTGCTGGCCGTGGTGGCCTGGCTGCCGCAGGCGCTGCCCGAGCAGTTGCGCCGCCTGCAGCTGGCTGCTGCCCACATGGGGCAACTGCTGTGGGTGCTGCGCCCGGCCCATGCGCGCCAGCAGGCATCGCCCGCACCGCTGCGCCTGTGGGTGCAGGGCGATGCGAGCGCGCCGCTGGCGATGCAGGTGCAGGTGCTCAAACGCCGGGGGCCGCCGCTGGCGCAGCCCGTGGTGTTGCCGGGCGGCTCTGCCCGGCTGGTGCAGGTGCTGGCGGCTGCGGCGGCGCGCAGCCAGCAGCGGCGGGGGCAGGGCCTGCCCGTGCAGGCAGCAACCCCGCTGAAGGTACCGCCGAAGATGCCGGTGCCGGGCAATGCGGTGGCGGCGGGGAAAGGGGTGGTGCATGCACTGGATCGCGTGGCCGTACCTGCCGCCGCCTGACGGCCTCCCGGCCAGTACAGCCGGTACAGCCAGTACGTACGGTGCCAAGGTGCATGCCGGGATGGCTGGCGCCACAGTGCAGCCAGCCTCGCTGCAAGGCGCCGCGCCGGGCCTGCTTGGCACCGAGGCCTGGTGGGCGCTGCGCTTTACCCCCCGCGTGGCGCGGGTGGATGAAGCCTTGCTGCTGGAGGTATCGACCACCGAACGCCTGTGGGGCGGGCGCGCAGCCTTGCTGGCGCAATTGCACGCCAGTGCACCGCCGTGGGTGGATGGGCTGGGCGTCGATACGTCGGGCGGTGCTGTCGCCGGGCCGGCTGGGCCAGAGGGCGGCGGCGCACAGCCCCCATCCGAGCGCTCATCCGAATCCTCATCCGAACCCTTCGCCACGCCATTCACCACCCCGTTTGCCGAAGGCCCCACCGCCTTCCAGGCCTTGGCCCTGCTGCGCCTGCAGCTGGCGGCGGTGCCGGGGCCGGTGGCCGGGCAGCGCACCGGGCCCCAGGCCCACCCTGTGCGCCACGCCATGCCCCGGCGCATTCCGCACGACCTGCCCCTGCACACCCTGACGGCGCTGCGCCCCCATGTGGCCAGCCTGGCGCGCATGGGGTGCAACACCTGGGGCCAGTTGCGTGCCTTGCCGCGCGATGGGGTGGCCCGGCGGCTGGGGGCGGCCGCGCTGCGGGCGCTGGACTGTGCCTATGGCGACGCCCCCCACCAGCACACTTGGCTGGAGCTGCCCGAGGTATTTGCCCTGACGGCCGAGCTGCCCGCGCTGGCCACCTCGGCCGATGCGCTGCTGTGGTCGGCCCACGCCTTGCTGCAGGCCCTGCAGGCCTGGCTGCAGGCACGCCAGCAGGGCGTGTTGGCGCTGGAGCTGGCCTGGCACCACGACCTGCGCAAGGTGGACGGCAAGCCCGTGCCCCCCTGGCAGGCGCTGCCCGTGCGCACGGCCCAGCCCACGCAGGCCCTGGCCCACCTGCGCCGCCTGCTGGCCGAGCACCTGGCCCGCACCCCGCTGGCCGCGCCCGTCAACCAGATCGCACTGCGCGCATTGCAGACCGTGCCCATGCCCCACGCCAGCGCCAGCCTGTTGCCCCCCACGGGGCGGGAAGGGCGCAGTGCGCAAGACGATGCCCGCAGCGAAAGCTGGCACCAGTGGGTGGAGCGCCTGTCAGCCCGCCTGGGACCCGAGCAGGTGCAGTGCGTGGCCCTGGTGGCAGACCACCGGCCCGAATGCATGCAGCGCTGGCAGCCCGCCAGCCAGGCTTTGGTGCGGGGTGGGGTGCCTGCCGCGCCAGTGGGGCCTGGGCCAGCGGCGCGCACCTGGGCAGGTGCACCGTCCACGGCGCCCGCAGACCCGTGGGGGCGGGAGGGGGCGCAGGTGCAGAGCGACCACTCCGCGCCCGGCGCGGCCCCCCAGGCCCCAGACGCCAGCCTGTGGCCCACCTGGCTGCTGCGCCCGCCCCAGCGCCTGTCGGTGCAGGGCAGCCGCCCGTGTTACCACGGCCCGCTGCGGCTGCTGGCAGGCCCGCACCGGCTGGAGGCCGCTTGGTGGGAGGCCGCGTTGAGCGCCCCAGCCGCTGATAGGGCCCATACGACTGATGGGGCGGATGGCCCTGGCGCCGCAGGCAACGCCACCCCATCCCATGGTCCAGCCCCTGGCCTGGTGGTGCGCGACTACTTTGTGGCCCACAACGAGCGCGCCGGGCATGTGTGGGTGTACCGCGAGCGGTTGGCCCCATCGGCCCCAGCGCAGGCCAATGCAGGAGCAGGCTTGGGTGCTCCCGCGCGGCAAGACCGCTGGTTTTTGCACGGTATTTATGGCTGAGCCCACTCCACCCATCACCCCCTCTCACGGCCAGCCGGTGAGCCCGCCCGCCCGGGCGCTGCCCGACTATGCCGAGCTGCACTGCGTCTCTAACTTCAGCTTTCAGCGCGGCGCATCGCACCCGCAAGAGCTGGTGGAGCGCGCCGCCGCGCTGGGCTATCGCGCGCTGGCGCTGACGGACGAATGCTCGGTGGCCGGGGTGGTGCGTGCCCATATTCGGGCCAAGGCGCTGGGGTTGCACCTCATCGTGGGCAGCGAGTTTGCGTACCCTGGTTTTCGGCTGGTGGCACTGGCGCGCAATGCGCAGGGCTGGGGCAACCTGTGCCAGTTCATCACCACGGCGCGGCGCAGCGCGGCCAAGGGGCATTACCAGATGGGGACGATGAGCGATGTGCGCCAGCTGCAAGGCTGCGAGCTGCTGCTGGTGCCCGAGCGCACGCCGCAAAATGCTATGAATTTAGTAGCTGTTAGCGCTTTATTAGAAAGCGCTAGAGCCCAATTTTTCTCAAAATTTTGGCTGGTGGCCGAGCTGCTGCTGGCCCCCGACGACGACCTGTGGCTGGCCACGCTGCAGCAGGCGGGCGCCGCCGCCGGGGTGCCGCTGGTGGCGGCGGGCGATGTGCACATGCACGTGCGCTCGCGCAAGCCGCTGCAGGATGTGATTACCGCAGTGCGCCTGGGCCTGCCGGTGGCGCAGTGCGGCTTTGCCCTGCAGCCGCATGCCGAGCGGCACCTGCGCCAGCGCGTGCGGCTGGCCGGCATCTACCCGCCCGAGCTGCTGGCCGCCACGGTGCAGATTGCGCAGCGCTGCACCTTCAGCCTGGACGAAATCAAATACCAATACCCGCAAGAAACCGTGCCCCCCGGCATGACGCCCGCTCAGGGCCTGGCCTGGCTCACGCACGCAGGCGCGGCCAGCCGCTACCCCCAGGGCGTGCCCGATGCGGTGCAGGCCCAGCTGCAGCGCGAGTTGGCGCTGATTGCAGGCTGCGAGTACGAGATGTACTTCCTGACGGTGCACGACATCGTGCGCTACGCACGCAGCCAGGGCATCCTGTGCCAGGGGCGCGGCTCGGCGGCCAATTCGGCCGTGTGCTTTTGCCTGGGCATTACCGAGGTAGACCCCACCCGTTCGCACCTGCTGTTTGAGCGCTTCATCAGCAAAGACCGCAAGGAGCCGCCCGACATCGATGTGGACTTTGAGCACGACCGGCGCGAAGAGGTCATCCAGTACATCTACAGCAAATACGGGCGCGACCGCGCCGCCATTGCCGCCGTGGTTACCACCTACCGCACCCGCAGCGTGCTGCGCGACGTGGGCAAGGCCCTGGGCGTGCACCCGGCGGTGGTAGATGCGTTTGCCAAAGAGCACCACTGGTTTGACAAGGAACTGGCAGGCCCCAAGCTGCAAGACCTGGCCGCATCGCTGGGCCACAACCTGGGGGCGCACACCGCCGCGCTGTGGCTAGAGCTGGCGGGCGAGCTGCACGGGTTTCCGCGCCACCTCAGCCAGCATGTGGGCGGCTTTGTGCTCACCCAGGGGCCGCTGTCGCGGCTGGTGCCGATTGAAAACGCGGCCATGGCAGACCGATCCATCATCCAGTGGGACAAGGACGACCTGGACGAGATGGGTCTGATGAAAGTGGACGTGCTGGCGCTGGGCATGCTCAGCGCGCTGCGCCGCTGCCTTCAGTTGCGCGCCGTGCTGCGGGGTGAGCGCTGGCGGCTGGCCGACATCCCGGCCGAAGACCCGCACACCTACGACATGATCTGCGCCGCCGACACCGTGGGCGTGTTCCAGATTGAAAGCCGCGCCCAGATGAGCATGCTGCCGCGCCTGCAGCCGCGTGTGTTTTACGACCTGGTGGTGGAGGTCGCCATCGTGCGGCCCGGCCCCATTCAGGGCGGCATGGTGCACCCCTACCTGCAAGCGCGCGAGCGGCGGCGCCGGGGTGAGGCATTGGTGCTGGAAAAGCCTGCGCTGAAAGAAGCGCTGGAGCGCACGCTGGGCGTGCCGATTTTTCAGGAACAGGTGATGCAAATCGCCATGATTGCCGCCAGCTTCTCTGCCGCCGAGGCTGATGCGCTGCGCCGCTCCATGGCCGCCTGGAAGCGCACGGGTGGTGTGCACAAGTTTGAAAAGCGCCTGATCGACGGCATGGTGCACAACGGCTACGCGCTGCCCTTTGCCCAGGCCATCTTTGCGCAGATGCTGGGTTTTGGCGAATACGGCTTTCCAGAAAGCCACGCCCACAGCTTTGCCCTGCTGGCCTACAGCAGCAGCTGGCTCAAGTGCCACGAGCCCGCGTGCTTTTTGGCGGCGCTGCTCAACTCCTTGCCCATGGGGTTTTATGGCCCGTCGCAACTGGTGCAAGACGCCTGCCGCCACGGCGTGCGCGTGCTGCCCATCGATGTGAACCACAGCGATTGGGATTGCACGCTGGAAGGGCCACTTGCGCCCCTGCAACCCCCACGGCCCTTGCCCGGCATGCGAGGCGTGGCCCCGCCACAGCCCGCCGTGCGGCTGGGCTTGCGGCTGGTCAGTGGCCTGAGCCAAAAAGCCGCCCAGCGGGTAGTGCAAGCGCGTCGGTCCAATGGGTCTGGTGGACCCGATGGGGCCAGCAATGGCGCCAGTGATGGGTGCCATGGGCTATTCCGCAGCACCGAAGACCTGGCACTGCGCGCCCACCTGGACCGCCGTGATCTGCAAGCCCTGGCCGCTGCCGATGCGCTGGCCGCCTTGTCGGGCCACCGCCGCCAGCAAATGTGGGACGCCGTAGCCCAGCACCAGATGCCCCCTTTGCTGCGGGATGCGCCCGTGCATGAGGCACCGCTGGAACTGCCCCCCGCCGATGAGGGTGAGGAAATCGTCTTCGACTACGCCGCCACAGGCCTCACGCTGCGCCGCCACCCCCTGGCACTGCTGCGCCCCCGGCTGGAGCGCTGGAAATTACTGACCGCCTTGCAGCTGCAGTCCACCCCCCACGGCCGCAATGTGCGCGCCTGCGGCATCGTGACGGTACGGCAGCGCCCCGGCACAGCCAAAGGCACCATGTTTGTGACGCTGGAGGACGAAACCGGCCCGGTGAATGTGATTGTCTGGCCAGCGCTCATCGAGCGTTGGCGGGACGCACTGCTGCGGTCACGCCTGCTGGCGGTGCAGGGGATGTGGCAGTGCAGCGAGCAGCCTGGGGGGCCCGCAGGCTCGGTCTCTCACGCTGGTGGCGGGGGCGAGGCTGCGACAACCGCCAGCACACCCGCCCCCGTCGTCCGCCACCTGGTAGCGCAGCGGTTCAAAGACCTCACGCCGCTGCTGGGCCGCTTGGGTGGTGCTTTGCACGGCAGTCGGGACTTTCATTAATCTCATCTGCTGCCGTTGCCATTAGTGTTCCTTGCGGTCAACTGCAGGTACCCAACCCATGAAAATATGCCCTCGCAGCCTGCATAGGAGGAGGTCTTTCTCAGATTCCCAGAAGGAGCAGGCCGCACTCTCGGCATCCTTGGGTTGGACCGCAGTATCTCAAAGCAGCCGTTGATTCAAAACAGATGGATCAGTGCTACAGAGCATGCAGTAGGCGCGCTCGGCGGGAGTTGCTGTCGCGCTATAGTTTGCCGACTTCATGCGTGCCGGGTTTCATGAAAGATTTATACCTGTTGATTTACACAACATCCTTAGTTGCAAGCCAATAGGCAAGTGGGTTGCGAGAATTTTTTCAAAAGATGTATGGTCACGTACCGGATGTATCAACCGGGTTTTGCCGTCTACAACATTGAGTTAGGCAATAAATTGGGAGGCAATGTGCCCAAGAAAGATAAGTTAGTCCCCAAAGAATTTTTTGACTACGCTGAAAAAATTCTAAACATGAATGATCATGAGTTTTCCGAAGAATTTATGGAGGCTGAAGATATAGTCAATTCCTACATTTGTGCGGTAGATGGTGGCAGTACATTTTTACCAAATAAAGAAGGGCTTGCACGTGCTGTATTGTGTCTTACTTTCTCCATTCCAAATCCCGAGAGACCCAAAGAAATATGGAATTTGATTAATTCATTAATATCTCCGGAAAAGGGGGGTGCTTTTTATGCGATAAAGCCTCAGGTAAATGAAATTTTTTTACTTGCGCAAAGCAACTTGGAGAGAATACAAAAAGATAACGAAGCGCATGGAGGCTTTAAAGATTTTGATGACTTGTTTTAACCCAAGGAAATCTGCAACCGCAACATTGAAGTGCACTACTTAAATGCGGCCATCGCCTAACGTTCTACGCATAGGCACCGCAAAGGCGTGCTTGAATTAACAACTTATCTTCCATGTCATATCAAGACACACAACAAGTCTGCTTGAACGGGCACCAAACTACAGCCAACTATCACGGTTCGCCGGAGTTTCGACGCAAGCACTGCGCAACCTGCGGCGCACAAACAATCCACACCTGCCCAAAGTGTAGCCACGAAATAAGAGGCGAATACCATACAGACGGTGTTGTGGTCATAGGATTTCGCACTCCCGTTCCAACACATTGCGAGAACTGCGGATCAGCCTTTCCTTGGACCGAAGCAAAAGCCAAACTAGCGTCACAAGTAAAAGGAGATGGGGCCGCAGACCACTTCTCTTTAGTTCAACAAATCTGTTCCAGATTCCACTTGGTGGCCAAGCAACTCAGAACGCGGCACGCTGATCGGGACACTCTGGTTGTAAACGACGAGTACGATGCACAAGACTTACTGCATGCGTTACTGCAGGTCTACTTCGAAGATATACGCCCAGAAGAGTGGACGCCAAGTTATGCAGGAGGTAGCTCCAGAGTTGACTTCCTCCTGAAAGACGAACAGATCATCATCGAAGTCAAGAAAACTCGCGCAACCTTAAAAGCAAAGAACGTCGGCGAAGAATTAATCATTGATTCTCAACGTTACAGAGCGCATCCAGACTGCAAGAAGTTGCTTTGTTTTGTATACGACCCCGAAGGATGGATCGCCAACCCGAGGGGGCTGGAGAATGACCTCAATAAGAAAGAAGAAGGCTTCGAGATCAAAGTTCTAATTGTTCCAAAAGGTCATTGATTAAATTGAATTCATGGCCAGTGTCGGTGCGCTTCGCGCTCCGGCGCCGGTTAACCTGGGCGTTGAGCGTCACTTTCACCTGCCACCACCGACTAATCCTGGCCGCTAGTACGTGTTCCCCGTAAATCCGTAGATCACTGCACCCATCTCGCAGTGGTCGCCCCCATCTGGCTAAGCGTCTCAGACCCTATAGCCCGTGAACCTTCAGGATTGATCCGGCAACTGCCCGCTGCGGCTCGCAGCCTTTGGCAAATGATCTGCCTGCTCCTCCGTTGCCAAAGCCAGCAGCCGCGCCAGCGCCCGGTCGTGGATGCCCATTTTCAGCAAGCCTTCGTAGGTGGCGCGGGCGTAGTCGTGCGTGGTGCCGTACCGGCCCCGGGCCTGGGCAAAGATGCGGGTGTATTCAGGGTCGGGCAACACGCCCGTGTGGTTGGGGCTGCGGCGTGAGAGGGTGAAGGCGAGGGCGCGCACGGTGCCGTGGGGCGTTTCGCAGTCCAGCCAGCGCGGGTCGTACACGGCGTTGACCATTTCGCGGGCCCACAGCGGGGGCATGACCTCGGGCACCCGGTGCCGCTCGATGCGAAACACCATGCCCCGGCAGCTGCCCCCGGTCAGCAGCGCAAACACCAAGCCTGGGCATTCCGGGGTGCCCCGGTTCACGCGGCTCCACATCTTCAGCGCCCGGTGCCAGCCATGCACCTTGGCCGGGCGCTGCTCGGCATAGTCAAACTCGGGCCGCCAGATCAGCGAGCCATAGCCAAACAGCCACAGGTCGTGCCGCGCATCCCACTGCGCCATCGTCTGGGCCAGCATGGCGGCGGGGTCACGGCGGTGGGGGGCGGGCAGGGGTGTCATGCAAAGAAGGAAGCAGGAACGGGGCCAAAAATCAAAGCCAACGGGGCGTGAGGCGCATTATTGGAGGACGGCGCCGAGCGTGCCGCCAGCGTGGGGGAACCCTTGGATGCTGCTCGGCCATCGGATGGGGGATGAAATGCTCCTATATTCATAGCTGCCAGCGCTTATCCATAAAGCGCTAGAGCCCGATTTGGCTTGAAATACCGCCCAGCCTTGTTGCAGTGCGTCATGGCGCTGCCCCAGAGGAGGCTTGTGCCACGGGCTGGCACCTTGCGGCGCGGTATCATCCGGGCCTGCCCAGGTCGCCTGCAGCTTCCTGGTCAGCCTCTTTTGCATTGTTTGCGCTGTTGCCCTTGCCCCCAGCCCCCATCTGCCTGACCCGTGCGTCTTACCTCCATCAAGCTCTCCGGCTTCAAGTCGTTCGCTGAACCCACCAACTTCATGCTGCCCGGGCAACTGGTCGGCGTGGTGGGGCCGAATGGCTGCGGCAAGTCCAACATCATGGATGCGGTGCGCTGGGTGCTGGGCGAGAGCAAGGCCAGCGAGCTGCGCGGCGAGAGCATGCAGGACGTGATCTTCAGCGGCACCACCACCCGCAAGCAGGCCAGCCGCGCCAGCGTGGAGCTGGTGTTTGACAACTCCGACCACCGCGCAGGCGGCCAGTGGGGCCAATACGGCGAGGTGGCCGTGCGCCGCGTGCTCACCCGCGACGGCACCAGCAGCTACTTTTTGAACAACCAGCCCGTGCGCCGCCGTGACGTGCAGGACGTGTTTTTGGGCACGGGCCTGGGGCCACGCGCCTACGCCATCATCGGGCAGGGCACCATCAGCCGCATCATCGAGTCTCGCCCCGAAGAGCTGCGCCTGTTCCTCGAAGAAGCGGCCGGGGTCTCCAAATACAAAGAGCGCCGCCGCGAGACGGAAAACCGCCTGGCCGATACGCGCGAAAACCTCACGCGGGTGGAAGACATTCTGCGTGAGCTCAACGCCAACCTCGAAAAGCTGGAAAAGCAGGCCGAGGTGGCTGCCAAATACAACGCGCTGAACGCCGACGCCACGCTCAAGCAGCACCAGCAGTGGTTCTTGAAGCGCGCCGACGCCGAGGCCGAGCAGACCAAGGTGCGCCTCGATGGCCTGCAGGCCGTGAACGACCTCGAATCGCGCATGGCCGACCTGCGCGCCGTCGAATCTGACTTGGAAACCATCCGCCAGGCGCACTACGCCGCAGGCGACCAGGTCAACCAGGCGCAAGGCAAGCTGTACGAAGCCACGGCCGAAGTGGGGCGGCTCGAAGCCGAAATTCGCTACGTGGTGGAAGGCCGTGTGCGCGTCGAGCAGCGCCTGGTCACCCTGGCCGAGCAGATCGCCCAGTGGCAGGCCCGCAAGGAAGAGGCCGACATCGAGCTGGAAAACCTGGCCGGTGCGGGCGTGGACGCCGAAGAGCGTGCCGAGCTGCTGGCCGCCCAGATGGAAGAGCAGGCCATGCAACTGCCCGACCTGGAAGAAGCCCTGCGCCAGGCCCAAAGCCGCGCCAGCGAGCAGCGTGCCAGCGTGGTGCAGGTGCAGCAGCAAATTGGCGTGCTGGCCGCAGAGCAACGCAGCATTGACGAGCAAAGCCGCCAGCTCGACACCCGCTACGAGCGCTTGCGCACCGACCGCAACGCGCTGGCCGCGCCGGACGAAGCCCGCCTCATCAACCTGCGCAGCCAGCTCGAAGCCGCGCAGGAACTTGCCGAGACCACCGAAGCCCGCCTGGCCGAGCTGCAAGAAAGCGTGCCCCAGCTGGACGACGACCGCCGCGCCCGCCAGCAAGATGTGAACACCGAAAGCGCCCGCCAGACCGACCTGTCGGCCCGCATGGAAGCCCTCAAGGCGCTGCAGGAAAAGGTCAAGACCGACGGCAAGCTGCGCCCCTGGCTGGCCAAGCACGGCCTCGATGGCATGCAGGGCCTGTGGAGTCGCATTCACATCGAGCCCGGCTGGGAAAACGCCCTGGAAGCCGCCCTGCGCGAACGCCTGGGCGCGCTGGAAGTAGGGCGCCTGGACATGGTGCGCGGCTTTCTCGGCTCGAACGAAAGCGATGCGCCCCCGGCCCGTCTGGCCTTCTACAGCGCCCCCGCCGCCGGTGTGCCCGAGCCCACGGGCACGCACACCCGCCTGGCAGACCTGCTGCGCATCAACGACGCCAGCCTGCGCGCCGTGCTGACCGACTGGCTGCAGGGCTGCACCATTGCCCAGACGCTGGACGAAGCCCTGAACCGCCGCGCCAGCCTGCCGCCCGGCGAAGTGATCTACGTGCCCACGGGCCACGCCGTCAGCAGCCACAGCGTGAGCTTTTACGCGCAAGACTCTGAACAATCGGGCCTGCTGGCGCGCGCGCAAGAAATTGAGCACCTCGAGAAAGAACTGCGCGCCCAGGCCCTGATTGCCGACGAATCGCGCACCGCGCTGGTCCGCGCCGAAGCCGCCTACGCCGACGCATCGCAGCGCCTGGTGGCCGCCCGCCGCGAAGCCACCGAGGCCCAAAGCCGCGCCCACGAGCTGCAGGTCGAAACCCTGCGCCTGACGCAACTGGCCGAGCAGACCCGTGCGCGCAGCGAGCAAATTGGCGCCGACATTGCCGAGGTGGAAGCCCAACTGGCCGACCTGCAAGAACGCCGCGTGGCCGCCGAGGCCCGCTTTGAAGAGCTGGACATGCAACTGGCCGACAGCCAGGAGCGCGAAGCCCAGCTGGGCGACCGCGTGATCGAGACCGAGCGCAAGCTGAACGCCTGCCGCGAGCAGCAGCGCATGCTCGAGCGCCAGGTGCAAGAGGCCACGTTCTCGCAGCGCAGCCTAGAAGCCCGTCGCGCTGAATTGAACCGCTCCATCGAAACCGCCACCCAGCAAGCCACCGCACTGACCGACGAGCAGCAGCGCGCCCGCGACGAGCTGGCCCGCCTGTCAGACGCCGCCGCCCAGGGCGGCCTGCAGCAGGCGCTGGACTTGAAGATGGAGCGCGAAAAAGCCCTGTCGGCCCAGCGCAGCGAATACGACGAACTGACGGCCAAGCTGCGCGGCAGCGACGAGCGCCGCATGCAGCTCGAACGCGCGCTGGACCCATTGCGCCAGCGCATCACTGAATTCCAGCTCAAGGAACAGGCTGCGCGCCTGGGCCTGGAGCAATACACCACGCTGCTGACCGACGCCCAGGCCGACCTGGAGGCCGTGGCCCAGTCCATTGCCGACGGCAACGTGCGCATGCACGGCCTGCAAGGCGAAATCGACCGCCTGCACCGCGAGATTGCCGCGCTGGGCGCCGTCAACCTGGCCGCGCTCGATGAGCTGAACCTCGCGCGCGAACGCAAGGTGTTTCTGGACGCGCAAACGGCCGACCTGACCGAGGCCATGAACACGCTGGAAGACGCGATCCGCAAGATCGACGGCGAAACACGCCAGTTGCTGTCGGGCACGTTCGAGACGGTGAACGGGCACTTTGGCCGCATGTTCCCCGAGCTGTTCGGCGGCGGGCAGGCCAAGCTCATCATCACCGGCGATGAAATTCTGGACTCGGGCGTGCAGGTGATGGCGCAGCCGCCCGGCAAGAAGAACCAGACCATTCACCTGCTGTCGGGCGGTGAAAAAGCCCTCACGGCGATTGCGCTGGTGTTTGCCATCTTCCAGCTCAACCCCGCGCCGTTTTGCTTGCTGGACGAGGTGGACGCGCCGCTGGACGACGCCAACACCGAACGCTACGCCAAGCTGGTCTCCAGCATGAGCAAAAGCACCCAGTTCCTGTTCATCAGCCACAACAAGATCGCCATGGAAATGGCTGAGCAACTGATCGGCGTGACCATGCAGGAACAGGGCGTCTCGCGCATCGTGGCGGTGGACATGGAGTCCGCCCTGTCCATGGCCGATGCTTGACCATGACGGACGCACACCGAGGCTCAGCCCACCGGCCTGCCGCAAAGCAAGGCCCGTGCGGCATCCCCGTTTGCGCAAGTCCTATCGATTTGAACTGACTCCCCCATGAACTCATCCCTGTTACTGAGTCTGGCAATCACCGGTGGTTTGGTGCTGGCGGTCATCGTGGCCTACAACGCCTGGACCTTGCACCGCAACGCACCCAAAAAAGCCCTGCCACCAGACACCCACGGGTCCTTGCCCGGCGCGGGCGACGCCTTGACCGAGCCCACGCTGCGCCAGGAGCCATCGCTGGACGCTGATTTGGGGCCAGAGGCTGCCGCCATCTACGGAGGCCTGGACCGTGGGCCAGAACCCCACGAACATGCTGTGGACGCAAACGATGCCCTGCGCATGCCCGCTCCCTTGCCCATGCTGGAACGCCGCCCGGGGCTGGACCCGCTGATCGACGTCATCGCCGTGATGCAACTGGACCACCAGGTGTCTGGCGATGCCGCGCTGGTGGCCTTGCCTCCGACCCGCCGTGCGGGCAGCAAGCCCTTCGCCATCGAAGGCCTGAACGACGCCACCCAGCACTGGGAAACGCCCGCGCCCGGCCAACGCTACCGCAGCTTCCAGGCCGGGGTGCAACTGGCCAACCGCATGGGCGCGCTCAACGAGATCGAGTTTTCTGAATTCGTGATGAAGGCCCAGGGCTTTGCCGACGCCATCAACGCCGCCCCCGACTTCCCCGACATGCTGCAGGAAGTGGCCCGCGCCCGTGAGCTGGACCAGTTCGCCAGCGACCATGACGCGCAGCTCATGTTCATGCTGCGCGCCCGCCAAGCCGCCTGGAGCCCCGGCTACCTGCTGCAAAACGCCGCCCGTGTTGGCTTTGTGGTGGGCTCCATGCCCGGGCGCCTGGTGCTGCCCTCCAGCGCACCCGGCATGCCGCCCGTGCTCACCCTGGGCTACGACACGCAGGCCGCACTGGCCGACGACCCAGACCAGTCCGCCATCCGCGACATCAGCCTGAGCCTGGACGTGGCCCAGGTGCACCGCACCGAACAACCCTTTGCCCGCCTGCGCGACGTAGGCGCCGCCCTGGCCCAGGCCATGGATGGCGTGCTGTGCGACCAAAACGGCCAGCCCCTGCCTGCGATGGCCATGGACCCGATTGCCGCCGATCTGGAACTGTTGTACGACCAGCTCGATGCGCGCGATTTGTCGGCAGGGTCGGTGCTGGCGCGGCGGTTGTTCAGTTAGGACATGAAACACCCCCTGAGCCGCCTTCGGCGTCTTCCCCCTCCAGGGGGACGACACCTTTGCTGCGGGGCGGCCCTTGCTCGGTGTCTCTGGCGCTTACAGCGCCTTTTGCATGCACCGTGCCTTACTCAGCCGATGGCCCATCATGACCGAGAGTTTTGACCTTTTTTCGGCTCCAGCGCCTGTGAATCAAGCGCAAGCAGCTATCAATTTGGAAGCGCAAGCTGCCGCATTGCGCGCCCAGCTCAATGCCTGGGCGCACCAGTACTACGTGCTGGACGAGCCCACCGTGCCCGATGCCGAATACGACCGCGTGTTCCGCGAGTTGCAGGCGCTGGAAGCGGCGCACCCGCACCTGCTGACCCCCGATTCGCCCACGCAGCGGGTGATTGGCGCGGTGATGGAGGGGCTGGCCTCGGTGCGCCATGTGGTGCCCATGCTCAGCATCCACACCGAGACCGACACCGAAGCCACGGGCGCGCAGGCGTTTGATGCCCGCGTGCGGCGCGAGCTGGGGCTGAGCGATGCTGATCCTGCCATCGAGTACGTGGCCGAGCCCAAGTTTGATGGGCTGGCGATGAGCCTGCGTTATGAAAAGGGCCGCTTGGTGCAGGCCGCCACGCGGGGCGATGGCGAGGTGGGTGAGGACGTGACGCACAACATCCGTACTATTCGCCAGATCCCATTGAGCTTGCCCGAGGGCGTGCCCCCGGTGCTGGAAGTGCGTGGTGAGGTCTACATGCGCCGCGCCGATTTTGATGCGCTCAACGAGCGCCAGCGCGAGCAGGGCGGCAAGACCTTTGTGAACCCACGCAACGCCGCTGCGGGGGCGGTGCGCCAGCTCGACTCGAACATCACCGCCCAGCGCCCGCTGAGCTTTTTTGCCTACGGCCTGGGCGCCATCACGCCGCCCGACCAGGGCGGGCCGGTGTTTCGCACGCATTACGAGATGCTGCAGACCCTGAAATCATGGGGTTTTCCGGTCGCAGCGCAGGTGCAGATTGCGCAAGGTGCTACGGAATTGGTAGCGTTTCACCAGCAGGTGGGCGCCAGCCGCGATGCACTGCCGTATGACATTGATGGCGTGGTCTACAAGGTCAACGCACTGCAGTTGCAGCGCGACCTGGGCTTCAAGACCCGCGAGCCGCGCTGGGCCGTGGCGCACAAGTACCCCGCGCAAGAGATGGCCACCCGCATCGAAGGCATCGACATCCAGGTGGGCCGAACGGGCAAGCTCACGCCCGTGGCACGCCTGGCGCCGGTGTTTGTGGGTGGTGTGACGGTGACGAACGCCACGCTGCACAACGTGTTTGAAATCCGCAAAAAGAAGGTGCGCGTGGGCGACACCGCCATCGTGCGCCGTGCGGGCGATGTGATTCCTGAAGTGGTGGGCGTGATGGCGTCGGGCCCGCGCCCGGCCTACGTCCACAACTTCCGCATGCCCCGCCAATGCCCCATTTGCGGCAGCGATGTGGTGCGCGAAAAGGGCGAGGCCAACCACCGCTGCACGGGGGGGCTGTTCTGTGCAGCCCAGCGCAAAGAAGCCATCCTGCACTTTGCCGCCCGCCGAGCCATGGATGTGGAAGGCCTGGGCGACAAGCTGGTGGACCAGCTGGTGGACGCCAACGTGATCCGTACGCTGCCCGACCTGTACCGCCTGGGCCTGAGCGCCCTGGTGATGCTTGAGCGCATGGCCGACCGGTCGGCCCTGAACCTGCTGGCCGCGCTTGAAAAGTCCAAGCAAACCACGCTGCCGCGCTTTTTGTTTGCCCTGGGCATTCGGCATGTGGGCGAGTCCACCGCCAAAGACCTGGCCAAGCACTTTGGCACCCTGGATGCGCTGATGGGCGTGGATGCCGAGTCTGCCGCGACAGAAGAGCAACTGCTGCAGGTGCCCGATGTGGGCCCCATCGTGGCGCGCAGCGTGCACACCTTTTTCCAGCAGCCCCACAACCGCGAGGTGGTGGAGCAACTGCGCGCCTGCGGCGTGACCTGGCCCGAGGGCGCCCCCACCGAACGCGGCCCGCAGGTGCTGGCGGGCAAGACCATTGTGCTGACGGGCACCTTGCCCACGCTCAGCCGCGACGCGGCCAAAGACATGCTGGAAGCCGCAGGCGCCAAGGTGTCGGGCTCGGTCAGCAAAAAAACCAGCTACGTGGTGGCCGGTGAAGAGGCGGGCAGCAAGCTCGCCAAGGCCGAGGAGCTGGGCGTGCCCGTGCTGGACGAGGCGGGCATGCTGGCGCTGCTGGCAGGCACAGGTGAGGGCGGTGCTGCGTGAGCGTGGCTATGACTGCTGCCACTACCGCTGATTTAACGGTGGCCGAGCCGTGCCGATGTGGCTTGGCGTACCTTGGCTCGGCAACCCAACTCCCATGCGACAACCCCGCTGACCCCCAACCGTTCGGGCTGAGTCTGTCGAAGCCGGGGCACTACCGGCACCACCCCCAGCCGTTCGGGCTGAGCCTGTCGAAGCCTGGGCGCTCCTTGGCGCATCCCCTATCTCCCTCTATCGCGCAGCCCCATCCGGGCTGAACTGAACCATGCTCCGTTTTCTCTCCACACTGCGCACGGGCCTGCTGGCCGGGGCGCGCTGGGTGCTGCAAACCCTGCGCACCCTCTGGGGCCGCTTCCAACCCCGCAGCTGGCGCTCCTGGCTGCTGCTGGTGCTGGCCTTGCCGGTGCTGCTGGCGGTGTACACGCTGCTGCTCATCCCGTTCACCCCGTCGATTGCCGACATCACCAAGGCCAAGACCGAGCGGCCCGCGCAGCTCTTGTCGGTGGACGGCAAGGTGCTGGCCGAGTACCGCTGGGCCAACCGCGAATGGGTGGCGCTGAACCGTATCTCGCCCCATGTGGTCAACGCCCTGATTGCCACCGAAGACCACCGCTTTTACGAGCACTCGGGCATGGACTTCCGGCGTACCGCGTCGTCGGTGCTGCACACGCTGCGGGGCGATCCGCAGGGCGGCTCCACCATCACGCAGCAGCTGGCGCGCAACCTGTTCCCGGAAGAAATCGGCCGCTCGCGCACCCTCACGCGCAAGCTCAAGGAGGCCATCACTGCCTTCAAGATCGAATGGGCCTACTCCAAGGACGAAATCCTGGAGACGTACCTGAACACCGTGCCGTTTCTGTACAACGCCTACGGCATCGAAATGGCCGCGCGCACGTACTTCGACAAATCGGCCGACAAGCTCAACCTGCTGGAGAGCGCCACGCTGATTGGCATGCTCAAGGGCACGGCCTATTACAACCCCGTGACGCAGCCCGAGCGCTCGCAGGCGCGGCGCAACATCGTGCTGGCGCAAATGGTCAAGCGCGACAAGCTCGAACAAGACAAGCTGGCCGCCCTGCAAAAGCGCCCCCTGCGCATCGACTTTGAGCGCCAGACCGAGGCCATGGGCCTGGCCCCACACTTTGCGCAGCAGTTGCGCAAGCAGCTCATTGCCTGGGCCGATGCCAACGGCTACAGCCTGCATGCCGATGGGCTCATCGTGCGCACCACCATCGACTCGCGCCTGCAGGCCATGGCCAACCAGGCCGTGGTGCGCCAAGGCCGCCAGTTGCAAGGCATTGCCGACAATGCCTGGTCGGCCCGCAACGGCTGGAACCCCAAGAGCGAGCTGGTGCACACGCTGGTGCGCGAGACCAACGACTACCGCAACGCGCTGGCCGAAGGCGCGCCGCCGGACGAGGCCCTCAAAACCCTGCTGGTAGACAGCCGCTTCATGGCCGCGCTGAAGCAGGAAAAGACCCGCGTGCAGGCGGGTTTCATGGCCATGGACCCAGTCACCGGCCACGTGCTGGCCTGGGTGGGCAGCCGCGACTTTGCGGCCGACCCGTTCGACCACGTGCAGGCGGCCCGCCGCCAGCCCGGCTCCACCTTCAAGCCCTTTGTGTACGGCGCGGCCTTCATGCAAGGCGCGCTGCCCACCGACGAGCTGATGGACGAGGCGGTAGAGATACCGCTGGGGGGCAACCAGGTGTGGCGCCCCACCGATGGCGGTGCGCCCAGCAACGCCCCCATGACGCTGGCCGATGGCCTGGCGTTCTCCAAGAACACCATCACCGCCCAGGTCATGTACAAGGTGGGCCCCCAGCGCGTGGCCGAGCTGGCCCGCGCCATGGGTGTGCGCGAGAGCAAGCTCGAAGAAGTGCCATCGCTGGCCCTGGGCACCAGCCCCGTCACCCTGCGCGAAATGGTCACGGCCTACAGCAGCATCGCCAACGCGGGCCGCTACATCGAGCCCATCCTCATCACCAGCATTGAAGACCGCCACGGCAAGGTGCTGCAGATCTTTGCCCCGCCCGCGCCCGAGCAGGCCATGCCCCTGCAGGCCGCGCAAACCCTGCGCAACGCCATGCGCGGCACCATCGACCGGGGCACGGGCGCGGCCCTGCGCAGCCGCTGGGGCCTGCGCGCTGACCTGGCGGGCAAAACCGGCACCACGCAAGACAACACCGACGGCTGGTTCATCGCCCTGAACCCCCGCGTGGTGGCAGGCGCCTGGGTGGGCTTTAACGATGGGCGCATCACCCTGCGCAGCGATTACTGGGGCCAGGGCGCCCACAGCGCGCTGCCCATGGTGGGCGAGTTCTTGCAACAGGCCTTCCGCACCAACACCCTGGACGGCCGCGACCGCTTCATCGACGAAGAAGCCCCAAGCGTGCTGGGCGACGCCATGAACGGCGTGCGCAGCTGGGTGCGCGATTTGTTTGGCCGCGATGTGCCGCCACCGCCCGAGGTGGGGGCCGACCCCGTACCGCAACCGCAGCAACCCTTACCACCTGGCTCGCTGCCACCGGTGATCCGTGATGGCGACCCCTACACGCCGGGCGCACCACCGGGCGCTATGGGCAGCCAAGGTGGGCAGGGCGGTGCCGTGTTCGGCGGCCAGGTGCCGTTGACACCGACCGAGGCTGCGGCCAACCCCGTGCCTGGGGTGGTGGTGCCTTCAGCGACCGAGCGGCCTGGGGAGCAGTGACGCTGCGTTTCGGTTTGTAACGATTTTGGGGTGATTGGAATTAACGAATTGGCTAAGTGATTTTTAAGATAATAGTTAATGCATTCTGTTTTATGGTGTTTTTGATATTCTAGTTTATGCAAAATTTTAAAATCAGTGGCTGAAATTGCACTAGTATGTATTTTAATTCCGGGTATGAGGTTGAATATTGGGGTGCCAGAGCGCATTGGCTATGGGGTTTTGTTACTTAATTTATATCTTTGTCCACGCGTTCATTGTCCATCGGATCGTCAAATTGCGTCTGCAGCTAAAAGTTAAAATTTTGATGTGAATGTTTTTTGAAAATTAATGTGCAATGTGCGCTTAATGGATTGTGTTATAATTTTCATGCTATTTGAATTTCAATTTTGGTGTTGGCTTTTCAAGGTTGGATTCAATAGCTTAATAAAAATCCACTGAATTTTATCGGAGTGCAATGTAAATGAGGCGTTTTTTCACCGTTCTGGCTTTATTTTTGTCGACCCTTGTTGTTGGTTGTGCGACTTCGCCACAGCAGCCCTTACCAGTTTCCCCTGATTTGGCTACATCTGGTGGTCGCATTGCAGTCGCGATGACTAGCTTGCCCAAAGTGGATACTCAGTTCCCTGGAGCTAGTTGCTTGCTTTGTTTGGCCGCAGCTTCGATGAATCACCAGACTCTCACTAAGCATGTGCAGACCTTGTCCTATGAAGATCTTCCGCAGCTGAAGGAACGCATCGTGAAGCTTTTGGAGGCCAAAGGTATGCATGCAGTAGCGATAGCTGAACCTCTGGATATAAAATCTCTGCCAAGCGCAAGTTCTAAAGAACCAAACATTGCTCAGGCAGATTTCACCGGGCTGAAAAGTCGTTATAAAGCTGAGAGACTTCTGGTTGTTGATATTTCATCTTTGGGAATTTGGCGGAATTACAGTGCATATATTCCAACCGGCGACCCTAAGGCAGTTTTCAAAGGTGTGGGCTATATTGTTAACTTGAATACGAATGCGCTGGAGTGGTATCAGCCGGTTGATGTGCAGAAGGGTACTGACAAAAGTTGGGACGAGCCATCAAAGTTCCCGGGCCTGACTAATGCTTACTTTGAGGCCTTGGAGGTGGGTAAAGATGCGCTTAGTGCGCCTTTTTCCAAATAGGGTGCCGAGGTTAGGTGGATATTGTGCTTAATTTCCAACAGACAACCGCAATCATCGTTGCACTCCTGAGTTTGTGCGTCGTTTCGCCAAGTCAAGCAGTTCAGCCAGTCGAATCGACCGCAGACGTGCGGTCGATTGATCTCACCAGCTTTTTCCTTCGACCACCGTCATCTGGGACTATCGAGTACCGTGGCATCGTCGATCGAGATAAAGGCGCTGGTCAAGCTGGCGCCATGCTTTATCCCGCGTATGGTTTGGCCGGTTTTGTCGCTGCAATTGCTACTCATGGAGCCATGAGTGAGGTCAGTAAAAGTAGCGAGAGACAGAGGTTGCAGGCATCAGCTGACGAGGTTCTAAGACCCTATCAGGATGATATCGCTGGCTTTCAAGCCAAGGAGTTGATGCAGTCAGCCCTCATTAATTTAGGTGGTACTGGTGACCGCCGGCTAGTTGAGGGGACCGAGGGAAGTGAAAAAGGTTGGGTTATCGACAGTGCTCCGCAGTTTTCGCTTTCCAATGACCAGTCAGCGCTGGTTCTCGATAATATGGTTCAGGTTTACCGTGCCGAATCTCCTGCTCATATTCGGTATCGGAACTTGATCCGTGTGATTTCGGAAATCCGTGAGGTCGGAGAGGACTCAAAAGCGAATTGGCTACTTCTGAAAGAGGATAGTATGCGTTTAATGACTCATTCTCTACAGCTTCTCGTTTCTGAGTTGGGGATAGATCGCAGTGGTATGCCTGAAATAAATAAAACTTTCCGTTATCACGAAGGAAAGACTTTCCGTACTGAACGCGGACTTTTTTTGGGCGAAGTCTGCGGACGCGTGCATATCAAGACCCTCCGTGGATGGCTGATGTCGGTGCCGACTGGTCCAGAGACTATAGCCAATCCGAAAGAAGGAGCTAATAAATGCTAGCCTTCACTCAATATCAATGCAATGCAGCCCAAACGCCCCCGCCTTGCGGTCGGCAAAGTAGGCCTGCAGCGTCTCCTTGACGGTGCGGAAGGCGATCTCGTCCCACGGCACTTCGTCTTCGGTGAACAGGCGCGCTTCAATGGTTTCAAAGCCGGGGTTGAACTGGTCGCTGAGCAAGCGGGCCAGATAAAAGAAATGCACCTGACCCACACGGGGCACGTTCAGCACGCTGAAGAGGGGGCCCATCTCGATCTGTGCACCGGCTTCCTCATCGGTTTCGCGGGCGGCGCCTTGGGCGGTGGTTTCGTCCAGCTCCATGAAGCCTGCGGGCAGTGTCCACTTGCCCCAGCGCGGCTCGATGTTGCGCTTGCACAGCAGCACCCGGCCGTCGGCCAACACGGGCACGGTGCCGACCACGTTCAGCGGGTTTTCGTAGTGCACGGTGTTGCACGCGGGGCACACGGCACGCAGCTTGGTGTCGCCATCGTCGGGCTGGCGGTACACCACGGCGGTGCCGCAGTTGCGGCAGTGTTTGATGGGGCTGCGGAAGGTCATGCGGGGATTTTTAACCAAATCGGCCCGCAGCGCTGATCTAACATGCGCTGCCAGCTATGAAATATGTAGTGCCACAGGTGAAGAATTCGCGGTGTAGGCAGGTTCGGCTGCATGCATGGGGGCTGGCGTGGCGCTTGAGCGTCGCTGCCAGCCCCAGGCGGGCTTACACCAGCTTCAGGCGAATGCTGCCCAGGCCGTCCACGCCACCTTCCAGCACATCGCCCGTGACCACGGCGCCCACACCTTCAGGGGTGCCGGTGTAGATGAGGTCGCCGGGTTGCAGCTCCCAGGCGGTGGAGAGGTGCTCAATGGTTTCGGCAATGTTCCAGATCAGCTGGGCCACGGTGCTGCGCTGGCGGTCTGCGCCATTGACTTGCAGCCAGATGGCGGCCCGGCCCACGTCGCCCGCCTGCGCTGCAGGGGTGATGGGACCAATGGGGGCGCTGTGGTCAAAGCCTTTGCCAATGCACCAGGGGCGGCCTTGCTTTTTCATGTCGTTTTGCAGGTCGCGGCGGGTCATGTCCAGGCCCACGGCGTAGCCGTAGATGTGCTGCAGGGCGTCGGCCGCGGCGATGTTCTTGCCGCCCTTGCCAATGGCCACCACCAGCTCAATCTCGTGGTGCAGGTTGGCCGTTAGGCTGGGGTAGGGCAAGGGGGTGGTGTCGCCCGTGGCGGCGTACACGATGGTGTCGGCGGGCTTCATGAAGAAGAAGGGCGGCTCGCGGCCGGTAAAGCCCATCTCTTTGGCGTGCTCTTCGTAATTGCGGCCCACGCAATAAATGCGGTGCACGGGAAACTGCGCACCGCTGCCCACCACGGGCACGCTGGTGACGGGGGCGGGTTGAAACACGTAGCTCATGTCTGCCTTTCCTGGTTGTCTGTGTGAATGCGGTTTGGAAACGGGGCCAACGCATGGTCGTTTGCAAGGACTTTGCAGTGTGCCACGGGCTACGGTGGCTTGCTGTCGCTCGAGGTGCGCGGTGGGCTCTGCGGGGCGCTGTGGGCGGCTATCGCCACCAGGGTGGGGCGCTACACTCGCGCGCATGCCCCAGAGCTTCGATTTACACACCGCGCCAGGCCATTTGGTCAGGCGGGCGCACCAGCGGTCGGTGGCGCTTTTCATGGAAGAAGCCGCTGATTTTGACGTGACCCCTGTGCAGTTCGCCATCTTGCATGCGCTGCTGGAGCAGCCCGGCGAAGACCAGGTGACGCTGGCCGCCCGCGTGGCGTTTGATGCGGCCACCTCGGGCTCGGTCATTGGCCGCTTGGAGGCCCGTGGCTGGGTACGGCGCGAGCCCGACACCCAGGACCGCCGCCGCAAGCTCCTGTGGATCACCCCCGAGGGCGAAGCCGCCGTGCTGAAAATGCGCCCCGCCGCCCAGCGGGTGCAAGAGCGCCTGGTGGCCCCACTGACGCAGGAAGAACAACGCCAGCTCAATGCGCTGCTGACCAAGCTCGTGTTCAGCGGCAACCCGCTGGGGGGCGCTGCCTCCGCCTCCTGATCGGCCTGCCACCCCGTGGATGCCCGCGACGGTCCACGCCACCGCGCCTTCTTTCGTCTTTTGTTGCCTGTCTATGGGCCACTCACCATGAAGCTCTACAACTACTTTCGCTCTTCGGCCTCTTTCCGTGTTCGCATTGCGCTGCACATCAAGGGACTGCCGTATGACTACCTGCCGGTGCACTTGCTGCGCGGCGAGCACCGCGACCCGGCCTACGCCAGCCTGGTAGGGGATGCGCTGGTGCCCGCGCTGGTGACGGACGAGGGCGCCGTGCTGCCCCAGTCCATGGCCATCATGGAATACTTGGAAGAGCTGCACCCCAGCCCTGCCTTGCTGCCCAGCACCCCGCTGGCGCGTGCCCGCGTGCGCGGCCTGGCGCAAATGGTGGCGTGCGAGATCCACCCATTGAACAACCCCCGCGTGCTCAAGTACCTGACCGGCACCCTGGGCGCAGACGAAGACGCCAAGACCACCTGGTACCGCCACTGGGTGCGCCAGGGGCTGGAGGCTTTTGAGCGCCAACTGGTGCTGCTGGCCACTGAGCGCGCCGCCGCTGGCCTGGCCCCGTCGGTGTATTGCTGGGGCGATGCGCCCACGCTGGCCGACTGCTGCCTGGTGCCGCAAATCTTCAACGGCAAGCGCTTTGATGTGAACCTGGACGGCTTGCCGCTGACCATGGCCGCATTTGATGCGTGCATGGCCTTGCCCGCATTTCAGCAAGCCCAGCCCTCGGCCTGCCCGGACAACGCGGCGTGACGCGCGCAACCGACGCTGAGCCCACGCAGCCTGCCGCATGGGCCCTGCCCGAGCACTGGCTGGTGCCCCACTGGCCCGCGCCGCCCGGCGTGCACGCGCTGTGCACGGCGCGCACGGGCGGAGTGAGCCAGGGGCCTTACGCCAGCATGAACCTGGGCAGCCATGTGGGCGATGACCCGCAGGCCGTGCAAGCCAACCGCGCCCGGCTGCAGGCCCTGCTGGCCCAGCGCACGCCAGGTGCCCGCTCCGTTTTCTTGAGCCAGGTGCACGGCACGGCGGTGGCCGCGCTGAGCGAATCCTCCCCCGATGGCACCGAGGCCGATGCCTGCGTAGCCACCGACCCGGGCGTGGTCTGCACCATCATGGTGGCCGATTGCCTGCCGGTGCTGCTGGCCCACCGCAGCGGCACGGTGGTGGCCGCGGCCCACGCCGGTTGGCGGGGGCTGGCGGGGCAGGGCGGGGTGGGGGTTCTGGAATCTGCGATGCGCTCCATTTTTGAACAAAATACGGCGCTAGCGCTCATGCAACAAGCGCTATTAGCTATAAAAAATGTAGCAAATGATAGGGCTGGGATTGCGGCTGTGGCTGCCGACACCCTGGCCTGGCTGGGGCCTTGCATTGGGCCCGATGCGTTCGAAGTGGGGGCTGAAGTGCGTGAGGGGTTTTGTGCGCACGCGCCGCAATACACCACCTGTTTTGCCCCGTCGCCCACCCAGCCCGGCAAGTGGCTGGCAGATTTGGCCGCGCTGGCCCGTTTGCGCTTGCAGGCCCTGGGCGTCACGGCCATCTACGGCAACGACAGCAGCCCAGGCTGGTGCACCGTCACGCAGTCGTCACGGTTCTTTTCGCACCGGCGGGACACTGCGGTGCTCGGCGGCAGCGGGCGGCTGGCCGCTTGCATCTGGCGCGGCTGAAGCTGCTGCGTCCTCAGACTTGCGCGCCTGGGCTTCTTCGTAGGCCGCTTGCTCTGCCATCTCACGCGCCTTGATGGCCCGCTTGCGCGATGGCGTGCCCAGGATGTAACCCACGATGCCCATGGGCAGCAGGCCATACAGCACAAAGGTCATGATGGCGCCAAACAGGGTGCCCGTGGGGCTGCTGGCCTCGGCCACCGCCATCATCAGGGTGACATAGAGCCAGGCAATAAGGACAAGGTACATTGGTGTATGTGGGTGAAACGCTGAATGCGGGTTGCCATGCCCCAGGCAGTGGGCAACAATGACTTCAAAGCCCCGTGCGACTGACTAACCTTTGAGGAAGCAGCATGAATTCTGAAGCACTCTGGGCCCAAAGCGCCCAGCAATTCCAACAGATCTTTGGAGACAGCTGGGCCAAGGCACTGCAATCCTTCCAGCACTTGGACCTGGGCGGCGCGCCGGGCAAGGCGCCTTCCGTGCAGTTGGCCCCTGCCAAGTTGCAGGCGCTGCAAGATCAGTACATGAAAGAAGCCCAGGCGCTGTGGGCCCAAAGCCTGCAAGGCACGCCTGAGGTGAAAGACCGCCGCTTCAGCGGCGAAGGCTGGGCCAGCAACCCGGTGGCGGCATTTTCAGCCGCCGCTTACCTGCTTAACGCGCGCACCCTCATGGGCTTGGCCGATGCGGTGGAAGGCGACGAGAAAACCCGGGCGCGCATCCGTTTTGGCGTAGAGCAGTGGATGGCGGCCATGGCCCCCAGCAACTTCCTGGCTTTCAATGCCGAGGCGCAGAAAAAAGCCATCGAGACCAAGGGCGAGAGCATTGCCAAAGGCATGCAGAACCTGCTGCACGACCTGCGCCAGGGCCATGTGTCGATGACCGACGAAAGCCTGTTTGAAGTGGGGCGCAATGTGGCCACCACCGAGGGCGCGGTGGTGTTTGAGAACGAGCTGTTCCAACTGCTCGAATACAAGCCGCTCACGGCCAAGGTGTACGAGCGGCCCTTTTTGCTGGTGCCGCCCTGCATCAATAAGTTCTACATCCTGGACTTGCAGCCCGACAACTCGCTCATCCGTTACGCGGTGGAGCAAGGCCACCGTACTTTTGTGGTGAGCTGGCGCAACCCGCAGGACGAGCTGGCCCACAAGACCTGGGACGACTATGTGGAAGACGGCGCCATGGCTGCGATCGACGTGGTGCAGAGCATCACTGGGGCCGACCAGATCAACGCGCTGGGCTTTTGCGTGGGGGGCACCATCCTGAGCAATGCCCTGGCCGTGTTGGCAGCACGGGGGCAAGAGCCCGTGGCCAGCGCCACCTTCCTCACCACGCTGATCGACTTCACCGACACCGGCATCCTGGATGTGTTCATTGATGAAGCCTTCGTGAAGTTCCGAGAGATGCAAATGGGCCAGGGCGGGCTGATGAAGGGGCAGGATTTGGCGTCCACCTTCAGCTTCTTGCGCCCCAATGACCTGGTCTGGAACTACGTGGTGGGCAACTACCTCAAGGGCGAAACGCCACCACCGTTTGACTTGCTGTACTGGAACAGCGACAGCACTAACCTGCCTGGGCCTTTTTACGCTTGGTACCTGCGTAATTTCTACCTTGAAAACAACCTAGTGCAGCCCGGCAAGCTCACCGTGTGTGGCGAAAAAATGGACCTGGGGCAGCTCACCCTGCCGGTGTACATCTACGGCTCGCGCGAGGACCACATCGTGCCGATCAACGCAGCCTACGCGTCCACCCAGGTGCTGCCAGGCAAAAAGCGGTTTGTCATGGGCGCATCGGGGCACATCGCAGGCGTGATCAACCCCCCGGCCAAAAACAAGCGCAGCCACTGGATACGTGCTGATGGCAAGCTGCCTGCCACGCTGGACCAATGGCTCAGCGGCGCTACTGAACACCCCGGTAGCTGGTGGACCGACTGGTCGATGTGGCTCAAGACCCATGCGGGCAAGCAGATTGCGGCGCCCAAGGCCTATGGCAAGGGCGCCAAATTCAAGGCGATTGAGCCCGCTCCGGGCCGCTACGTTAAGCAAAAGTCCTGACTGCAAGGGCTGCGAGAATATTCACCGAGACAAGCCCCGCAGTGGCAACAGCGTTGGCCGGCTGCCGCTTCGGGCACATCTATTCACCTAGAAAGGACTTTCATGGAAGACATCGTTATCGTTTCTGCTGCCCGCACTGCGGTGGGCAAGTTTGGTGGTTCTTTGGCCAAGACGCCTGCGACCGAGTTGGGCGCGGTAGTGATCCGTGAGGCCATCGCACGCGCGGGGCTGTCGTCCGACCAGATCGGTGAAGTCATCATGGGCCAGGTGCTGGCCGCGGGCGTGGGCCAAAACCCTGCGCGCCAAGCCATGATGAAGGCTGGCGTTGCCATGGAAACCCCGGCGCTGACCATCAACGCCGTTTGCGGATCTGGCCTGAAGGCCGTAATGCTGGCGGCCCAGGCTGTTGCCTGGGGCGACAGTGAGATCGTGGTGGCTGGTGGCCAGGAAAACATGAGCCTGTCTCCCCACGTGCTCAACGGCTCGCGCGACGGCCAGCGCATGGGCGACTGGAAAATGGTGGACACCATGATTGTGGACGGCCTGTGGGACGTCTACAACCAGTACCACATGGGCATCACCGCCGAAAACGTGGCCAAGCAATACGGCATCACCCGTGACATGCAGGACGCCCTGGCCCTGGCCAGCCAGCAAAAGGCAGCAGCGGCGCAAGACGCAGGCAAATTTGCCGATGAAATCGTGGGCGTGAGCCTGGCGCAAAAGAAGGGCGACCCGATTCTGTTCAATGCCGACGAGTTCATCAATCGCAAGTCCAACGCTGAAGCCCTGGCCGGCCTGCGCCCCGCCTTTGACAAGGCAGGCAGCGTGACGGCGGGCAATGCCTCGGGCATCAACGACGGCGCTGCTGCTGTCGTGGTGATGAGCGCCAAAAAGGCCGCAGCCTTGGGCCTCAAACCCCTGGCCCGTATTGCCGCTTTTGGCACCAGCGGCCTCGACCCCGCCACCATGGGCATGGGCCCTGTGCCCGCATCGCGCAAGGCGCTGCAGCGCGCGGGCTGGAATGCGGCCGATGTCGATCTGTTTGAGCTGAACGAGGCATTTGCCGCGCAAGCCTGCGCCGTCAACAAAGAACTGGCCATTGACCCTGCCAAGGTCAACGTCAACGGCGGCGCCATCGCCATTGGCCACCCCATTGGTGCCTCGGGCTGCCGCATCCTGGTGACGCTGCTGCATGAAATGCAGCGCCGTGACGCCAAGAAGGGCCTGGCCGCACTGTGTATTGGCGGTGGCATGGGGGTTTCGTTGGCGCTGGAACGCTAAGTTCTTCGGCTGACTTGATCGTGTCAAGGCCGCGCACCACGCAAGGTGCGCGGCCTTTTTCATGCCCGTTGTAGCCATGCGACGGCTCAGCTGTTTCCGTACTTTTTTTCAAAAAGACCACATGCCCCAGTGTTTACCTGCACTGGGAGCACATAAATCTTGGGTAGAGTGGTGCGAGGCAGATTACTAACACAAGGAGAAATCGCATGAGCCAAAAAGTAGCGTATGTAACCGGTGGCATGGGCGGCATTGGTACCGCCATCTGCCAGCGTTTGCACAAAGATGGCTTCAAGGTCATCGCTGGCTGTGGCCCTACACGCGACCATGGCAAATGGCTGGCAGAACAAAAGGCGCTGGGGTACTCGTTCTACGCATCGGTTGGCAATGTGGGCGATTGGGATTCCACCGTGGAGGCCTTTTCCAAGTCCAAGGCCGAGCACGGCACCATCGATGTATTGGTGAACAACGCCGGTATCACCCGTGACCGCATGTTCTTAAAAATGTCCCGCGAAGACTGGGATGCGGTGATCGAAACCAACCTCAACAGCATGTTCAACGTGACCAAGCAAGTGGTTGCCGACATGGTGGAAAAGGGCTGGGGCCGCATCATCAACATCAGCAGCGTGAATGGCGAGAAGGGCCAAGCAGGCCAGACCAACTACTCCGCAGCCAAAGCGGGCATGCATGGCTTCTCCATGGCCTTGGCGCAAGAGTTGGCCACCAAGGGCGTAACGGTGAACACTGTAAGCCCTGGCTACATCGGCACCGACATGGTCAAGGCCATTCGCCCGGACGTTCTGGAAAAAATTGTGGCCACCGTGCCCGTCAAGCGCCTGGGTGAGCCCAGCGAAATCGCGTCCATCATTGCCTGGCTGGCCTCGGAAGAGGGGGGCTACGCCACGGGGGCCGACTTCTCCGTAAATGGCGGTTTGCACATGGGCTAAAGCCGATGCCGGTGGGCGTGCTGTATGGATCTGCTCTTTGAGTGAATCCCACAGCCATCGCCCAAGCTACAGGGCAAAGCGCCCAATAAAAAACCCCGCTCAGCGGGGTTTTTTATTGGGCGCTTAGATGACACCGTATGTGGATTGATGCGCTTTCGTTGTCAAGCGTGGGCTGGAGCGCGCTTGCGATCGCGCTCATCGTCAGGCCAGGCGTTCAAAATTGCGGTGGTTGTCATGCTGAAAAGCTCCTTAGATGGATCTTTAACGCGGCTCAGAAACAGACGGTTGACAGGTCAATCGAGAAAAAACATGGCACCAGCCCATGAAAAAACCCCGCAAAGCGGGGTTTCAGGAGGATGTGATCTTAAATCGCATCCGTTCTTGGGAACGGTATCCTGCTTCAGCAGCGGGCTGGGGCACGCTTGCGATCGCGTTCGTCGTCGGGCCAAGCGGTCAAGATTGCAGTGATGTTCATACGAGAAAAACTCCTGAGATAGACCTACAACGCACACCGTTTACCTTGGGTTGACAGGCTGCTGCAATATTTTTTAAAGCAGCTGGGGTGAAAGGCATAAAAAACCCCGCAGAGCGGGGTTTAAGGAATGAAGGGGGAGGTTCAGGCGCAAAGCGGTCCTGTGAGGGGCCGCATAACGCTTCAGCAGCGCGCTGGGGCGCGTTTGCGATCGCGTTCGTCGTCGGGCCAAGCGGTCAAGATTGCGGTGCGGTTCATACTGGAAAACTCCTGTGATAGACCAACAACGCGCTCGCCGCAGTACAGGTTGACGCCATTCTGCAAAAAAATGCAACGATTTTGCGATGGGTGGGTTTGCTATAAAAAATGTAGCCACCTACACCCGATATGTAAGCGATAGCGCCCAATATGATTGCAAAAAATATACACTTTATTGCACATTACAGTGTGCTTGTGGCGCCCATTTCTTCCAGGGCCCCTGAAACTTCCAGCCACCGTTCCTCCAGCGCCTGAGTTTCATCGTTTCCTTGTTTGAGCCGTTTGCCGCAGTCTGCAATCTCTGCAGGGGGCAGCGGTTGTGTCAGACGTTCTTCCAGGTCTGCGCGTTCGGCAGACAGTGCCGCCAGCCGTTTGTCGATTTGCTCCAGCTCTTTCTTGAGGGGGCGGGCCTTGTCTGCGAGTTGCTGGCGGGTTTGGGCATCCAGGCGGCGCTGCTCTTTGCTGTCGCGCACTGCAGGGGTTGTCGCCGGTGGTGGGGCTGCGGGGGGCTTGGCCACTTCGGCGGTCTTTTCAAGCGCAGGCGCTGGGGTCGATGGTGTTGTGGTCCCCACGGAACGTGAAGCCACTTCATCCAGTCGGGCCTGCTCGCGCAGGCGCTTGGATTCTTCCAGCAGGTAACGCTGGTAGTCGTCCAGATCACCATCGAAGGGCCCCACGACGCCACGGCCCACCATCCAGAAGTCTTCGCAGACCGAGCGCAGCAGCGAGCGGTCATGGCTGACCAGCATGACGGTGCCGTCAAAGTCGTTGAGGGCCATGGCGAGGGCTTCGCGGGTGGCCAAGTCCAGGTGGTTGGTAGGTTCGTCCAGCAGCAGCAGGTTGGGACGCTGCCAGACGATCATGGCCAATACCAAGCGGGCTTTTTCGCCCCCGCTCATAGTGCCCACGGCCTGCTTGACCATGTCGCCCGTGAAGTTGAAGGTGCCCAGGTAGCTGCGCAGATCTTGCTCGCGGCTGGGTTGCTTGGCGTCGGCCCCCAGTTCCTTGGCCAGACGGATCATGTGCTCCAGCGGGTTTTCGCTGGGGCGCAGCACGTCAAGTTCCTGCTGGGCAAAGTAGCCGATGTTCAGGCCCTTGCCTTCGGTCACGCTGCCGCCCAGGGCTTTCATGGTGCGGGCGATGGTTTTGACCAGAGTGGACTTGCCCTGGCCGTTGGCGCCCAAAATACCAATGCGCTGACCGGCCAGCACCGAGCGGTTCACACCCGTGAGGATGGTGGTGGGCGTGCCTTCGTCGTCCACATAGCCGAACGATGCATCGCTGATGGCCAGCATCGGGTTGGGCAGGTTGGCCGGTTCCTTGAACTCAAAGGTGAAGTCGGCTTCGGCCAGCACCGGTCCAATCTTCTCCATGCGTTCGAGTTGTTTGACGCGGCTTTGCGCCTGCTTGGCCTTGCTGGCCTTGGCCTTGAAGCGGTCGATGAACTTCTGCAAGTGGGCCATCTTCTCTTGCTGCTTGGCGAAGCTGGCTTGCTGCAATTCGAGCTGCTGGGCACGCAACTCTTCAAATTTGCTGTAGTTGCCGCCGTAGCGGTTCAACTCGCCCTGCTGGATTTGCAGGGTGACGTTGGTGATGGCATCGAGAAATTCGCGGTCATGGCTGATCACGATCATGGTGCCTGCATAGCGCTTGAGCCAGGCTTCAAGCCAGACGAGGGCGTCCAAGTCCAAGTGGTTGGTGGGCTCGTCCAGTAGCAATAAATCGCTGGGGCACATCAGTGCGCGGGCCAGTTGCAGGCGCATGCGCCAGCCGCCCGAAAAGCTGTTGACGGGGTGGTCCAGTTCGCTGACGCGAAAGCCCAGGCCCAAAATCAATGCCTGTGCACGTGCTACGGCATCGTGGGCGCCGGCGTCGTGCAGGTCTGAATAGGCATGGGCGATGGCCATGCCGTCGTCGCTGGCTTCCGCGTCGAGCAACTGTTGCTGGACTTCGGCCAGGCGGGTATCGCCCTCCAGCACAAAGTCGGTGGCCGATTGGTCGGTCTCGGGCATGTTCTGCGCCACCTCGGCCATGCGCCAGCTGCTGGGGATGTGGAAATCTCCGCCGTCTTCATGGAGTTTGCCGCTGAGCAAGGCAAACAGGCTCGACTTGCCTGCACCATTGCGGCCTACGAGGCCCACGTTTTCGCCAGGGTTGATGGTGGCGGAAACGCTGTCGAGCACGACTTTGGCGCCGCGTCGCAAGGTAACGTTCTTGAGGGTGATCATCCGGAGTTCAGAAAAAAGCGCACCCGCACGGGGCGGGTGGCGTTAAGAAGCTGGGGCTATAGGCTGCCGTAAAGGGGCAACCGACGCAAAATTGGGTGGCCCGTAACCCTCTATTGTGCCGTGAGCCGGGATTGGGCGGTTAAGGCCTGCCGAGTCACCAGCAAAACCTGGTCTTCACCCGCGCTGGTATTCAGCCAAAACACAGGCAATGTGGGGAAGGCTGCTTCAAAGAATTCGCGCTCGTTGCCGATCTCCAGCACAAGCACGGCATGCTCACCCATGCGCGATGGGGCGTCTTGCAGCAGTTGGCGGATGAAGTCCATGCCGTCAGTGCCACCCGCCAGCGCCAGCTCAGGCTCGGCCCGGTATTCAGCAGGCAGGCTAGACATGCTTTGGGCGTTGACGTAAGGCGGGTTGCAGAGAATCAAATCCCAAGGACCGGGTAGCGCGGACAAGCCATCTGACAACTGCAGCGTAATGCGCGACTCCAGGTCATGCTTGTCTACGTTGATGCGCGCGACAGCCAGCGCATCGGGCGAAATGTCAGCGCCGGTGACTTCAATGTCTGGGTAAGCCATGGCCGCCAACACAGCCAAGCTGCCGTTGCCGGTGCACAGGTCCAGGACTCGGTGCGTGTGTTCACCCAAAAAATCGTCAATGCTGCCGTCGGCCAGCAACTCGGCAATGAAGCTGCGCGGCACGATGGAGCGCTCGTCCACATAGAACGGTACGCCTTGCAGCCAAGCCTCCTGGGTCAGGTATGCGGCAGGTTTGCGGGTATGAATGCGCTGCTCCAGCAATGCGGCCACTGCGGCCTGCTCGTCGGCCGACACCAGGCGCTGCGCTTCGGAGTCCGGTGCCTCTGACAAGTCGGTGTCCAGGGCCAAGCCCAGGCGCCACAGCACCAGCCAAGCGGCCTCATCTTGCGCATTGGTGGTGCCGTGGCCAAACGCCAGGCCGGCAGATTGCAGTTGCTGGGCGGCCTGTGCGACGAGTGCCGCCAGTGTGGTGGGGGCGCTCATGCTGCTACCGCCGCGCGGTCCAGGGCTTGGGTGCGCAGGTTTTCCAGCGTGCGGCGGTAGATGTTTTTGAGTGGCTCAATGTCGGCCACCACCACATGCTCATCGATTTTGTGGATGGTGGCGTTGGGCGGGCCGAGTTCAATCACTTGGGGGCAGATTTGGGCAATGAAGCGGCCATCGCTGGTGCCGCCGGTGGTGGACAGCTCGGTGGTCAGGCCTGTCTCGCCCACGATGGCTTGCTGCACGGCGGTGACCAATTCGCCCGGTGTGGTGAGGAAGGGCTGACCACCTAGCGTCCAGCGCAGGTCGTATTCGAGGCCATGGCGGTCCAGCACGGCGTGCACGCGCTGTTGCAGGCCGTCGGCCGTGGATTCAGTGGAAAAGCGGAAGTTGAAATCCACCACCACATCACCCGGGATGATGTTGGTCGCACCGGTGCCGCCATGGATATTGCTGACCTGCCAGCTGGTGGGCGGAAAAAAGGCGTTGCCTTGGTCCCACGTGGTAGCGGCCAGTTCGGCCAAGGCGGGCATGGCTTGGTGAATGGGGTTGCGCGCCAGTTGGGGGTAGGCGATGTGGCCCTGGATGCCGCGCACGGTGAGCTTGCCGCTGAGCGTGCCACGGCGGCCATTCTTGATCATGTCGCCCGTGTGCTCGACCGAAGTGGGCTCGCCCACGATGCAATAGTCCAGCACTTCGCCCCGCGCCTTGAGCTGCTCCACCACAACCTTGGTGCCGTCGACGGATGGGCCTTCCTCGTCGCTGGTCAGCAAGAAAGCCATGTGCAGCGGGGCATCCGGCGAAGCTGCCAGGAATTCTTCGACCGCCACCACAAAGGCGGCGATCGAGGTTTTCATGTCGCTGGCGCCTCGGCCATACAACTTGCCGTCTTTGTGTGTAGGCGTGAACGGGTCACTGCTCCACTGGGCCAAGGGACCCGTGGGAACCACATCGGTATGGCCTGCGAATACTATGGTTTTGATAGCTGCTTGTGCTTTTGCAGCGGGCGCTGCAGGCCGTTTTGCCCACAAGTTGCTGACCCGGAAGTCTGCGGGGCCACTGTCCAGCCGTTCACACACAAAACCCAGGGGCTGCAAGCGCGCTGCCAACAGTTCAAGGCAGCCCTCGTCCAAAGGTGTGACGGAGGGCAGGGAGATCAGCTGTTCAGCCAGTTGCAGGGTACGGGTCATTGGCAATCACAAGGTTTCGAGGGGCGCTGTGCCGTTGAGGCTCAGCTGCCTTTGACGTCCAGCACGATCTCGGTGAAAGAGGGCTGGTCATCGGGGGTGTCGCGGGCTTCTTTTTGCGCCTTGGCTGCGTTGGCGGCCAGGGCAAAGTCGTTTTGCAGGCGCCACATCAGGTTGGTTGGCGAATCCGCGTAGGCCATGCCTTCCTTGCGGTCGATCTTCTTTTCCATGATCAGATGGGCCAGCGCTTCTTCAAAGGTCTGCGAGCCTTCAGCCATGGATTTTTCCATGGCCTCTTTGACGCCAGAAAAGTCGCCTTTTTCCACCAGATCAGACACCAGCTTGGTGTTCAGCATCACCTCCACCGCTGGCACGCGGCCGCCGTCGGTAGTGCGCACCAGGCGCTGCGAGATGACGCCTTTGAGTGCTGAGGCCAGGTCGCCCAGCATGGTGGGACGCACTTCCACGGGGTAGAAGCTCAAAATGCGGTTGAGGGCCTGGTAGCTGTTATTGCCGTGAAGGGTGGCCAGGCACAGGTGACCGGATTGCGCATAGGCAATGGCCGAGGACATGGTTTCGCGGTCGCGGATTTCACCGATCAAGATCACATCGGGGGCCTGGCGCAGCGCGTTTTTGAGTGCGGTTTGCAGTGACTGGGTGTCGCTGCCGATTTCGCGCTGGTTCACGATCGATTTCTTGTTGCGGAACTGGTATTCCACAGGGTCTTCGATGGTGAGGATGTGCCCTGACATGGCGGCGTTGCGCGTGTCGATCATCGACGCCAGGGTCGTGCTCTTGCCTGAGCCCGTGGCGCCCACCACCAGAATCAAGCCGCGCTTTTCCATGATCAGCTCGGTCAGCACCGATGGCAGATTCAGGGATTCAAACTCTGGAATTTGCTGTGAGATGAAGCGAATCACCACTGCGTAGCTGCCGCGTTGGCGCATGGCACTGACGCGAAAGCGCCCCACACCATTGAGCGGCACGCCCATGTTCAACTCACCCGTTTCTTCCAGCTCTTCGATGCGTTCTGCGGGAACGATCTCAGACAGTAGGTTGCGCGGTGCATCCGGCGGAAGGATCTGGTTGTTGATCGGGATGCACTCGCCGTTGATTTTGATCAGCGCCGGGGCGTTGGCAGACAGGTAAACGTCTGACGCTTTTTTCTCGCTCATCAGGCGAAGAATCCGCTCCATCGTACTCATGGTGTATCCCTCTCGTATCGGTCTGCCAACAGCCTCAGCGGGCTCTGTTCAAATTTTCGGCGGCAATCACGCAGGCGCGTCGCAGGTGGGCGAAATCAGTCGCGCAGCAAGTCGTTGATGCTGGTCTTGGAGCGCGTTTGCGCATCGACCTGCTTGACGATGATGGCGGCATACATGCTGTAAGGCGCGCCGTTGGCGGCCGTCTTGGGCAGGTTGCCACTGACCACCACGGAGCCGGCAGGCACGCGGCCGTAGCTGATTTCGCCCGTGGCGCGGTTGAAGATGGGGGTGCTTTGTCCCAGGTACACGCCCATGCCCAATACCGAGTTTTCTTCGACCACAACGCCTTCGACCACTTCAGAGCGGGCGCCGATGAAGCAGTTGTCTTCAATGATGGTGGGGCCTGCTTGCAGTGGCTCCAGTACGCCACCAATGCCTACGCCACCCGACAGGTGAACGCCTGCACCGATCTGTGCGCACGAGCCCACGGTGGCCCATGTGTCCACCATGGTGCCTTCGCCCACGTAGGCGCCGATGTTGACGTAAGAAGGCATCAGGATGGCGCCCTTGGCGATGTAGCTGCCACGGCGTGCCACGGCTGGAGGCACCACGCGCACGCCAGTGGCCTTGAGTTCATCAGCGCTCAGGTGCGCAAACTTGGTTTGCACCTTGTCGTAGAAGGTCAGGTCGCCCGACTGGATCACTTCGTTGTCTTTGAGTCGGAAGGACAGCAGCACGGCCTTCTTGATCCATTGGTGCACGGTCCATTGGCCAACGGCTTCACGTGTTGCCACGCGCAAGGTGCCGTTGTTCAGTTCGGCAATCACCTGGTCCACGGCGTCAGCCACTTCCTTGGGGGCGGACGCTGGAGACAGGCTGGCACGGTTTTCCCATGCGGTTTCAATGGTGTTTTGCAGTTGTTGGCTCATGTTGTTCAAGCAGTACGGGATTGGATGAATTGGACGATGCGCAGTGCGGCTTCCACGCATTCTTCGGTGTCGGCCACGAGGGCCATGCGCACGCGCTGGGCACCGGGGTTGCTGCCCTGGGCCTCGCGGGCCAGGTAGCTGCCGGGCAGCACCGTCACATTGTATTGAGCCAAAAGCGCCTTCGCGAATTCGGCATCGGTCATGCCCAAGGCATCGGGCACTTTGGCCCAGAGGTAAAAGCCAGCGTCGGGCAGGGCCACCTCCATCACGCCCGCCAGCAGCGGGGTGACCTGGGCAAATTTCTTGCGGTACAGGGCGCGGTTTTGCACCACATGCTCTTCGTCGGCCCAGGCGGCAATGCTGGCTTCTTGCACGATAGGGCTCATGGCGCTGCCATGGTAGGTGCGGTAGAGCAAGAAGCTCTTCATCAGCGCTGCATCGCCCGCCACAAAGCCGCTGCGCAGGCCCGGCACGTTGCTGCGCTTGGACAGGCTGGTGAAGGAGATCAGGTTTTTGAAATCGTGGCGCCCCAGCTTGTGAGCAGCTTCGAGTCCACCCAAAGGCGGCTCGTCACGGAAGTAGATTTCGCTGTAGCACTCGTCCGATGCGATCACAAAACCGTAACGGTCACTCAGCGCAAACAGTTTGTGCCACTCGCTCAGTGGCATGACAGCACCTGTGGGGTTGCCGGGGGAGCACACAAAAATCAGTTGCGTGCGCTTCCAGATTTCCTGTGGAACGCTGTCCCAATCCACCGCAAAGTTGCGCGCCGGATCGCTGGGCGCATAGTAGGGCGTGGCCCCCGCCAGCAAAGCCGCTCCCTCATAGATTTGATAGAACGGATTGGGGCATACCACGACTGGGTCGGGTTGGGCTGCATCCACCACCGTTTGCGCAAAGGCAAACAGGGCTTCGCGAGAGCCATTGATAGGCAGCACCTGGGTGGCTGGGCTCAGTGCAAGCTGGTAACGGCGGGCAATCCAGTCGGTGAATGCCGTGCGAAGGCGAATATCCCCTGCGGTGGCGGGATAGCTAGCCAATCCCTCCAAATTGTTGCAAAGTGTGTCTTTGATGAATTGCGGGGTGGGATGGCGAGGCTCTCCCATGCCCAGGCTGATGGGTGAGTAGTGGGCTGGAGGCGTGACCTCAGCGAAAAGTTGCCGCAACCTTTCAAACGGATAAGGCTGCAAGTGAGAGAGCAGGGAATTCATGGGGTTGCATTATGGTGGATGCATGCACTACCTTGATTGCGTCATGGAAGGCTGTTGGCGGGTCGGCATTGGGGCGTTGCTTCAGTCTCACCCAGGCGGCGTGAATAAAACTGTTAGGCTGGGTTTGGGTTTGGGTTTGGCTTCAGTACCTTATCGTTTACCCGCCTGCCTCGCCTTTCGTCAACCGAGCGTAAGAGCGGCCTCCTAGCATGGCCCATATACAAATAGAGACAAGGGACAAAAGACATGGCGGCGTTTTCTCCATTGAGCCCGGGGTTGTGGCTGATGCGGCGCATGCGCTGGCTTGGCAAAGTGGCATGGGGTACTGTGCTTGCCTTACTGGCCGTGGTGTTGGCAGGGCTTTCTGCACCGTATTGGCTGACGGCCACTGCGTGTGCGTTGATGCTTTATGTGCAACTGGCGCTGTGGGTGAGCATGGCCCAGGACATGGAGGCGGTGGCTGGCTCCATGCGCAAAACGACCCAGGGTGACCTGACCGTGCACGCCAGCCTGCAAAGCCGTGACGAGATGGGTGATATGGCCCGTTCGCTGGACCAGATGGTCTACAAACTTTCGGCCATGGTGGCAGACATTCGCAGCAATGCAGCGCTGGTTGCCCACGCAGGACAAAGCCTGGCGCAGGGCAATCGGGCTCTGGCCGACCGTACCGAGCAGCAGGCTGCCAACCTGGAGGAAACGGCGGCGAGTGTTGAGCAGTTGTCGTCGACCGTGCAAAACAATGCCCACACAGCCCTGAGCGCCGATCAAAAGGCCGCCCAGGTGCGGCAGGCCGCAGACAGCGGTGCTCAGTCCATGGGCCTAGCCGTGCAATCCGTAGAGGCTATCCAACAAGGTGCGCGCCGCATGAGCGAGATCATTGGCGTGATTGACGGTATCGCCTTTCAGACCAATATCTTGGCCCTGAACGCTGCTGTGGAGGCTGCCCGCGCGGGCGAGCAGGGTCGGGGCTTTGCGGTGGTGGCCAGCGAGGTGCGCATGCTGGCCCAGCGCTCTGCCGAGGCCGCCCGCGAGATCCGTGACCTGATCCAGACCTCTGTGGGGCAGGTGGAAGGCAGCGCAGGCCTGATTCGCTCCGCGGGCGAAGGGATTTCGGCCATGGCTGGGGGCATTCACAGTGTGGCCGCCAGCATGAGTGAGATTGCCAACTCCAGCAACGAACAAAGCACAGGGCTCAAAGAGATCAGCGGTGCGGTGCAGCAGCTGGACCAGATTACCCAGGACAACGCGCAGATGGTGGGGCTGGCTGTGCAGCAGGCCGAGGCTCTGGAGCAGCGTGCCAGCACCCTGAACCAGGCGGTGGCCGCTTTCAGGCTGCAGCAGGGTACGGCGGAAGAGGCGGTAGCGCTGGTGCGCAAGGCGGTGGCATTGCGCCGCTCCAGCCCACGCGAGCAGTTTCTGGGCCGGATCACAGACAAGGCGGCAGGCTTTCATGATCGCGACATGTATGTGTTCGTGCTCGATGAAGCGGGCCGCTACCTGGCCTTTGGAGGCAACCCCTCCAAAGTAGGCACGCGGGTGCAAGACATTCCGGGCATTGCCGGGGACCAATTGGTGCACGACATCGTGACCCAGGCCCAGCAAGGGCCCGGCTGGGTGGAATACGACATCACCAACCCCGCCACTGGGGTGGTACAGACCAAGATGTCGTTCGTCAGCCAGGTGGACGACTGGTATGTGGGGTGCGGCGTCTACAAAACCTTAGCAGCCCGGTAACTTGGCAAGTTGGGCAAGGTGCAGGCCCGGTCAGTGTGCCCGGCCGGCGGTGTCGGGGCGCCTCAGCTGCCGCCCGCACGCAATTGTCTTGCGCGCTCCATGGCTGCGGCAATCGCTGCGCGCCGAGTGGCCGCTGCGTCCTGCAATGGTGGCTCCGCAGGTGCATCAGCAGGGCCCGCGTCTTCTTCCAGTAAGGTGCGCCGGATGTCTGCGGCTGTTTCGTCCTGCGCCCCGGTTTGGGCGAGGCGCTGTTGGCGTGCAGCGTAACGCTCGCGCGCCTCGTTGGCTTGCTCCGCACTCCAGGCGGCCCAGCCTGTACGTTCGCCGGTCACGCTCTCCAGCTCAATGCAATCCACCGGGCAGGCGGGCACGCACAACTCGCAACCTGTGCAATACGGCTCTATCACCGTGTGCATCAGCTTGTTGGCCCCCACGATGGCATCGGTGGGGCAGGCTTTGATGCACAACGTGCAGCCGATGCACCAGTTTTCGTCAATGAACGCCACGGCACGAACCGATTCTTGTCCGTGCTCAGGGTTCATTGCCAGCGGTGGCACTCCCATGATGCCTGCGAGCCTCTCAATGCCCTGTGCACCGCCCGGTGGGCATTGGTTGATGCCAGCCTCGCCGACGGCTACGGCCTGCGCATAGGTGGCGCAGTCAGGGTAGCCGCAGCGGGTGCATTGGGTTTGGGGCAGCGCCGCATCAATGCGGCGCGCCAGCTCGGCGGTGGTGGCGCGGCCCGCTGTGGCGGGCTGGGCAGGGCTCAAGCCTTGCGTGCCGAGGTGGCTCGGCGGGATCGCTGCGTCGGCGTTGACGTAACGGCCACAGCCGTTGCCGATTCTGCGGGAGCAGGTGCTGCCGCCCCGGTGCGAGAGGTCGCCGTTTTGCTCGCCGGTGCGGCGCTCAACTGGTGTTCCACAATGAACGCCTTGACCTGGGGGTACACGAGTTCGCGCCAGCGTCTGCCGCTGAAGATACCGTAGTGCCCGGCACCTTTGGCTTCCAAATGGCGCTGCTCTTTGCGCACAATGCCAGTGCACAGGTCGTGGGCGGCCTCTGTCTGGCCCGAGCCGGAGATGTCGTCCAGCTCGCCCTCTACCGTAAACAAGGCGGTGGTGGTGATGTCTTGGGGGCGCACCCGTTCTAACTTGCCATCGGGGGAGCGCACATCCCAGGTGCCATTGACCAGCCTGTACTCCTGGAAGACGGTGCTGATGGTCTCCAGGTAGTAATCCGCATCCATGTCCAGCACAGCGTTGTACTCGTCATAGAACTTGCGGTGGGCTTCGGCGCTGGCGTCGTCACCTTTGATCAGGTCTTTGAAATAGTCGTAATGGCTGGAGGCGTGGCGATCAGGGTTCATCGCTACAAAACCGGTGTGCTGCAAAAAGCCGGGGTACACGCGCCGGCCAGCCCCAGGGAAGTTGTCTGGCACCCGGTAGATCACGTTGTTCTCAAACCATTCAAAGCTGCGGTTCATCGCTAGGTTGTTCACCGATGTGGGTGACTTACGGGCGTCGATGGGGCCGCCCATCATGGTCATGGTCAACGGTGTGGTCTCGCCCCGGCTGGCCATGAGGGACACAGCGGCCAGCACGGGCACGGTGGGCTGGCACACGCTGATGACATGGCAGTTGCCATAGGTCCCTTGCAGGTAGCGAATGAACTCCTGCACGTAGTTAACGTAGTCGTCCAGGTGGAATTCACCTTCGGACAGGGGCACCAGGCGTGCATTCTTCCAGTCGGTGATGTAGACCTTGTGGTCTTTGAGCATGGTGCGCACGGTGTCGCGCAGCAGCGTGGCGTAGTGGCCAGACAGGGGGGCCACGATCAGCACCACCGGCTGACCCTTGATCTTGGTCAGGGTGGCAGGATCGTCTGAAAAGCGCTTGAAGCGGCGCAGTTCGCAAAATGGCTTGTCCAGCTCAATGCGCTCATGGATGGCCACCCCCACGCCGTCCACATCTACACTGGGAATGTCAAAGGTGGGTTTTTCGTAGTCTTTGCCCAGGCGGTACAGCAGGTCGTAGCCAGCCGACAGGCGCTGTGCCAGCGGGACCTGGTTGAACGGCGAAACCGGATTGCTGAAGAGTTTGGATGCTGCTTGCGCAAAGTCAGCAAAGGGCTCCATCAGGGAGCGCTGGGTTTCGTAGATCTGGTAGAGCATGGGGCGAAACTCCGTTATGTTGCAGTGCAATATAGCAGCACTCCGCAACAAATGAATGGAGTAAAACCACCAATCGCGAGTCGCCTTGGCGACAACTTGGCGCCCGGGATTGCCATGCTACCTGCCCATTTACAAGGGATTTTTGCTATAAAAAAATATAGCTTCCAGCGCTTTTCCATAGGGCGCTGGTAGCATATTTTTTTGATGAACTAAGCCTTGCCAAGCGTTCAGGTCTGGTTTTCTAGCAGCCAGCTCTCAAAGGCCTGTCGCGCCACATTGCGCAAAGCCGGGCGAAACTTGCCCTTTTGGCCCAGGTACAGGCAGTGGCGCATCACCGTAAACGGGTTGAACGAGGCCTGCGGGTTTTGCTCTTCAAAATGCTGCTTGTAGCGTTTGATGGTGCCAATGGTGTGGCGCAGCAGTTCATTGAATTGCGAGCGGGTCATGCCGGGCTGCCACAGCTGGATATCGGCCACAAAACTGTCCACCTTGGAGGCCTCGAACTCGAAGTCTTTGAAAAAGTGGTTGGCAATCTTGAGGAAGGTGAACGCGTTGAGCTCGCTACCCAGTGCCGATGCCTTGGGCGCCTGTAGGGCATCTTGCTGCGCTTCGGTTGCGGGCTCTGCGGTTTCGTCTGGCGCTTGCAGCAACTCTGCTGCCGTGGCATCTCTGATCTGCAAGAACTCGCGGTCTGCCAGCTCAAACAACGCCGACAGCACATTGATGCGCCGCTTGAGCTGCCCCGGAATGGACTTTTTGTACTTGATCTTGTGGTCCAGCACACTCCACGAGTCTTGGATGATGGTGCGGATCTGTAGCTCGAAAGGCCAGGGGGCTTCTGTTGCTGATTCAGCCTGGGCTTTTGGGGAGGCTTTGGCACGCAGGTCCAGGTGCAGGCCTTTGTAGCCAAACTCGGTTTCCGTGCTTTCCACGGCTGCGGCCTTGTTGGTGACCTCGATCACGGCGTATTGCGACTGCACGAGTTGGGCCACTTTTTCCAGCTCGTCTTCATACAGGCACACCACCCGCACGCCGATCAAGTCGGTGATCCATGGCTGGATTTCATACGGCGTGTTGCTCTCTTCCAGGGCCGCCCGGTACTTGCGGCGGAACTTGCGAATGCACTCGTCAACGTCTTTGACGCGGCCCTCCACCTTGGAGACCTCTATCCCCGGGGCAGCCGCCACCAACTGCTCCAAAGTGTGGATCACGCCAGCGCATGCCGCCTGCAATTGGGGCAGGTGGTCCGCATAAAAGGCACGAAACTGAGATTCTTCGAATTCCAAATCAATCGGTGACATGGTGCGATGTTCTGAGGGTTATCTTGGTGGGCGGTGCTGTGCTTGGGTGATGTCACCCTGCAATCGGCCATCGGCCATCGGGCTGGGATAGCGTACACACTCGCTGGCGCCACCACCGCACCAGCCTGCGCCGTAGGTGTGCACACATTGTAAAAAATCATGTCTGAGCTATCTGGGCATGTTGATAATGCGCTGGTGCAGGCGGCTATGCTGTTTGCTGCGTGCCGGCCAAAAGGCTGGTTGGGCCCCTAGACCGAACGATGCTCCCACCCCCACAAGCAATCCCCACCTTACCGGGACATTCTTCAGCACTACAGCGCCTCTGGGGCTGGGTGTTGGCGCCTGTGCTGTCGCTGGTGATGCTGGGGCTGACCTATGCCCACTGGCGAAGTGAGGAGCGCGGCAGCAGAGACCGGCGGGACGTGAACTTTCAGGTCGCTGCGGAGCGCATTGGCTACAACCTGGCTGACCGCATGGCCACCTACGAGATGGTTTTGCGTGGCACGCGCGGTTACTTCGAGGGCTCGGAGCGCATTGACCGCCAGGAGTTTCGCTCCTATGTCAGCTCACTGCAGTTGCAAGAGACTCGCCCGGGGCTCAAGGGAATATCGCTCATTTTGAAGCTCCCTGCGGCGTCTCTGTCATCGCACATTGAGGACATGCGACAGCGCGGCTTTCCCCAGTACACCGTGCGCCCGCCGGGCGATCGGCCCACCTACGCTGCAGTCACCCACATCGAGCCCCTGGATGCTGAAAACCAGCGTGTTCTGGGGCTGGATGCCTATATGGTTCCTGCGGCCCGCGAGGCGCTGGACCGCGCGGCAGACACGGGTGCCCTGGCGGTGTCCGCCCTGTTGCCGCTGGCGCAAGACGAACCAGCGGGGGGCGCCAGGGGTTTGGTGATGTACCTGCCCATCTATGCCAACGGTGCCGCGCTGGACACGTTGCAACAGCGCCGTGCTGCATTGTTGGGCTGGGTGTCTGCCCCCTTTCATTTGGCAGAGGTGGTTGCCGGGCTGTCCAGAGAGTTTGACTCTGACATCGGCCTGGATGTGCTGGACGGTGATGCCCAGGACGGTAGCAGCTACTTGTACACCGATGCCCGCCTTGAGCACGGGCAGGCACAACGGCAGGTCATTCGCCCCATGGTGTTCGGGGGGCATACCTGGAATCTGCGCATGGTGCCGCTGCCTGCCTTTGAAGATCGCTATGAGTACGAAACGCACCACCTTTCTGCATTGATTGGTGCCTTGCTCAGCTTGGTGCTGGGCTGGTTTGCCTGGCTGCTGGCCACCGGACGCGCCCGGGCTGAGGCATTGGCTTATGCCATGACGGCTGAGCTGCGTGGCGCGCGCGACGAGTTGGCCAGCACACTCAATGCCATTCCAGACTTGCTCATGGAAATCGGCTCCGATGGGCGCATTGCTTACTGCCGCAGCGGGCACCTTGCCCCACTGGCCGAGCCGGCCCGCCACTTCGTGGGCATGCAGCTGGAAGACATTGTTCAGCCTGACGCAGCCGCTGGCTGCCGCGCCGCCATTCAGGCGGCAACAGCCACCGGCTACTCGGCAGGCCATCAATTTCGCCTGGACTTGCAAGGCCAACCCTACTGGTTTGAGTTGTCCATAGCCCGCAAACCCGGGGGGGGACCTGGAGAGCCACCGTGTTTCATCGCGCTGTCGCGAGACATCACCGAGCGCAAAAACGCCGAGGCCCGCTCGCACCAGCTCGCCTACTTTGATGCGCTCACCCAGCTGCCCAATCGCCGCATGCTGATGGACCGCATGGAGCAGGCTGTCGCGGCCGCACAAATCTCCAAGCAGATGGGGGCGGTGCTGTTTGTCGATCTGGACAATTTCAAGCAGATCAACGATGCCCGTGGCCACACGGTGGGTGATGCCATGCTCAAGCAGGTGGCGCAGCGCCTGTTCAGCCTGCTGCGCCCGGGCGACACGGTGGCGCGCCTCAGTGGGGACGAGTTTGTGATGCTGATCGGGCATTTGGGGGCTGACATCGAAGGGGCGGGCAGGGCTGCATTGCTTGTGGCCGAGACCGTGCGTGCCGCCCTGGAGGTGCCCTACAGCATCCAGACCCATCTCTACAGCAGCACCAGCAGCATCGGCATCACGCTGTTTCCCAAGCAAGCCGAGGGCACCGAAGACCTGCTGCGCGAAGCAGACACCGCCATGTACCGCGCCAAAGACATGGGGCGCAATCGCATCCGTTTTTATGAAGCCGCGATGCAGGCCGATGTGCAAGAGCGCCTGGCGCTGGAACAAGACCTGAAGAAAGCCGCAGCCGAAGGGCAATTGGCGGTGTATGTGCAACCCCAGGTCAATGCCCAGGGCGCCGTGGTGGGCGGCGAGCTGCTGATGCGCTGGAACCACCCCGAGCGCGGTAACGTGCCGCCCAGCCGCTTCATTCCCCTGGCAGAGGCATCAGGGCTCATCCTGCGCATGGGCGACTGGATGATTGGCCAGGCCTGTGATGCCCTGGCCAAGCTGCAGGCCCAAGGGCAGGCGCTGTCAATCTCTGTCAATGTGAGCGAGCGGCAGTTTCGGCAAGAAGACTTTGTGGAGCGTATCCGCAATGTGCTGGCCGCCACCGGCGCCAAGCCCGAGTTGCTGATCCTGGAGGTGACCGAAAGCCTGCTGATTGAGAACCTGGACGACACCATCGCCCGCATGACGGAGCTGGTGCAGCTGGGCGTGCGGTTTTCCATCGATGACTTTGGCACCGGCTATTCCAGCCTGGCCTACCTCAAGCGGCTGCCGCTGTACGAGCTCAAGATTGACAAGAGCTTTGTCCAGGATACCCCGGGGGACCCCAACGATACGGCCATCGTGCAATCTATCCTGGCGGTCGCTGGCCACCTGAAGCTGCGGGTGGTAGCCGAAGGGGTCGAGACGCAGGCGCAGGCAGACTTCCTCATCCAAAGCCATTGCGAGTGCCTGCAGGGGTATCTGTTCGGGCGCCCCCAGCCACTATTGGCCTGGCTGGACAAGCAAATGGCCCTTGGCGCATAGCGAGGATGGGCTGGGTCGCCGGGCACAAACCTAAACGCAGACCCAGACCCAGACCCAGCAGGTCATTGAACGATCAATGCTCTTGGTGGTGGAGCAAGGACTCTGCCACTGCCTGTTGGGCCAGTGCAAACACTTCGCGAGCAGGGCGGTCTTTGAGCAGGTGATTGCTCCACACTTGGCGCCAGATGCGCGCGCCCGGCAAACTGTGGCGCAGGCCCAGCATGTGGCGGGCAATGTGCGCCCAGGGCGTGCCATACAGTGCAGCTTCGCGCTCCATGTACTCCACCATCGCGAGTTCCACCTCTTCACGGCTCAGGGGGCAGGGCACACCGCCCTGGCTGCCGTAGTAGAGCGAGTCCCAGCGTGCCAGCCACCAGGGGTTGTGATAGGCCTCTCGGCCAATCATCACGCCGTCCAGGTGCTCCAGCTGCTGCTGCACCACCGCATCTGTGGTGATGCCTCCGTTGATGGCGATGGTGAACTGCGGAAACTCTGCCTTCAGGTGGTGCACCACCTCATAGCGCAGCGGTGGGACATCGCGGTTTTCCTTTGGGCTCAGGCCTTGTAGCCAGGCATTGCGCGCATGCACGATGAACACGGTGCAGCCCGCGTCCGCCACGGTGCCGATGAAGTCGCGCACAAAGCCATAGCTCTCGTCTTTGTCGATGCCAATGCGGTGCTTCACCGTCACGGGCACCGTCACCACGTCCTTCATCGCCTTCACACAGTCGGCCACCAGTTGGGGCGCTTTCATCAGGCTGGCGCCAAACGCACCGCGCTGCACACGGTCGCTGGGGCAGCCGCAGTTCAGGTTGATCTCGTCATAGCCCCATTCCTCGCCCAGCCGCGCGGCCTGGGCCAGTTTGTCGGGTTCGTTGCCGCCCAGCTGCAGGGCCACCGGGTGTTCCTCGGCGTTGTAGCGCAGGTGCCGTTCGGTGCCGCCATGGATGATGGCCCCTACATTCACCATTTCTGTGTACAGCAGCGTGTGTTGCGTAAGCAGGCGGTGAAAGTAACGGCAGTGGCGATCCGTCCAGTCCATCATCGGGGCGATGGACATGCGCCAAGGGCTGAGTTTGGTTTCCACAGGATTCAAAAAAGAAAAAACAAAGTGAGCGCGGCGGCGCAGGAGCGCGCCAGGTCCGGGTGAGGCAGCCGTGCTGCAATCCCCTCGTGCAGCGGCGGATTATCCCATTTGCCCAGGTGCTGCAAAGTAGGCGTTGTGGGTGAAAATGCCATCCAAGCCTTTATTGGAAAGCGCTAATAGCTATTAATTTAATAGCTAAATGGCCTGACCAATCCGCAGCTATGCCCCTGCAAATGTCGCAAAAAGTTTCGGCGATACTTGCGGCAGATCCCTGTCAGGGGGCGTTTCCTTTTTGTCCATGCACCACACCATTTTTGACACCCCGGTGGTCAACACCTTGCTGCGCGCCTTTTCTGTGGCTACTTTGCGTTTGACCGGCTGGCGGATAGAAGGCGCTTTGCCATCCCACGCGGCCAAAAGCGTGTTGATTGCCGCACCCCACACCAGCAATTGGGATTTGCCATACACGCTGATGCTCGCTTTCACACTGCGCCTGCGCGTGTACTGGATGGGCAAGCACAGCCTGTTCCGAGCGCCGTTTGGTGGCGTGATGCGCTGGCTGGGGGGCATCCCGGTGAACCGGGAGCAGTCCACCAATCTCGTTGCGCGTTCTGCCCAAACCATCAGGGACGCAACAGGCCCCATGCAACTCATCGTGCCGCCCGAAGGCACGCGCGGCAAAACGCGGCACTGGAAGACGGGTTTCTATTTCATCGCCCAACAGGCAGGCGTGCCCATCGTGCTCGCGTTTGTGGACTACGGCCGCAAGGTGGGCGGCCTCGGGCCGGTGTTCGAGCCCACCGGCGATTTGGACGCCGACATGGCCGCCATCAAGGCGTTCTATGCCCCCATCCAGGGCAAGAACCCGACGCAGTTCGAGGCCTGAGGGCTTGCGCAAAAAAATGCCTGATTAGCGACATATCTCAGAGTGAGCAGAACAAAGCCTAGGCGCAGGACTCCAACGGACATGCCGAGTTCTCGGCGCCAAGGAGCAAGCGATGTCCATCAACGCGATCCAGTTCCAACGGGGCCTGTCACTGCCTCAGTTTCAGAGCCTTTACTGCAGCGAGCAGCAGTGCGAGCAGGCCCTGGTGGGCGCACGATGGCCCTTGGGCTGGCGGTGCGCGCACTGCGGCTGCAAGCGCTTTTTTCACACCCGCAATGGCACGGGTCGACTGCTGTGGGAGTGCTTCCTTTGTGGCTACCAAAGCTCCTCCATCGTGGGCACTGTAATGGAACACTCCCATGTGCCCCTGAGGCTGTGGTTCCTGGCCATGTACCTGCTGACGCAGAACAAGAATGCCATCAGCGCCCTGGCGCTCAAGCGCCAGTTGGGCGTGTCCTACAAAACGGCATGGCTGATGAAGCACAAACTGATGCAGGCCATGGCCCAGCGCGATGCGCGCTACCTGCTGCAAGGGCGGGTGGAGATTGACGATGCCTACCTTGGGGGCGAGCGGGCAGGACACATCAACGGCGGGCGCCGCGCAGCCAACAAGACGGCCTTCGTCGCTGCGGTGCAGACCAGCACCGATGGCCGGCCCCTGTACATGTGCCTGACACCTGTGGCGGACTTCACCAACGAGCACATGCGGCAATGGGCACAGGCTCACCTAGCGGCGCGCTGCCACGTGGTCAGCGACGGCACTCGGGCCTTTGCGCAAGTGCAGCAGGCGCAGGCTACGCATGAGCGCTACGTGACTGGCGGTGGGCGCAAGGGGGCACAGACACCTCAGCTGCGTTGGGTGAACACCTTGCTGGGCAACCTCAAGACCAGCATGGCGGGCACCTATCACTCGTTTGACCATACCAGGTATGCACAGCGCTACTTGGCCGAGTTCTGCTGGCGATTCAACCGCCGCTTTGATCTGCCTGCCATGCTGCCCAGGCTGTTGAAAGCCTTGGTGACTGCTGGGCCACTGCCTTTGAAAGTGCTGCGGGTATCTGAGGTAAGTAGCTAATCAGGAAAAAATGGCCTCTAGCGCCTGATAGATAGGCGCAGGCAGCTCCTATATTCATAGTATTCAGTGTTTGATTGCGGGCGTGCTGGTCATGACTGATGCGGCCCAGGCCAGGGCTGCCGCGCAAGGGCCTACGCCGACCGCACCGCACCGCCCCGCCGCGCTGGCTGCGTCCCCCTTCCCGATGCGCGCAGCGAGTCGAGAGAAGGGGTGGCGCGGCGCAGCCGCTCAGGGGAATGTCACCCAATAGTTCGCCGGTCAATCTTGCGGCTGAGCACGATACTGGTCTGCGTCTGGTGCACGCCCTCGAGCTGGCCCACGCGGTCGAGCAATGTGTCTAGCTGCTCGTGGCTGCCACAGCGCAAAAACACCAGGTAGTCAAACGGCCCGCTCACGGCCGACACCTCTTCAACCTCGGCCATCGCCTCGAGTGCACGCAGCACGGCGGGCGCAGCCTTGGGCAGCACGCTGATGCTGCACCAGGCCCGCACAGTGGTGGCATCGAGCCGGGTGCCCAGCCGCACGCCATAGCCTGCCACCACGCCTGTGCGCTCCAGCCGTGCAATGCGCGCCACCACGGTGGTGCGCGCCAGGCCCAACCTGCGCGCCAACTGGGCTGTTCCCTCGCGGGCGTTGGCTTGCAGCAGGCTCAGCAACTGGCGGTCGGTGGCGTCCAGCACGGGCAAAGCGGGTGGGGCGGCGTGGGTGGTGGTATCAAACGTCATAGTGGCCATGATATTCGCCGGTATGACAAAACAAAACCCATCTTTCGACGGTTTGGCGGCTACACATTGACAGCACCCTTGCCTAGCATCAAGGCATCTCTACCCCAGCTTGCGGGCATGCCGCAAGCCCATACCAGGAGCACTGCCATGACCACCCCATCCACCCGCCACGCCATCACCATCCTCGGCGCTGGCCACATTGGCTTTGCCATGGCGCTGTTGCTGCAGCAAACCCGCGACTACGACGTTCTGGTGGTGGACCGGGATCCTGCGCGCCTGGCCGAGGTGGCTGCCTTGGGGGCGTCCACCCAATGGGCGACCGACGACGCCAGCTTGCAGGCCGCCATCAACGGTCGTTTTGCCGTGCTCAATGCACTGCCATTTCACCGCGCTGTGCCGGTGGCGACGCTTTGCACCGCCGCTGGGGTGCACTACTTTGACCTGACCGAGGACGTGGCCAGTACCCAGGCCATCCGCGCCCTGGCGGCCAGCGCCCGCAGTGTGCTCATGCCCCAATGTGGCCTGGCGCCAGGCTTCATCGGCATCGTGGGCAACGATCTGGCCCGGCGTTTTGACACCCTGCACACGCTGCGCATGCGCGTGGGGGCACTGCCACGCTACCCCCAGGGCGCCTTGCGCTACAACCTGACCTGGAGCACCGAGGGCCTCATCAACGAGTACTGCAACCCCTGCGAAGCCATTGTGGACGGCGTGCGCACCACCGTGCCCGCCCTCGAAGGCCTGGAGACCTTTGCACTGGATGGGGTGGAGTACGAGGCCTTCAATACCTCGGGTGGCTTGGGCACGCTCACCGAAACGCTCGCAGGCAAGGCCCGGCAGGTGGACTACCAGTCCATCCGCTACCCAGGCCACAACGCCATCCTCAAACTGCTGCTCAACGACCTGCGTCTGCGCGAGCGGCGCGATTTGCTCAAAGACATTCTGGAAACCGCCATCCCCACCACCGATCAGGACGTGATCGTGGTGTTTGCCACGGCCTCGGGTCTGCGCGGTGGGCGTTTGCTGCAAGAGTCGTACTCGGCCCACATTGTGGGCACCGAACTGGCGGGCCACCGGCTCAGCGCCATCCAGCTCACCACTGCCGCAGGCATTTGCACCGCGCTGGACCTGGTCGCCCAGGGGCGGTTGCCGCAGCAAGGCTTTGTGGGGCAAGAGGCCGTGGCGTTGGCAGACTTTGTGTCCAACCGGTTTGGAGTGGCCTATGCGGGAGACCATGCGCTGGTGCTTTAAGGCCTCAGTGCGTCAGCGCCCGCCGGGCTTTTGGTACATGCCTTCAATCGCCTGCTCAAAATGCCCCATCAGGTTGGTGCGCTTGAGCTTGAGGGTGGGCGTCATGAAGGTGTTCTCAATCGTCCAGGGCGCCAGCGTCAGGTGCACGGCGCGGGGCACGGCGTAGCGTGCAAAGCTGGCGGTGTTCTTTTCAATGCGGGCCAGCACGGCGCGGTGCACGCTGGGGTGTTGCAGGCTGTCGGCCTCTTGCGGGTTGAGCCCCAGGTCGGCGGCCAGGTGCTGCCATTCCCGCGGGTTGAGCACGGCCACGCAGGCGATGAAGGGGCGGTTCTCGCCCACCACAAAGGCTTGCTCCAGCAACGGGTCGGCCAGCATGGCCAGCTCCAGGTCGCCCGGCGGTACCTTTTCGCCGGTGGAGGTGACGATGATCTCCTTGATGCGGCCCTTGATGTAGATACGCCCGTTCACGATTTCGGCTTGGTCGCCCGTGCCCAGCCAGCCGTCGGCGTTCAAGATTTTGGCGGTGTCCTCCGGGCGCTTCCAGTAGCCCTTCATCACGATGGGGCCACGCACCTGCAGCTCGCGGTTCTCGCCAATGCGCACCTCCACGCCGGGCAGGGCCTTGCCCACGCAGGCGGGGTCGTTGTCTTCTGGCGCGTTGACCGACACCACGGGCGATGTCTCCGTCATGCCGTAGCCCTGGATCAGCGGCAGGCCCAGTCCCAAAAAGCACTTGGCAATGGTGGGTGACAGTGGGGCGCCGCCACTCACCGCCACCCGCACGCGGCCACCAAACTGGGCCATCAGCGGCGCAGCCACCAGGGCGCGCAGCAAGGGCCAGGGCAGGGCGGCCATCCAGCCTGCGGCCTTGGCATCGTCCGGCGCAGGGGCGGGCAGGCCCTGCGCGGCACAAAAGCGTGCCCAGCCCTTGCTTTGCGCAGCTTCGTACAGCTGCATTTTCCAGGGCGAGCGCGACAGCTTCTCTTGCACCTTGGCATGGATGCGTTCGTAAATGCGGGGCACTGAGATCAACACCGTGGGCCGCACGGTTCGCAGGTCTTCTGCCAGCAGCGGCACCGAGCGGGCATAGGCCACGCAGCTGCCCGCTGCAATGGGCAGGTAGTAGCCCCCCGTACGTTCAAAGGTGTGTGACAGCGGCAGGAACGACAAGAACACGTCTTGCGCCGTGGGCGCAATGCGCTCCAGTACGGCCTTCACATCGCTGACCACATTGCTGTGGGACAGCATCACGCCCTTGGGTTTGCCGGTGGTGCCTGAGGTGTAGACGATGGCGGCCAGGTCATCGGCCCCTGGGGGCGTGGGAGTGGGCCACTGGGCCAGCGAGGGGGCTTGGGCCGCCCCCTCCAGCCACTGCGCCAGCGAGCCGACCCGTGGGCCATCCTGCGGCGGTGGTGTGCCTGCCGTGTCGGCCGCGCTTGGCGAGGCGTCTTCGTCCGTGAAGACGACGGCGCGCAGGGCCGGGAAGGGCGTGCCCACAGCGCATATCTTGTCCCACTGCGCCCGCTGGCCCACGATGAGCATCGAGGCTTCGCAGTCGGCCAGGATGTAGGCAATGCTGCCGGGGTTGTCGATGGCATGCAGCGGCACGGGCACGCAGCCCGTGGCCAAGGTGGACTGGTCTGCGCACAGTGCGTTCAGCCCATTGGGCAGCAGGATGGCGATGCGGGCCGCCTGCGGCAGTTGCATGGCGCCAATGGCTGCTGACCAGCGCTGCACCCGCAGCGACGTGTGTTGCCAGCTCCAGCTCTCCCAGGCATGGGTGGCCGGGTTGAAGGCGCGATAGGCCTCGCCCTCAGGGGTGCTGGCCACGCGGTAGGCCAGGAGTTGGGGGAGCGTCTGGACGCTGGCGATATCGCGAGGGGAGGGTGTCATAGGGCTGAGGAAAGCGGGGCGCCAAGAGGCTCTCTGCACGCATCGGATGGACCGTGTGCTCGGAGAAGACTTGGTACAAACCCTAATTTTGGGTGCCGGGCATGATAACCACCGTGCAGGCTTCGTTACGTCCTGCAATGACTGCTGTGCTCAGGAATGCCGCGCAGGTCCTGGCCCGCCCAAGTGGTCAGCCTATGTGGTCAGCTTAAGTCGCGGCTTCCAGCCCTTGCGCGAAGTGGGTCTGCATGGCCTGCATGGTGCGGGCGGCATCCCGCGCCAGCAGGGCCTCCAGAATGGCCCGGTGTTCCGTCAATGAATCCTCGATGCGCCCTTGTTTGAACAACGAGTTGTGGCGGTTGAGCTTCATCACCTTACGCAGGTCGGCCACCATCTGGCTGCGCCAGCGGTTGTCCGCCATCTCCAGCACCAGCATATGAAAGCGCTCGTTGACGGCAAAGAATTTTTCGCGGTCGGCCACAGCACCTTCCAGCTCGGCGTGCAGCGCTTGCAGGGTCTGCTGCTGCTCGGGCGTAGCGCGCTCGGCCACCACGCCGGCGGCGTCGCTCTCCAGCAGGCTGAGCAGGTGGTACACGTCGCGCAGGTCTTTTTCGCTCATCTCCGTCACATAGGCGCCACGGCGCACCTTCATCGTGACCAGGCCTTCGGCGGCCAGCACCTTCAGCGCCTCGCGCAAAGGGGTGCGGCTGATACCAAACTCTTCCGCAATCTTGAGCTCGTCAATCCAGCTGCCGGGCTGCAGCTCGCGCCGGAAGATGCGCTGGCGCAATTGCTCGGCAACTTCTTCGTAAAGCGCGCGGGGAGTGAGGGTGACGGCAGACATGGCCCGGATTGTAAGCTGGCTGGAATATTTTGAATCAATAATTATGAATGATGTAAACTCGCCGCCACATCGGGACCAGCCCTCGCGCCGTTTTACGCACCTACGCCATCTTCGGAGAAGCTTTCGCCATGAGTGACAAACCCCACAACAACGCCCCCGAGTTCGCTGCCGCTTCGCTAGAGACATGGGCCAAGGCGGCGGCCAAGTCGGCCCCCGGTGGCGATGTGAACGCCTTGAACTGGGTGACACCCGACGGCATCACCGTCAAGCCGCTGTACACCGCCGAAGACACGGCCAGCCTGCCGTACGCCAACACCTTGCCCGGTTTTGAGCCCTACCTGCGCGGCCCCCAGGCCACCATGTATGCGGTGCGGCCGTGGACCATTCGCCAATACGCAGGCTTTTCAACCGCTGAAGAATCCAACGCCTTCTACCGCAAGGCCCTGGCTGCGGGCGGGCAGGGTGTGAGCGTGGCGTTTGACCTGGCCACCCACCGCGGCTACGACAGCGACCACCCGCGCGTGACGGGCGACGTGGGCAAGGCCGGGGTGGCGATTGACTCGGTCGAGGACATGAAGATCCTGTTCGACCAGATCCCGCTGGACAAGGTGAGCGTGTCGATGACCATGAACGGCGCCGTGTTGCCCGTGCTGGCGGGCTATGTGGTGGCGGCGGAAGAGCAGGGCGTCTCGCAAGACCAACTCTCAGGAACCATTCAGAACGACATTCTGAAAGAGTTCATGGTGCGCAACACCTACATCTACCCGCCCAAGCCCTCGATGCGGATCATTGGCGACATCATTGGCTACACGGCCAAGAACATGCCCAAGTTCAATTCGATCTCGATCTCGGGATACCACATGCAGGAGGCGGGGGCCAACCAGGCGCTGGAGCTGGCCTTCACGCTGGCCGATGGCAAGGAGTACGTGAAGACGGCCATTGCCTCCGGCCTGGACGTGGACGAGTTCGCCGGGCGGCTCTCGTTCTTCTGGGCCATCGGCATGAACTTCTACCTCGAAGTCGCCAAGATGCGCGCGGCGCGCCTGCTGTGGTGCCGCATCATGAAGGAGACCGGTGCCAAGAACCCCAAGAGCCTGATGCTGCGCACCCACTGCCAGACCAGTGGCTGGAGCCTCACCGAGCAGGACCCTTACAACAACATCGTGCGCACCACCATCGAGGCCATGGCCGCCGTGTTTGGTGGCACGCAAAGCCTGCATACCAATGCGCTCGATGAAGCCATCGCGCTGCCCACCGAGTTCAGCTCGCGCATTGCACGCAACACCCAGCTCATCATCCAGGAAGAAACGCACATCACCAACGTGGTGGACCCCTGGGCTGGCAGCTACATGATGGAAAAGCTGACCCAGGACATGATGGACGCCGCCTGGAAGATCATCGAAGAGGTCGAGGCCATGGGCGGCATGACCCAAGCGGTGGACAGCGGCTGGGCCAAGCTCAAGATCGAAGCCGCTGCGGCAGAAAAACAAGCGCGCATCGACAGCGGCAAGGACGTGATTGTTGGCGTTAACAAGTACAAGCTGGCCAAGGAAGACCCCGTCGATATCCTGCAGATCGACAACGTGAAGGTGCGCGACGGCCAGATTGAGCGCCTGGCCAAAATCAGGGCCAATCGCGATGCAGCCAAGGTGCAGCAGGCGCTGGATGCTCTTACTTCTGCAGCAGAAAGCGGCGAAGGCAACCTGCTGGAGCTGTCCATCAACGCCGTGCGCCTGCGTGCCACGGTGGGCGAAGTGAGCGATGCGCTGGAGAAGGTTTACGGGCGCCACCGCGCCGATACACAAAAGGTGACCGGTGTGTACGCAGCTGCCTATGACTCGGCCGAAGGCTGGGACAAGCTCAAGACCGAAATCAACGAATTCGCCGAAGCCCAGGGCCGCCGCCCCCGCGTGATGATCGCCAAGCTGGGCCAGGACGGGCATGACCGTGGAGCCAAAGTGGTAGCCACCGCATTTGCCGACCTGGGTTTTGACGTGGACATGGGCCCGCTGTTCCAGACCCCCGAGGAATGCGCCCGCCAGGCGATTGAAAACGACGTGCATGCGGTAGGGGTGAGCACGCTGGCAGCAGGGCACAAGACGCTGGTGCCCGCCATCATCCAGTCGCTCAAGGACCAGGGCGCGGACGACATCATTGTGTTTGTGGGCGGGGTGATTCCTGCGCAGGACTATGAGCACCTGTACGAAGCGGGCGTGAAGGGCATCTATGGCCCCGGCACACCGATTCCGGCCAGCGCGAAGGATGTGCTGGAGCAGATTCGCAAGGCCTTCGTAGCATGAGTGAGGCAAAGGCCAGACTATCACCCACGCGCTTAGAGTGGTGCCGTTTGGAGATGTTGCATTGAACACCCCTGCATTCACCTTGCATCCCGTGGCCGAGGCTGACTTCGAGCCCATGCTGGTGTTGCGCACGGCTGCCATGCGTGAAAGCCTGGAGCGAGTGGGGCGGTACACACCAGAGCTCTCACGCGAAAGACTGCGCGCGGCCTTTGTGCCCGAGCACATGCAACATTTGGAGGCACCCGACGGACGTCGTATGGGGTTCGTCACGGTGCGTCCTGAGGGCGAGCGCGCTTTGAGGCTGCAGCACCTGTATTTGCACCCTGAATGGCAGTGCGCTGGTGTAGGCGCTGCAGTGCTGTCCCAAGTGCAGGACAGGGCGCGCCGTGAAGGCAGGGTGCTGCGCGTGACTGCGCTGCAGCTCAGTGACGCCAACCGTTTCTACCAGCGCCACGGTTTCGTGAAGACGGGCGAGGAAGGCGTAGATGTGCACTACGAGTGGCGGTCTCAGGAGAGCGCCGAATGACCACGTCCCCGACCACGCTTGCGCGGCAGCCTTCGGTCAGCGGCTTGCTGGACGGTATCGCCGGTGATGCGGGTGCCGTGCAGCGCCGCGCCATGTCCAAGGCCATCACGCTGCTCGAATCCACCCGCAACGACCACAGGGTTCAGGCCGACGAGTTGCTCACGCAGCTCCTGCCCCACACCGGCAAATCCTTCCGCCTCGGCATCAGCGGCGTACCCGGCGTGGGCAAAAGCACCTTCATCGAAGCGCTGGGCCTTTACCTCATCGCCCAAGGCCACCGCGTGGCCGTGCTCACCATCGACCCGTCCAGCACCGTTTCAGGCGGCTCCATCCTGGGCGACAAGACGCGCATGGAACACCTGTCGGTCCACGAAAAAGCCTACATCCGCCCCAGCCCCTCCAGCGGCACACTGGGCGGAGTCGCAGAGAAGACCCGCGAGGCCATGCTGGTCTGCGAGGCGGCGGGTTACGACGTGGTCATCGTCGAAACCGTGGGCGTGGGCCAGAGCGAGATTGCAGTGGCAGGAATGACGGACATGTTCGTGCTGATGCAGCTGCCCAATGCGGGCGACGACCTGCAGGCCATCAAGAAGGGCGTGATGGAGATTGCCGACCTGGTGGTCATCAACAAGGCCGACATCGACAAGAACGCCGCCACGCGGGCCGAGGCGCAGATCACGTCGAGCCTGCGCTTGCTCAGCCAGCACGGCAACCCCGAGAACGCCCACCACGACGAAACGCTGTGGCACCCCAAGGTCGTGCAGATCAGCGCGCTGCTGGGGCAGGGCGTGGACAGCTTCTGGGCTGCGGTCACGCAGTTTCGCCAGTTGCAGACCGCCAATGGCCGGATCGGCACACGGCGCGAAAAGCAGGCGCTGTCCTGGATGTGGGAGCGCATCGACGCGGGCCTCAAGCTCGCGTTTCGCCAGCACCCGCAGGTCAAAGAGCTGCTGCCGCAATTGCAGGCCGACGTGGCTGCAGGGCGCATTGCCGCATCGACTGCAGCACGAAATCTGCTGCTAGCGCAATCAAATCATGCGCAAGCAGCTATCAAATAAATAGCATTTCCAAGCAATAAGCCATTTCACCAAAGGACGACCATGCAAGACATCCTGGAGCAACTGGAGAAAAAGCGTGCGCTGGCACGCCTGGGCGGCGGGCAAAAGCGCATTGATGCGCAGCACGCCAAGGGCAAGCTCACCGCGCGCGAGCGCATCGAGCTGCTGCTGGACGACGGCACGTTCGAGGAATGGGACATGTTCGTCGAGCACCGCTGCACCGACTTTGGCATGGAAGACAACAAAATCCCTGGCGACGGCGTGGTGACGGGCTACGGGATGATCAACGGCCGTCTGGTGTTTGTCTTCAGCCAGGACTTCACGGTGTTTGGCGGTGCCTTGTCTGAAACCCATGCTGAGAAGATCTGCAAGGTGATGGACCAGGCCATGAAGGTCGGTGCACCGGTGATTGGGCTGAACGACTCCGGCGGCGCCCGCATCCAGGAAGGCGTGGCGTCCCTCGGCGGCTATGCCGACGTGTTCCAGAAAAACGTGCTGGCCAGCGGCGTGATCCCGCAGATCAGCATGATCATGGGCCCCAGCGCCGGCGGCGCTGTGTACTCACCCGCCATGACGGACTTCATCTTCATGGTGAAAGACAGCTCGTATATGTTCGTGACCGGCCCTGAAGTGGTGAAGACCGTGACCCACGAAGAAGTGACGGCCGAGGAACTGGGCGGCGCCGTGACCCACACCACCAAGAGCGGTGTGGCCGACATGGCGTTCGAAAACGACGTGGAGGCGCTGATGATGCTGCGCCGCCTGTACAACTACCTGCCGCTCAACAACCGCGAAAAGGCCCCCGTTCGTAAGAGCAACGACCCGGCCGACCGCATGGACCGCAGCCTCGACACCCTGGTACCCGAGAACCCCAACAAGCCCTACGACATGAAGGAGCTGATCCTCAAGACCGTGGACGATGGGGACTTCTTTGAGCTGCAGCCCGAATACGCCAAAAACATCCTCATCGGTTTCGCCCGCATGGAGGGCCAGACCGTGGGCATCGTTGCCAACCAGCCGCTGGTGCTGGCCGGTTGCCTGGACATCAAGAGTTCCATCAAGGCCGCGCGCTTCGTGCGGTTCTGCGATGCGTTCAACATCCCGGTGGTCACGTTTGTGGACGTACCCGGCTTCATGCCCGGCACTTCTCAAGAGTACGGCGGCATCATCAAGCACGGCGCCAAGCTGCTGTACGCGTATGCCGAGTGCACCGTGCCCAAGATCACCGTCATCACCCGCAAGGCCTACGGCGGCGCGTACGACGTGATGAGCTCCAAACATTTGCGCGGCGACGTCAATCTTGCCTGGCCCAACGCCGAAATCGCGGTGATGGGCGCCAAGGGCGCGGTGGAGATCATCTTCCGCGAAGACAAGAACGATCCGGTGAAGCTGGCCGCGCGTGAGGCCGAATACAAGCAGCGCTTTGCCAACCCGTTTGTGGCCGGTGCGCGGGGGTTTATTGACGATGTGATCTTGCCGCATGAAACGCGCAAGCGCATCTGCCGGTCGCTGGTGATGTTGCGCGATAAAAAGCTGGAAAACCCATGGCGTAAACACGGAAACATTCCGCTGTAACAGCCTAAGGAGAACAAGAACATGTTTACCAAGATCCTGATTGCGAATCGCGGCGAAATTGCTTGCCGAGTCATCGCCACCGCAAAAAAAATGGGCATCGCCACCGTCGCCGTCTACTCCGACGCCGACAAGGAAGCCCGCCACGTCAAGCTGGCCGACGAGGCGGTGCACATTGGCGCCGCGCCCTCGCGCGAGTCGTACCTGCTGGCCGACCAGATCATTGCAGCCTGCAAGCAGACCGGCGCGCAAGCGGTGCACCCCGGCTACGGCTTCCTTTCGGAAAACGAAGCCTTTGCCAAGCGCTGCGAAGACGAGGGCATTGCCTTCATCGGCCCCAAGGCGCATTCGATTGCGGCCATGGGCGACAAGATCGCGTCCAAGAAGCTGGCCAATGAGGCCAAGGTCAACACGATTCCTGGTTACAACGACGCCATCGCGGGCCCCGAGCAGGCGGTGGAGATCGCCAAGGGCATTGGCTACCCCGTGATGATCAAGGCCTCGGCCGGTGGCGGCGGCAAGGGCCTGCGCGTGGCGTTCAACGACAAGGAAGCGTTTGAAGGCTTTGCCAGCTGCCAGAACGAAGCCCGCAACAGCTTTGGCGACGACCGCATCTTCATTGAGAAGTTTGTGCAGGAGCCGCGCCACATCGAGATCCAGGTGCTGGGCGACAGCCACGGCAACGTGATTTATCTGAACGAGCGCGAGTGCTCCATCCAGCGCCGCCACCAGAAGGTGATCGAAGAGGCGCCATCGCCGTTCATCAGCGACGCCACGCGCAAGGCGATGGGCGAGCAGGCCGTGCAACTGGCCAAAGCCGTGAAGTACCAGAGCGCTGGCACGGTGGAGTTTGTGGTCGGCAAAGACCAGGACTTCTACTTCCTGGAGATGAACACCCGTCTGCAGGTGGAGCACCCGGTGACGGAATGCATCACCGGCCTCGACCTCGTGGAGCTGATGATCCGCGTGGCGGCGGGCGAGAAGCTGCCGTTGACACAGGCCGACGTGAAGCGCGACGGCTGGGCCATCGAGTGCCGCATCAACGCCGAAGACCCGTTCCGCAACTTCCTGCCTTCCACCGGCCGTCTGGTGCGCTTTCAGCCGCCGGAGGAAACCATGTTCCAGTCCGACACCAGCAAGAAGCTGGGCGTGCGGGTGGACACGGGCGTGTACGAAGGCGGCGAGATCCCCATGTATTACGACTCGATGATCGCCAAGCTCATCGTGCACGGCACCGACCGCAACGACGCGATTGCCAAGATGCGTGCGGCGCTCAACGGCTTTGTGATTCGCGGCATCAGCAGCAACATCCCGTTCCAGGCGGCGTTGCTGGCGCACCCCAAGTTCGTGACCGGCGACTTCAACACCGGCTTCATTGCCGAGAACTACGGCAAGGGTTTCCACGCCGAAGACGTGCCGCACAGCGATCCGCTGTTCCTGGTGGCTCTGGCCGCGTTCATGAACCGCCGCTACCGCGCGCGCGCTTCGGGCATCAGCGGCCAGCTGGCGGGGCACGAGGTGAAGGTGGGCGAGCAGTTTGTGGTGGTCACGCTGGGCGCCGAGGGGCAGAACCAGCACCACGAGGTGACGGTGTCTGACTTTGAAGATAAATCGGGCTCTAGCGCAGTCACAGTGGGCGGTAGCAGCTACCAAATCAGTAGCAATGCCACGCTGGGCCAGATTCGCGTGCAGGGCGCCTGCAACGGCCAGGGCTTCACCGCCCAGGTGGAGCGGGGCGTGGGCAAGAACCCGCTGGCACTGCGCATTGCGCACAACGGCACGCAGATCGACGCACTGGTGCTGTCGCCGCTGGGCGCGCGCCTGCACAAGCTCATGCCCTTCAAGGCGCCGCCAGACTTGTCCAAGTTCCTGCTCTCGCCCATGCCGGGCCTGTTGGTCGATGTGGCGGTGCAGCCCGGCCAGAAGGTGCAGGCGGGTGAAAAGCTGGCCGTGATCGAAGCCATGAAGATGGAGAACATCCTCTTTGCCGCGCAAGACGGCGTGGTGGGCAAGATCACGGCGGGCAAGGGCGATTCGCTGGCCGTGGACCAGATCATTCTGGAATTCCAGTGATCCAACCCTCGGGCATGGGGGCCAGTGATTCCGGGCACGGGGGTGGGCGCCGCCATGGCTGGCCTTGGGCGCGCATGGCCTGCCTGCTGGTGGGCGGTGTGTTGCTGGCCGATGCCCTGGTGCTGATGGCCATGGGCTTTTTCATGGTGGGCGTGACCGTGCCTGCGGCCCTGGGGCTGGTGATGTGCTTTGTGGGTGCGCGCTGGCACGAGGTGCGGGCCGGGCTTGATCGCCTGCGCTGGGGCCGCTTCGCGTGGAGCGCCGGCTGGCTTTTCTTGGCCCTCTGGGTGTGCAGCGTGGGAGCGTTCTGGGCGGTGCTGGTGCAGCAGGTGAACGCCTTGGGCCAGGCGGACAAAGCTGCGGTGCCGCAAGCCATTGTGGTGCTGGGCAGTGGCACGCCCAAAGGGCAGCCGTCGCCCGCACTGCGGGCGCGGCTGGACACAGCGCATGCGCTGGCCGCTGCGCACCCACAGGCCTGGGTGGTGGTGTCGGGCGGAGTGGACTTTGGCGAAACGCTGAGCGAGGGCGAGGTGATGGGCAACTACCTGCGCCAGCAGGGCCTGGACCCGGCGCGCATTCTGCAAGAAGAGCGCAGCACCAGCACCGAGCTGAACCTGCAGTACAGCCTGCCATTGCTGCAAGCCCAGGGCTTGGGGCTGGACTCTGCCGTGGCGGTGGTGACCAGCGACTTTCACACCCTGCGCGCACAGCGCATTGCCCAGAAGATCGGCTACACCCGCGCCCTTGCCGTGGCGGCGCCCACACCGCTTTACATCCGCTACAACGCTTGGCTGCGCGAGTATTTCGCCATGGCCAGCAGCTGGTTACTGCGTGAGCTGTGAGCGGGGATATGGCCCATATTTCAGTTCATATTTCAAATCAAATTAGCCTCTAGCGCTTATCCTAAAAGCGCTAGCAGCTATCAATTCAGGAGTAATTCATGAGCGCTAATATCCGCCCGTTCAAAGTCCTCGGCATCCAGCAAGTCGCCATTGGCGGCACCGACAAGCAGCGCATGAAAACCCTGTGGGTGGACATGCTGGGCCTTACACAAACCGGCACCTTCCAGAGCGAGCGCGAGAACGTGGACGAAGACATTCTGGCCATGGGCAAGGGTGCCTTCAAGGTGGAGGTGGACATCATGCAGCCCCTGGACATCGACAAAAAACCCGCCGTGCACACCACGCCGCTCAACCACATTGGTCTGTGGATTGACGACCTGCCCAAGGCTGTGGAATGGCTCACTGCCCAGGGCGTGCGCTTTGCGCCCGGCGGCATTCGCAAGGGGGCTGGTGGCTATGACATCACGTTTTTGCACCCCAAGAGCAATGACGAGTTTCCGATTGCGGGCGAGGGTGTGTTGATTGAGTTGGTGCAGGCGCCTGAGGATGTGATTGCCGCATTGGGCTGAGCCTCTGCGCTGACCGCGCCAAAGCCAACGCCTTGCTGCCTCGCGCAGCAAGGCGTTTTGTTTTGGCGCGCCATCGTGTGCAGTTTTTCACCCTTGGCCCGGGCACTTCACGCGGGCCCGGGGCATGGTGCTTTGCGCCGTTTTACATTCGCAGCTTCTTTGTTCAAGCCTTGTGCGAATGCCCATGAAACTCTCTTTGTTGGCCGTAGGTGCGGTCTCGGTGTTGATGACCTTCTCTTTCTCCACCCAGGCACAAAGCCAGGGGCAGGGGGGCAAGATCAAGGACAAGGTCTACAACATTGCTTCGCAAGACGCGGAAATGGAAGAAGCGATTGGCAAGGCCCGCGCCACGCTGGATGATTTTTTGAAGATCCACGCCAAGCCGCCCGCAGGCGCTGACGGCTTCAAGATCAAGGTGAAGTTCTCAGGGGGCGGGAATGATGAGCACATCTGGGTCACGCCGTTCCAGGTCACTTCCAAAGGCTTCACAGGCACCCTGGCGGGCCAGCCGCGCTATGTCACGCACCTGGAGAACGGGCAGAGCGTGCAGTTCACCCGGGCCGATGTGTCGGATTGGGGCTATGTGCAGGGCGGCAAGCAAAAGGGCAGCTACACCGTGTGCGTCATGTTCAAACACATGCCCGCCGCCGACGCTCAGCGCTACCGCCGCGACTACGGTTTTGAGTGCTGAGCCTGGGCAGGGCTGTGTGAGTTTGCATGAGGCTGCTGGGTGCTGCCTCTGCCATCTTTTCGCTGCGGTTTTCGCCAATGGGCGGCCATCACGCAGGCATCGCAGGCCAAATCCACCCAACTTCACGTGCAAACCTGCGCTATCTCCCAGTGCTTGCCCTGCGTGTTGACAGCAGTTGATGCGGGTATGTCTGCAGTTACCGCGGGGTTTTGCCAAGCGGATCCAGCTGCGCATTCAATTGCATCGAAGTTGGCGTCAACGGCTGTCTTTGTGCGCAGAAAAATCACTGAAATTGCCTGCTGATAGAGCACCATTTTTCTTGGCACTTTTTGTGACCCTGTGGCGCGCTGCTGCACCTCTTTTCGTTTGAGAATCCGCACTTCATCGCGATGCGTGGCCCAAGCTGTACCTCACGGCCCGGGCTGCTGGCATCGCATCACCCTCACTGCCCGCGTGCCGCTTTGTGCGGCGGGTGCAGGCAGACGCATTGAAGGAGCACCCCATGTCCGGATTCACCACCCCCACTGCCGCCGCGCCACAAGCTGTGCAGTTGCACCGCCGCCCCGCAGCCACGCCGCAGCCCGCAGGCCCCTGGTCGGTCGAGGCCATCCAGGCGCTGCTCGACAAGCCGCTGATGGACTTGCTGTTTGAAGCCCAAACCGTGCACCGCCAGCATTGGCCCGCAGGCGATATTGAGCTGGCCACGCTGCTGTCGGTCAAAACCGGCGGCTGCCCTGAAAACTGCGGCTACTGCCCGCAGGCCGCCGAGTTCGACACCGGCGTGAAGGCCGACAAGCTGATGGAGGTGGATGAGGTGGTGCGCGCCGCCCAGGCGGCCAAGGACGCGGGCGCCACCCGCTTTTGCATGGGCGCCGCCTGGCGCGCGCCCAAGGACCGCGACATTGAAAAAGTCAGCGCGTTGATTGGCGCAGTGAAGGGCCTGGGCCTGCAGACCTGCGCCACGCTGGGCATGCTCGAATCGCACCAGGCGCAGGCGTTGAAAGACGCGGGGCTGGACTACTACAACCACAACCTGGACACGGCCCCCGAGTACTACACCGACGTGGTCAGCACCCGTGCCTACCAGGACCGGCTGGACACGCTGCAGAACGTGCGCAGCGCAGGCATCAGCGTGTGCTGCGGCGGCATTGTGGGCATGGGCGAGGCGCCTGTACACCGCGCTGGCCTGATTGCGCAACTGGCCAACCTGCAGCCCTACCCTGAGTCGGTGCCCATCAACAGCCTGGTGCGTGTGCCCGGCACGCCGCTGGCCGACAGCGATCCCATCGATCCGTTTGACTTTGTGCGCGTGATTGCGGTGGCCCGCATCACCATGCCCAAGGCGCGCGTGCGCTTGTCGGCTGGGCGCCAGCAGATGGGTGAGGCGGTGCAGGCGCTGTGCTTCATGGCCGGGGCCAATTCCATTTTTTACGGCGACAAGCTGCTGGTGACGGGCAACCCCGATGTGGACGCCGACGTGCAATTGCTGGCCAAGCTGGGGCTGAATGGGCACCGAACGCAGGCCCAAGAGGACGGAGCGAAGGACGGCGCAGCACACCACGCTGTGCCGTGCGAGAGCACCTGCGGCTGAGGCCATGCGCAGGGCGGGTGGCTGCCCGCGAGACTACGTGCGAGTGTCCAGCACGATAGTTTCGATGGCCTCGGCGGGCAGATCGGCCGCCATGCGGTCGACTGCCTGGTGCAGGGAGGGCTCGCCATCGGCAAAGCGCAAGGCGATGCGCCGAAACTCTTCAGACAGCGTCAAAAAGGCGTCCACCATGTCGGGGTCGAAGTGGCTGCCGCGCCCGTCCTTGATGATCTGCACCGCTTGCTCATGGCTGTAGGCCGGTTTGTACACGCGCACCGAGATCAGCGCGTCGTACACATCGGCCACCGCCATGAGGCGTGCAGACAGCGGAATGGTGTTACCCACCAGGCCCAAGGGGTAGCCTGAGCCATCCCATTTTTCCTGGTGGCTGTAGGTGATCTCTTTGGCGTAGCGAAAAAACGGGTTGTCCTGCGTGGTCCCGCGCTCGGCCGCGAGGATGGCTTCCAGCCCTAACGTCGTGTGCGTCTTCATCACTTCAAACTCTTCGGGGGTGAGTGCGCCGGGCTTGAGCAGGATGCGGTCCGGAATGCCCACTTTGCCAATGTCGTGCAGCGGGGCGGACTTGAAGATCATGGCGATGGCAGCTTCGCTCAGATCCTCTGCAAAGCGCGGGTGGTTTTGCAGCTTGCGCGCCAGCGCCTCCACATAGTGCTGGGTGCGGCGGATGTGGTTGCCGGTTTCGTTGTCGCGCGTTTCGGCCAGCGAGGCCATGGCGCGGATCGTCACGTCCTGCAGTTCTGCCACCTGGCGGGTGCGGCGCGCCACTTCCTGCTCTAGGTAATGGTTGTGGTGGGCCAGCAGGTCTTTGGCTCGCTTGAGCTGCAGGTGGTTGCGCACCCGCGCCAACGTGATGGCGGGGTTGATGGGCTTGGTGATGTAGTCCACCGCGCCCAGCTCCAGCCCCACGGTTTCGTCGTCTGACGCGCTCATGGCCGTGAGGAAGATGACGGGAATGTCTTCGGTCTCGGGGTTGAACTGCAGCCGCCGCAGCACCTCGTAGCCATCCATGTCCGGCATCATGATGTCCAGCAGGATCAGATCGGGCTTGCTCTCGCCCGCCACAATTTGCAGGGCCCGCTCGCCACTGGGCGCTAGTTTGACCTTGTAGTCCGCGCGCAGCAGGCCGCTCATCAGCGAAAGGTTGTCGGGCGTGTCATCGACCACCAGCACCGTGCATTTGCCGTTGGGTTCGAGTGGGCTGTTCATGGCGGACCTCCTTGTGTGTTGTCGTTATCAAGCTTGCTGGCGTTCACGCGTTGGCCTTGGCATCAGCGTGTTGTACGGTGCGCAGGGCGGCCAGGGCTTCAACCAGCTGGTAGTTGTCCAGCGCGCGGTCCATTTCGGCATACACCGGGCCGAGGGCCGCACGCAGGGCAGGGGCCGATTCTTTGAACAGCTCGATGGCGTCTGAGTCGTCGTCGGCCAGCAGGGCATCGAGCCGCTCCAGCAACTGCGAGGTGGCTGCGGTGGCGATCGGTGTTTCTGGCACATCGGCCGGCTCAGCAGCCTCCCAGGGCAGGGCACTTTGCAAAGCTGCCACCAGGGCACTACAGGCGGCATCGGTTGGCTGAAGCAGGGCTTCGATGGCGCCATCGGGCTGGCCTTGTGCCAGGGCCTGTTCCGCCGCCTCGGCCAGTGCTGCCAGGGGGCTGGCACCGATGGTGCCTGCCGTGCCTTTGAGCGTGTGCATGCTGCGCTGCGCGGCATCGCGCTGCCCCGCCGCCAACTGGCTGCGCGTGGTGGCAATGGCCGATGCCTGCCCCGCCACAAACTTGCGCAGCAGGGCTACGTAGGCGGCCCGTTTATCGAGCACACGCCGCAGGCCTGCGGCGGTGTCCAGCCCGTGGATGCGCTCCAGCGGGTGGTCCGCGGGTGGCGTGGTGGCATCGGTGCTTAACGGTGTGCCATGTCCTGCGGTCGGGGCTGAGGAGGGCGCCTCGCTGGTGCGCGGTGCAATCCAGTGCAGAAGTGTGGCAAACAATTCGTCTGGATCAATGGGCTTTGCGATGTGGCCGTTCATACCCGCTTGCAGGCATTTTTCGCGGTCGGCGCTCATGGCGTTGGCCGTCATGGCCAGCACGGGCAACTGGGCCCAGGCGGGGTTTTCGCGCAGAAGGCGGGTGGCGGTCAGGCCGTCCATGACGGGCATTTGCATGTCCATGAGCACGGCGTCGTAAGCAGTTTGGGCGAGCTTGTCGAGTGCTATCTGGCCGTTGTCTGCCACGTCCACCACCAGGCCTGCATCGGTCAGCAGGTCGGCCCCCACTTGTTGATTGAGGTCGTTGTCGTCCACCAGCAAAATCCGAGCGCCCCGGATGGCCTGCAGCACCGATGCGCTGCTGGGCGGTCGGGAAGATAGGGGGGGCTGGCGCACTTCGGCGCTCAGGCCGCCCAGGGCCTGCATGGCCGCATCCAGCAACTCTGATGGACTGACGGGCTTGGTGAGCATGAGCTCAATGCCGCTGCGCTCCAGCTCTTTGCGCGCCTCTTCGCGCCCATGGGCCGTGACGATGACAGGCACGGGCGGCTGGGGCAGTAGTGCGAGCTGTTGGTGGGTCTCAAACCCGTCCATGCCCGGCATCTTCCAGTCGAGAAACGCGATTTCAAAAGGCGCACCGGCCGCTGCAGCGCTGCGGGCCAGGGCCACGGCCTCCTGGCCGCTGCGGGCGGTGGTGACGATAAAGCTCATGCGCGCTAGCAGCACCGACAGGATGTGGCGGGCCTGGTCGCTGTCGTCGGCCACCAGCACCCGGCGCCCGCGCAGGTCGGGCGAGGGCAGCAGAGGCTGCTGGCGGGCCTCGCCCAGCCCCAGGCGGGCGGTGAACCAGAAGGTGCTGCCTTGCCCGGGGGCGCTGGTAACGCCTACGGCGCCGCCCATGAGTTCTGCCAGGCTTTTGGAGATGGCCAGCCCCAGGCCGGTGCCGCCGTATTTGCGGGTGGTGGAAGAGTCGGCCTGCTCGAATGAGCGGAACAGCCGTGACTGCTGCTCGGGCGTGAGCCCGATGCCGGTGTCTTGCACCTCAAAGCGCAGCACCAGGGCGTTGTCGTCTGTGCTGTCCTGGCGCACGCGCACCACGATCTCGCCCTGGTCGGTGAACTTGACGGCGTTGTTGGCGTAATTCACCAAGATTTGCCCCAGCCGCAGCGGGTCGCCGCGCAGGTTGTCGGGCAGATCGGGGTCCACGTCAAACATCAGCTCCAGCCCCTTGGCAGCGCATTTGTCGCCAATCAGGTTGGCCACGTTGTCCAGCACGCCGCGCAGGTCAAAGTCGAGTACTTCCACTTCCAGCTTGCCTGCCTCGATCTTGCTGAAGTCGAGGATGTCGTTGATCAGCCCCAGCAGGTGGTGGCCTGAGCGCTGGATTTTTTGCACGTAGTCGCGCTGGCGCGCCGTCAGCTCGGTGCCCAGTACTAGGTGGCTCATGCCGATGACGGCGTTCATGGGGGTGCGGATTTCGTGGCTCATGTTGGCCAGAAAGTCCGACTTCATCTGCGATGCGTCTTCGGCCTTGGCCCGGGCAACCACCAGTTCTTCCTCGTGCTCGCGCAGGGCCTCATTGGCTTGCTGCAGCTCTGTGGTGCGCTGGGCCACGCGCGCTTCCAGCGCTTCTTCGTTGCGTTTGAGGGCTTCGAGCAGCTCGGCTTGGGCCTGCATGGCCTGGGACTTGGCGCGCTCGCGTGCCACAAACTGGCGCGCCATGGCAAACGCCAGCAAAAACGTGAGCAGTGCCTGAAAGCTGGTGAGCCCGGTGGTCAGCAGGGTTTGGTGCTGCACTTCTTCGTTGCGCTGGTCGCCGAGCAAGGCCGACAGGCGCGACGCGTTCAAAGCCAGCTCCTGCACCGTCTCGCGCAGCTCCGCCAGCTGCGTGCGCAAAAGGCGCATGTTTTTTTGGCCTGAGGGCACATCCACGCTCTGGCCAAAATAGCCATCGCCCGCGGCCACAAACTGCTGCAGCGCCCGCAATGCCTGCCCATAAATAGGCTCGTTTTGCATCAGGGTGCGGGCGGTGCCGCTTTCGAGCGCGCTGAAGCGGCTGAGGAACAGGTCGTAGCGCAGGGCCACGGCCTCCAGCGAGATGCTCTCTGGGGCCATCACAAACTGGTTCAGCGCGTGGTCCAGGCGCTCGTATTCCACGTTGAGCTGCAAAAATGACCACAGCGCATTCACGTCGCCACGGCGCATCACCGCTTCCACGCTGCGGTACTGCTGGTACTGCACCGCCGCAATGGCCACGTAGGCCAGCACCAGGCTGGCGATGATGAGTTTCAGGAAGTGCTTGCTGCGCAGCATGCGGTCCTCCTGATGGCGTTAACGGATGCGCAGCGCGTTGAGCTGCCAGGCGGCGCGGTTGTAGTACAGCTCGGTGCGCAGCTCGGTCTTGGTGTCAAAGGGGTAGATGATGAACAGCGGGCCTTTTTCTCGAATGGGCATGGGGCGGTTGTTCATCAGCCGGGCCACGATCACCTCATGCCGGTGTACATCGTCCATCGGGATTTCCGTCTTGTAGTCATTGAGTGCTACCGCCGTGATGGCATTGCCCTTGCTGCCCGCAGCGGCCAGCACATCACGCAGCAGAGGGCCTGTGAACGTGACGGCGTCGGGGTACCACGGGGTGCGGGTGGTGAAGGTGTGCTGGGGCAGCTTCTCCAGCATGGGCATATCAAACTGCGCCTTGGCACCCTGGTTGGGTGCGCTGATGTTGCCCTCTACCGTGAGCACCACGGGGCCGGTGGGTTTGTCTAGCGCCTGGGCAACATGGCTTACCAGCAACAGTGGCACGGCGCAGAGCAACGTGCGCAAGGCCCAAGCACACAGCGCGCTGTGTTTGCGGTGGTCGGCAGCCATATGACTCTCTCCCTGTACGTAGCGGCCTTGCTGCCTGGGTGGTGCAAGCTTCTTGGCGATATGTAAGTTATATCAGCCAATTGTTAACTACGTAAGGGAAATTTGCACGAGGGGCCGGTGCGTGGCATCCGGTGCAGGCACCGCAGCCAGCCGCCACTTGGGCGGCATGAGTGCGGGTTTTTGCTGTAAAAATAGTAGCTGCTAACGCTTTATTATTAGGCGTTAGCGCCCATTTTTATATTCAATGGCTGGCAACTGCGAGCTTGTCCCAGGCCGCCAGGGCTTCGGCGGTGTACATGAGCGAGGGGCCGCCGCCCATGTACACGCACACGCCCAGCATCTCTTCCACCTCTTGGCGTGTGGCGCCCAGTTTGAGCAAGGCCTTGACGTGAAAGCCGATGCACCCCGAGCATCGCTGGCTGACGCCAATGGCCAGTGCAATCAGCTCTTTGTGTTTGGCGCTCAGCGCGCCCTCGGCCATGGCGGCCTGCGCCAGTTGTGAAAAGCCCCGCATGGTGTCGGGCTGGGCCTTGCGGAAGGTAGACAGGCTTTCATTGATGCCTTGCATCAGGCCTGCGTGGTCGAACGTGCTCATGGAGGGGGCCTTTTCTGGCTTTTTTATGGGTTATTTGTTCAGAGGACACGTGTTGATGCCCAGCAGGGTGTACGCCGGGCAAAAGCGGAACAGCCCCGTGGCCAAGGGGATCACGCCCAGCCAGCCCCACCAGCCCACCGTGCCAGTTGCGGCCAGCGCAATCAGCACTAGGCCTGCCACGATGCGCAGCACGCGGTCCACGGTTCCTACATTGAATTTCATGGTTTCTTTCCTTCGGGTTGTTGGGGCGCTTTCGAGGGCGCCCGGGTGATGCCTCTGCAGCACGGCGTTACAGAGGGTTGTGTGAGGCCTGGCCGCGTTACAGGGCGTTCAGCGGAATCTTCAGATAAGCCACGCCGTTGTCCTCGGCCGGGGGCAGGGCGCCTGCGCGGATATTGACTTGCACGGCTGGCAGGATCAGCACGGGCATCTCCAGCGTGGCGTCGCGGCGGGTACGTAGGCTGACAAATTCAGCTTCCGTGACGCCATCGTGCAGGTGGATGTTGTGCGCCCGCTGGTCGGCCACCGTGCATTGCCACGTAGGCTGGCGGCCAGGCGGCGGGTAGTCGTGGCACATGAACAGGCGCGTGTCTGGTGGCATGCTCAGCAACTTTCGCACCGACTGGTAGAGGTTGTGCGCACTGCCGCCGGGGAAGTCGCAGCGCGCGGTGCCCACATCGGGCATGAACAGGGTGTCGCCCACAAAAACCGAATCCCCCACCTGAAAGGCCATGCAGGCCGGGGTGTGACCAGGCACCGACAGGGCCTGGGCTTGCAGTTTGCCGATGGCAAACACTTCGCCATCCTGGAGCAGGTGGTCGAACTGGCCGCCATCGGGCTGGAATTCAGACTCCAGGTGAAAGATGCCTTTGAATACTTTTTGCACCTGCGTGATGGCCGCGCCAATCGCAATTGTCCCGCCCACTTTTTCCCGCAGGTAGTGGGCGGCGGAGAGGTGGTCGGCATGGGCATGGGTTTCCAGAATCCACTGCACCGTGAGCGCCTGTTCTGACACAAAAGCCAGCAGCGCATCGGCTGAGCGGGTGGCGGTGCGACCCGACTTGGCGTCGTAGTCCAACACCGAATCCACCAGGGCGCAGTGGCCGCCGGCTTGGTCGTAGACCACATAACTCACCGTCCAGGTGGCTGCGTCAAAGAATGCTTTCACGGTGGGGTTCACGTTGAATGCCTCACGCTTTCAATTAAGTTGAAGATAGTATGTTGACGGATATATTGTTTGTCAATAGACTATCGTCAATGAAATTAAAAACCGGAGCCGATGCAGATGCCCATGACCGCTGAAACCCACGCCACCATGGACCTGGAAACCCTGCGCAGCTCGGCAGATGCTGCTTGCCGCCTGATGAAGGTGCTCTCCAATCCAGACCGCCTGTTGCTGCTGTGCCAATTGACCGAAGGCGAAAAGCGCGTGGGCGAGCTGGAGGCATTGGTGGGCATTGGCCAGCCCACGCTGTCTCAGCAACTGGGGGTTCTGCGGGAAGAGGGCCTTGTCAGCACCCGGCGCGAGGGCAAGAACATTTACTACGCGATTGCCAGCCCCCAGGCGCTGGCGGTGATGGGGGTGTTGTTTGAACAGTTTTGCGCCCCCGCTGCAGCGGCGGCAACCACCGAGGAGGCTTGAGCATGACCATCGATTGGAGCCATTTCACCCCCTGGATGTCGCTGGCCGGTGGGTTGATGCTGGGCGTGGCCGCCGCCGTGTTTGTGCTCGTCAATGGGCGCATCCTGGGCATCAGCGGCATTGTGGGTGGGCTGCTGCGGCCCCGTGCGGGCGATGTGGGTTGGCGGCTGTCGTTTGTGTTGGGCATGGTGGCTGCGCCTGCCTTGTGGTTCGCGCTGGCGGGCTCCGTTTCTGTGCGAGTGGATGCCAGCTGGGCCATGGTGCTGGTTGCGGGCTTGCTGGTGGGGGTGGGCACCCGTTACGGGTCAGGCTGTACCAGCGGCCACGGGGTGTGCGGCCTGTCGCGCCTGTCGCCGCGCTCTTTGGTGGCGACGGCATCGTTCATGGGCGCAGGGTTTGTGGCTGTGTATGTGGTGCGCCATTGGCTGGGCTGAGGCCCTGTGGTGCCCAATCTTGAATGCCTCATTTTGAAAGGCCTGAAATGAAAAGTCGTTTGTCAGAGTTCTTGGTGGGCCTGTTGTTTGGCCTGGGTTTGATCCTGTCGGGCATGACCGACCCCGGCAAGGTGCTGGGCTTTCTCGATCTGGCCGGGCTGTGGGACCCGTCGTTGGCCTTTGTCATGGGTGGGGCCATTGCTGTCGGTGCTGTTGCATTTGCCGTGGCCAAAAAGCGCACCCGCAGCTTTTTGGGCGGGGCCATGCATGTGCCTACGGCGCGGGATGTGGACAAGCGCCTGGTGCTGGGTAGCCTGCTGTTTGGCGTGGGCTGGGGGTTGGCGGGCTTTTGCCCCGGCCCGGCTATCGTCTCGGCTGCCGCAGGCCAGCCCAAGGCCTTGGCCTTTGTCGCCGCCATGCTGGCGGGCATGTGGCTTTTTGAAGTGTTGGAGCGCCGGGCCCAGCGGACTTCCAGCAAGGGGCATTGAAATGACACCTTCCTTCATCGCTGTGACGCAAGACTTTGCCGTGTCACCCCAATTGCAGGCGCAAGACATGGCGTACGTTGCATCGCAAGGCTACAAAACGGTGGTGAACAATCGCCCGGACGAAGAGGGCGGCCCCACCCAGCCGCTTGCGCAGACTTGGCCCGGGCTGCGCAAGCGGCGGGCTTGCAATATGTTTATCTGCCCGTGGTGGGTGGCGCCATCACGGCCGAGCAAGCACAGGCCATGGGCGAGTTGCTGCACACCATGCCTGCTCCCGTCCTGGCGTTTTGTCGGTCCGGGGCCCGGTCCGCCCAGCTGTTCAGCCTGGCGCAGGCCGGGCGTTGAGGGCCTGGGTTGTGCAGGTTGTGGGGTTTTCAGGCCGGGTCGTCCTGGCGGTCCAGCAGCGAGGCTGCGGGGTTGCTGCCTGAAGCCCTGAAGTAGCCCAGCACGCTCGCCACACTCCGGTGGCCCGTCATGGCCATGGTGTCTGTGAGGGGGATGTTTTGCTTGGCGGCTTCAGTCACAAAGCCTGAACGCAAAGAGTGCGCCGAGTACACATCGGGCAACCCTGCAGCAGCGACACGCTGGCGAACAATGTCGCGCACGGATGCCCCGGACAGCGGTGCGCCCACACTGTTGCCTTTCTTGACCTGCCTAAAGATGGCGCCTTCTTGAATGCCAGACGCCGTCAGCCATGCCTGCAGGGCTTCAGCGGCCAGGCCTTCCAGGGGCTTGTAATTCTCGGGCCGGTCTGCTGCGCTTTGGTTGGTCTTGGAGCGGGTGAGGGCGTAAGTGAACGATGTGGGCCCTGTCTTGCGCAGGCTTTTCATATCGGCTGCCGCCACTTCAGAGCGCCGCCGCCCACCCGTGGCCCATGCAAACAGCAGCAGAGCACGGTCGCGTTGCCCTTTCAGACTGGTGTCGCAGGTCTCCAGCATGGCCATCAGCGGCGCTTTGGTCAGCGCATCTTTCTTTTGCGGCAGGGCGCCGCGTTTGCCGTAGGCGCGCCTGGTTTTGCTCAGCAGCTCGCGCACTTTGGGGTCCTGGCAAGGGTTGTCCAGCCCGCGCAGTTGGTGTGCTTTGGACAGTACGGCCACGCGGTGCACCAGCGTATTGAGTGCCATCGGGCCCAGCTTGCCTTTGAAGCCCGCGCCCACCAGGGCTGCATCCAGCGCGGTCGGTAGCTCGTGCGCTAGGCCTGTCTCGGTGGTGCGTTGGGCGTGGTCCACCACAAACTGCAGCACCACGCTGGGCGTTACAGGCAGTGCAATGGGCCGCCCATAGCGCAGGTTGAACCAGGCTGCCCAGTACCGCAGCGCTGAGCGATAGCTGGCCAGCGTGTTGGCCGATTCCCCCTCGCGCAGCAATTCGTCCACGGCGCGAGCGGTCATTTCGGACAACTTGCTGGTCTCTAAAGCAGCCGTAGGGCTGTGCATCGGGTGGAACATGCTGCAAAACTCCTATGGTTTAATATTTAATACATATAATGTATTGTGTGATATGAATATGTTATTTTACTCTCGATAACAATCACTTATCGATGGTAATTTTAAGAGGAAGAAGCCATGCAGTTCCATAGCGTGCGAGGTGGCCGGGGTGTTCAGATGGAAGAGGTCTGGGCGGCCGCAGATACCGTGCTTGCCCAGGGTGAGCGCCCAACGATTGAGCGGGTGCGCCAGCAACTGGGGCGGGGCTCGCCCAACACGGTCGGCCCGATGCTGGACGGTTGGTATGGCTCGTTGGCAAAGCGCCTGGGCGCAGGGCCTGTGGAGGATGCGGGTGCTGGGGCCGAAGCAGATACGCTGCCAGCCCCCGTGCTGCGTGCTGCCAAAGCACTGTGGGCGCGCGCGCTTCAACAATCGCAAGAGCACGCCGCACACGGTTTGGCCGCTGCCCAGGCCAACGTAGATGCACAAGCCCAAACGCTCTCCGCAGAGCGGGACGCCCTGGCTCAAGATGCGCAGCGCTTGAAGGACCGTACCGAGGCCTTGGCGGCCGCGATGCAGGCCAAGGACCAGCAAATCAGCAATCTGGCTCGGCAACTGGAAGAAATGCAGCAAATGCTGGCGCTGGGCCATGCTGAGATAGAGGCGCTGCGCCGCACTCAGGCCGAGCAGGCCGCTGCTGCGCAGCTAGAGCGCCAAAACGGACGCGCCAAAGACGAGGACCATCGCAAAGAGCGTGAACGCCTGGAGCAACGCGCCACAGCACAAGAGCGCCGTTTGCTCGAAGAAATTGACCGGGCCCGCCAGGATGCCAAGCGAGTCGCTGCGCAATGGGCAGAGGACGCCAAGAAATCTGCCAAAACCCTGGCCGACGAGCAAGACCGCGCCAAGGCGCTGGAAGTGCAATCAAGTGCTTTGCAGTCAGAAAACGCTGGGTTGACCCGCGAGTTGGCCGTGGCACGGGATGAGATTTACGCTGCACGCACCCAGAACTCTGAGTTGGGCCGCGAAGCTGCGCAGCTTTTGCAAGAATTACGCACCCATTTGCCTACGCCGAGGCGGTTGCGTGTGGGCTCTGCCAAGACGGCCGTCCAGCCTTTGCGCAGAGGCCGTTGATGGATCGCAAAGGTTTTTTGGGGGCACCCGCTGTGCTGGTTGTGCCGTCGCTGGCCCATTGTTCAAGAGAGTGGTGGGCTCGCTATGAGTGGGATGGCATCCATCTCATTGAATATTTGGTCCTTTCGGCGATTTGTCATTTAACATAATATACATCGTATCTATTGGTGACCATCTCCCAACCATTTTCCAGAACGGCCTCGTTGATACAACGCCAACCAGCACATCGGCGTTGCACCAACATATCACCCCATTGCGGCCATCTTTCCCTATGATGGCCCATCTACCGCACCAAAAGGCGCCATGAACATCGACACCACGTCTTTGATTCGGGATATGGGCATGAACGCGGGCCTGTTGTGTTTTCTGGCCGCGCTGTACAGCATTGCCCTGAGCGCGCTGCGCCATCCCGACCTGAGTATCAGGAAGGCGCGGCAACGCTGGTTGCCCTGGATCACCGGGCTGATGTTTGGGTTCACCGGCATCCTCACCATGCTCGTGCCCCTGCGGCTGGCCGAGGGTGTGATCGTTGACGCTAGATTAGTGATGGCTGGCTTGGCAGGTGCCTACCTTACGCCCCTGGGGGCTGTGCTGTGCGCGGTCGTGCTGGGCGCATACCGGCTTAGCCTGGGTGGTATTGGAACTGGCCCGGCCATGGTCGGTATTGTGCTGACCACGGGCATCGGGTGGCTTTGGCAGCACTACAGGCCTTATTTTTCTACGCAGCGCTTTGGCACCTTGTCCGATGGGTTGTGGCTGGTCGGACTTGGCTTGAGCCTGGCGGCGGGAGGCATGCTGGCAATACAGACCTTGCCGCCTGAGGTCGCTCGGGCAGTGACTGCGCAGTCCTGGGTCGCTGTGGTGGTGATCTACCCCATAGGTACGGTCCTGCTGGGGTTTCTTCTGGACAACGTGCAGAAACTCAGCCAGCGCGAGGAAGCCCTGGAGCAGACCGCCGAAACCTTAAAAGCCATGCTCGCCGAAGCGCGTCAGGCCGCCAGCGTGTTCGTCAACAGTAAAGACACGATCGCCATCGTGCAACCGGACGGCACGGTGCTTGACGTCAACCCGACCTACACCAGCGTGCTGGGCTACTCGCGCGAAGAGCTGATTGGCAAGTCCTCCGCCGTTCTGCTCCATGACGAAGGCGGCGAAGCGCTTTTCTTGCGCCGCGTCGCACAGTCCATTGAGCGAGATGGTCGTTGGCACGGAGAGCTGGCGCGGCGTCGCAAGAACGGCGAAACCTTTGTCTCGGAGCTCACCATCGAAGGGATCAAGGACCCGGATGGCGTCGTGCGCAAGTGGGTGTCGGTGGGCAAGGACGTGACCGAGCAGCGCCGCCTAGAGCAGGCCCTGCAGCAGTTTGGCAACTACGACGCCCTCACCGGCCTGGCCAGCCGCCGCTTGTTCGCCAAGGAACTCAATGCGGCCCTTCACAAGCGCACAGACACCCCCGGCATCCTGGCGTTGTGCATGCTGGACATCGACCAGTTCAAAGACCTGAACGAGCAATGGGGACAGCCGCTGGCTGACCAGTTCCTGCGGGTTTTTGCGCAGCGCCTGAGGGCCGATGCGGGGCCAGACAACCTGATTGGCCGCATAGGCGGCGATGAATTTGCCATTGCCCTGACGGACTGCGCAGATACCGAGTCGGCCCTGCAGCGGCTGGAGGGCCTGCGCCAGTCGCTCGCGCGAACAGCTGTTTTAGACAACGTGCAACTGCGCCTGACCTGCAGCGCCGGCGTCACGTTCTATCCCGCCGACCCGGGAGACGCCGACGGTTTGCTGCGCCATGCAGACCTGGCGCTGTATGCGGCCAAGGAACAGGGCAAGGACCGGATCGCGGTGTTCGACATCCAGCAAGGCCAGCGGGTGCAAGCGCGCAGGCACACGGCCAAGTTGGTTGAAGACGCCTTGCTGCAAGGTGAGATGGAGCTGTACTTCCAGCCCAAGGTCAGGATCTCTGATGGGCAGGTTGTGGGAGCCGAATGTTTGATCCGGTGGCGCCACCCCGAGCGGGGGCTGCTGGCGCCCGGCGTTTTCATGGCGGATATTGTGGGCACGCCGGTAGCGAGCAAGCTGGACCATTGGGTGCTGGGCGCGGCATTCAAGGCCGGGCAAGCGTTGGTCGCCCAGGGCAGCCCCCTGCCCTTGAGCATCAATATCGCCGTTTCCACGCTGATCGACAGCAAGTTCCAGCAGGAGGTCGCCCGGTTGCTGCGGCAGCACCCTTCCCTGCCCCGGCCGTTTCTGGAGGTCGAGTTGCTAGAGACCGAGACTTTCAACGATCTCTCGGCCGTGGCCTATGTCATCCAGGGGCTGGACGATTTGGGTGTGCAATGCTCCATTGACGACTTCGGCACGGGATACTCATCGCTCACCTACCTGCAGCGCCTGCCTGCACAAATCGTGAAGATCGACCAGTCCTTTGTGCGCGAAATGCTCGTCAACGAGCGCGACCGCGCACTGGTGCGGGGCATCGTGAGCCTGGCGCATGCGTTCAATCGCAAGGTGGTGGCGGAGGGGGTGGAAACCCCGGCCCATGCCGAAGCCTTGCGCGATCTGGAGTGCGATGTCTTGCAGGGCTATGGCATTGCCAGGCCCATGCCACTGCAAGACCTGATGGGCTGGATCCGGGCCTGGCAGCCGCCACCGGAGTGGGGGGGCGCCCGGCAGCTGCGGCGCTGAAGGCCCGCGCCGACACCACACAACGCTTGGTGGCAGCGAGCTTCCCCTCAAGCCGCTACCATCCACGCCCATGAACCCTCCAAGCCTAGCCCTCTCGCCCCCGTCTTCTGTTCACTTTGGCCACCAGGGCCGCGTTTGTATCGTTACCGGCGGTGCCCAAGGCATTGGTGAGGCCTGTGTGCGCCGCTTTGCGGCCGAGGGGGCGCACGCCGTTATCGTCGATGTGGATGATGCACGCGGCCAGGCCTTGGCTGCAGAGCTGGGTGCGCTGTATGTGCGCTGCGATGTAGGCGACAAGGCGCAGGTGGATGCTCTGGTGGTGCAGGTGCTTGCGGCCTACGAACGCATCGATGTGCTGGTGAACAACGCAGGCATCTTCCGTGCGGCGGATTTTTTGGAGGTGACCGAGGCGGACTTCGATGCGGTGCTGCGGGTCAACCTCAAGGGGTCGTTCCTGGTGGGCCAGGCGGTGGCGCGGGCCATGGCGGCACACAATGGCGGCCGCAGTGGCGGCGCCATCGTCAACATGAGTTCGGTCAACGGCGTACTGACCATTCCCAGTATCTCCAGCTACAACGTGAGCAAAGGGGGGGTGAACCAGCTCACGCGTGTGATGGCGTTGGCGCTGGCGGACAAGAACATCCGTGTGAACGCCGTGGCCCCTGGCACCATTGCTACGGAGCTGGCTGCCAAGGCGGTGCTGACCAGTGAGGAGGCCAAAAGCAAGATCATGAGCCGCACCCCCATGAAGCGGCTGGGCGAGCCTTCGGAGATTGCCGATGTGGTGGCCTGGCTGGCCAGCGATGCCGCAAGTTACGTCACTGGCGAAATCGTGACGGTGGACGGCGGCCGCATGACGCTGAACTACACGGTGCCCGTGTGAAACGGTGGGCGCCGTGGGTTGGTCGTTACTATGGTATTGATAGCTGCTAGCGCTTATTGATAAAGCGCCAGTGCCCAATTTTCTTCAATATCATGCTTGCGCCACACGCCGCAGCAGCCCCGACATGCTTCGTGGCCACCCCACCCGGCCAAACCAGGCGCCACCCGCAATCGCCCAGGCGTTGACCAGCCCGTAGAGCACCAACGCCACGCCCTGCGCAGCGAAAACGGCCTGCAAGCCGCCGCCCCAATGCAAGGCCAGTCCACCACCGCCCACGGCCACGGCCAGGCGTGCGATGTTGCCGATCACGGGCCACAGCAGGCGCCCTGCCCCTTGCGAGGCAAAGTACAGCACCAGGCCCAGCCCGAAAAAGCCATACACCGGGCCCACCGTGCGCAGATAGAGCGCGCCAGATTCGAGCATGGCCGGGTCGCTGTTAAACAGCCGCAGCCAGGTGGCTGGATTGGTGGCTGCCCACAATCCGATGGCCTCGGCCATGGCAAAGGCCATCGCAGCACCGATCCAGGTGGCGCGCAGGGCGCGCTCGCGCTGGCCGGCTCCGATGCACGTGCCGACCATGGCCACCAGCGGGGCACCCAGGCCAAACACCAGGGGCACCAGCAGGTATTCCAGCCGCGACGCCGTGCCATAGCCTGCGATGGCCGCCGTGCCAAAACCGCCCACCAGCGCCGTTGTCACGCCAATCGCCAGGTTGGTCGCCACGGTAGAAACAGTGCCCACCAGACCCACGCGCAGGATGTCCTTGAACAGCGCCCAGCGAAAGCGGATGTGGGCCAGTGATGGCCGAAGCAGGCTGCGCGGCGACCAGAGGTAGGCCGCGAGTACCACGCTGCCCACAGCGTAGTACGCCATCAGTGCCAGCGCACCGCCCGCAATGCCCATGCCCGGCAGCAGCCCCCAGCCAAAGATGAGCAAGGGCGACAGCGGCACCAGGACCAAGGCGCCCAGCACCGTCACATAGGCAGGCACGGCCATGTTGCCCGTGCCGCGGATCACGGCCGAAAGGGTGTTGAACAGCCAGACCAGCACCGCGCCAGCGAACACCCAGTTGGAATACACCAGTGCGGCCTCCAGCGCCCCGCCCGTGCCGCCCATGCGGGCGTAGAGCCAGCGCCCTCCTCCCACCACGCCCACGGTGAAAACGAGCGCAAACACCGCCGCTATCACCAGTGCGTGCAGCACCAGCGCATCGGCATCCTGGCGCCGGCGGGCGCCCAGCGCGCGGGCAATCGCCGATGCGATGCCGCCGCCCATGGCGCCTGCGGACGTCATCTGCATCAGCATGACCACCGGAAACACCAGCGCCATGCCCGCCAAGGCGTCCGTGCCCAGTTGGCCCACGAAGTAGGTCTCGATGAGCCCGACGCCAGCTTGCGCCAGCATCACCAGCACATTGGGAGCCGCTAGCCGCAGCAGCGTGGGCGCGATGGGCGCCTCCAGCAGCATGCGGGTGCGCGGGTTCAGGGCCTCGGTCATGGGGCCCCCGCGCTGTCGGCTGCGGGCTTGCGCGGCACCACGATGCGCACGGTGGAGAGTTGCAGCACATCGCCATGCTGGTTGCGGGTTTCGCTGCGCACGGTGACCATGCCTCGGTCGGGCCTGGATTTGGAAGGTTGGATTTGCACAACCTCGCTCACTACATGCAGCACATCTGTGGCGCGCGTGGGGCGGGGCCAGCTCAGCTCGCCCCCTGCTCCGATGATGCCGCCCGCAATCGGCAGGCCGCTCGTCACTTGCAGGCGCATGGTCACGGCGGCGGTGTGCCAGCCGCTCGCGGCCAGCCCACCAAACAGCGTGGCGCGGCCCGCCGCTTCGTCGAGATGAAAGGGTTGCGGATCAAACTGGGCGGCGAACGCCTTGATCTGGCCCTCGTCCATGGCGTGCTCGCCGCTGGTGAACTGGTTGCCAACGGCAAGATCGTCCAGGTACAGCGGTTTTGACATTTCAGGCGATGCGGCGGCTGCCGCCAGGTGGGAAGTCATGGCAGTTTGCTTTCGGCGGTGGGGAAAATGAAGTGCGTCGGGTCAGGCGACTGCAGGCGCCGTGCTGCGCGCCAGCGGTGCTTCGCGGATAGGCAGGTTCACCAGCGCAGCCCCGGCAGCCAGCGCGATGTCGATGTACCAGACCCAGTCATAGCTGCCCGTGGCCTGGAACACACTGCCGCCCAGGTAGGCACCCAGAAAACCACCGATCTGGTGCGACAGCATCACGATGCCAAACAGCATGGCCATGTTGGCTGTGCCAAACATCTTGGCCACCAGGCCCACCGTGGGCGGGACTGTGGAGAGAAAGGTCACCCCCATCACGGCGGCAAAAATCATCACCACCGCCGGTGTTTTGGGCACCAAAAGGAAGACCAGCACCGCGACGCCACGCGTGGCATACAGCAGCGAGAGCAGCGACTTCATGCGCCAGCGCCCTACCGCCCAGCCCATGCCCAGGCTGCCAACGATGTTGAACAGACCAATCACCGCCAGGGCCCAGCCGCCCACTTCTGGGGGCAGCCCGCAGGCGGCGATCACGCCGGGTAAATGGGTGGCCAGAAAGGCCACATGGAAACCACACACCAAGAAACCCACCGCCAGATAGCGGTAACTGGGGGTGGCCAACGCCTGGGCCACGGCCTCGCGGGCCGTCAGTGCCTTTTGGCCGGATGCCGCCGCAGCCTGCGCTGCGAGCGCATTGGAATTCCCCTTGAGCGCCCACACCGCGGGCAATGCCAACAGCACCATCACACCCAGCCACTGCATGGCGCTGGCCCAGCCCAGGGCCGCCGTCAGGCTGATGGCGATGGGAGCCATGACGAACTGGCCAAACGAGCCGCCCGCGTTGACGATGCCGCTGGCCAGGCCCCGTTGGTGCGCGGGCACCAGCCGCGCCGTGGCCGCCATCAGCACGGAGGGACCGGCCATCCCTGCCCCACCCGCTGCGAGCACGCCGATCGCAAAAATCAGGCCCCAGGTGCTGGTCATATAAGGGGTGATGAAGGTGCCCAGCGCCACCAGCGCCACGCCCAGCAGAATGACCCGGCCGGTGCCAATGCGGTCGGCCACCGCACCCGCAAAGGGCTGCGTCAGGCCCCACCAGAGTTGGCCGAATGCAAACGCCAGGCTGATGCTGCCAATGCCCAGTGCGGTGGAGGTGTTCAGCGCCGAAAGGAACAGCCCCATGGTCTGCCGCGTGCCCATGGTCAGTGCAAAGGTGCCAGCCGCAGCCAGCAGCACAAGCCACAGTGCCAACGGCGCGGTGGCGCTGGTTTTGGGGCTGGCCTGAGCAGCTAGGCTGTGTGCTTTATTCGCCATGATCGGCCTCCTGGGCAGGCAGCGCCGCCAGCAGCGCGAGTGAATCATCGACCAGCGCATGCAGCGCCATCACCCGTTCCGCGCCCAGGGCGCTGTTCAGTGCCAGTTGCGCGGCTTTCCAGTGGCGCTGTGCTTGTGCCCGTTTATCACGGCCCGTGTCGGTGATGTGCACCAGGCGGCTGCGGGCATCGGCACCGGCCTCCAGCGTCACCCACCCCGCATCGATCAGAGGGCGCAGGTTGCGCGTCAGCGTGGAGGCATCCATCTTCATGGCCACAGCCAGATCGCTGGGGCGAATGGGGCCCAGCTTGAGCACATGCGACAGCAGCGAATACTGCGTGGTCTTGAGATCGCACTTCGCCATTTCGATGTCGTAACGGCTGGCGACGCGGCGCATCAGCTGGCGCAGCTTGAAGTTGGTACACCCCTGCGGCCCCCCCGCCAACGCAGGGGATGCAGCAGGTTCGTGGAGGGTGGTGTCGGCTTGCATGGATTTAATTGTATCTGCAATAATTGCATATGCAATATATTGATTTCCACCACCCCACCCACCAGGAAAACCCATGACCCAGCACAACCACCTTGAACACTGGCTCGCACAAGAGCGCGACATCCTCGCCACGCTGGACGCCGGCCTAGGCCCAGGTGTGGCCCGGCGGGACCAGATCGCCCCTCTGAATGGCCTGGAGCAAATGCAGGCCATGTTGCGTGGCGAGTTGCCATACGCCCCGATGGCCAGAACGCTGGACTTCTTTATTGTGGAAGTGGGCGAAGGCATGTCCATCTTTCAGGGCACCCCCCGCCTGGAGCACCTCAACCCCATGGGCACGGTGCATGGCGGCTGGTTTGCCACCCTGCTCGATTCCGCTCTGGGCTGCGCCGTGCACACACGCATGGAGCCAGGGCGCGGCTACACCACGGCTGAGCTGGGCATCAACTTGGTCAAGGCCATTACGCCCAAGGTGCAGCGCGTGCGTGCCGAAGCCCGAGTGATCCACAGCGGGCGCCAACTGGCCACGGCCGAGGCGCGCCTGGTGGGGCCGGATGGCACGCTCTACGCCCACGCCACCACCACCTGCTTGGTTTTTGACTTGCCTGCACAATCGAGAGGATGAAATTCCTCCACACGATGCTGCGCGTTGGCAACCTTCAACGCTCGATTGACTTCTACACCCAGGTGCTGGGCATGCAACTGCTGCGCCAGTCTGAGAACCCCGAGTACAAATACTCGCTGGCCTTTTTGGGCTTTGAGGGCGGCAACCCCGCGCAAGCCGAGATCGAGCTGACCTACAACTGGGGCGTGGAAAGCTACGAGATGGGCACGGCCTATGGCCACATCGCACTGGGTGTGCCAGACGCGTATGCCGCGTGTGAAAAGATTAGGGCCTCTGGCGGAAACGTGACGCGCGAAGCGGGCCCGGTCAAAGGTGGCACCACCGTGATCGCGTTTGTGACGGACCCCGATGGCTATAAGATTGAGTTGATCCAGCGCGCCGAGGGTGCGGCAGGCGCTGGCTTGCGCTGAAATACAAAAGGGCACCTGAGATAGATGCCCTTTTTGCTATTTTTTTAGTAGCTGCTAGCGCTTATAGAGCGGGCGCTGCAGGCCAATTTGGCTCAAAACCACTGGTGCAGTGGCTTGGGCTCGGCTCACTTCACCAGACCCAGCACATCCTTGAAGTCAGGGTGCTCGCAGGTGCGCAGCCACTCAAATGCCACCATTTCGGTGGTCACTAGCTCTGCCCCGGCGCCCGCCAGGCGGTCAAATGCAGCGTCGCGGTTGCGTTCGGTGCGCGAGCCGCAGGCATCGGTCACCACCCACACCTCAAATTCGTCTTCCATCAGGTCCAACGCGGTTTGCAGCAGGCAGACATGGGCTTCGCAGCCCGCGATCACGATGGTGCCGCGCTCTGGTGCTTGTTGGGCAGGCTTTTGCAGGTGTTTGGGCAGGCTGCGGGCGTTGCCGCCTTGTTGCGGCTTGGCAGGGGGGCGCAGCCATTCGCCCAGGCCTTCTTCGGCCGCGCTGAAATGCATTTTGGCCAAGGTGCGGGAGCACAGTGCCCGCAACTGCGCGTCGTTGGGCCCCAGGCGCGAGGGGTTTTGCTCGGTGCCCCACACCGGTACCTCCATGATTTGCGCCACTTGGGCCAGCAGGCGGGCATTGGCCAACACTGAGGGGCCTTCAAAGATGGCGGGCATCAGGCGTTCCTGGTAGTCCACCAGCACCAATTGGGATTCTTCAGCGTCGAGCAGCATGGTTGTATCGCCCCGGTGGCGTTGATTCATTGAAACAGGCGGCATTGTCGCAGCAGCTGAGCCGTGCGGGGGGCTTGGACTGCTGGCAGCGGTGGTTTTGTCCAAGGCGTCTTTGCGGAGGCCGACCTGCTTGATATCAATGTGATGGGTGCGCCAGATTGCAAAAAATGTCACCTGAGCGACAGCCTCCCCAGGGTGTGACGCCTGACTCAGGTCACGAATCACGGTTTTTACGGGCGGTTTTTTCACTTAACCGTGTTACCCTCCGCCCCCATGTCCAAATGGCTTTGCTCACTTCTCATCGTTTTTGCCTCGGCGGCCCATGCGGCCCCCGTTGACGCAAACTCCGACGAAATCGACCGCCTTTTGACCGATAAAGGCTTTTTCACCCAACTGGAACATGTGCGCCTGAGCATGGCAGACAAGGCACACACCGTGGCAGACCGTGCCTCGGACCTGGTGGTGAACGCCATGGGTTTCCTGGGCGTGCCCTACAAACGGGGTGGCAACAGTGCCGAAACCGGGTTTGACTGCAGCGGTTTTGTGCGGGCCATGTACCAGCAAACCGTGGGCCTGATCTTGCCGCGCCGTGCAGACCAGCAGGCGGCTTCCACCGAAGTCATCGACAAGAAAGAGCTGCAGCCGGGTGATCTGGTGTTCTTCAACACCATGCGCCGCACCTTCAGCCACGTAGGCATTTACGTGGGTGACGGCAAGTTCATCCACTCGCCCCGCAGCGGCTCGGAAGTGCGCGTTGAAGACATGCGCCAGACCTACTGGCAGCGCCGCTTCGATGGTGCCCGCCGCGTCACGCCGTCAGCCGCCAACCAATTTGCGGCGCAGCAAGCCGACGACAGCAAGTAAGCCAGCGCGCAGGCTTGCTGCCCTCGCAACCGCTGTCAGCGGCCCGCTCAGGGCTTGACGTCCATAGCCGTGATGGTGGAACGGATGGGCCCTCCGGTCACATTCAAGGGACGTGCTTCGGGGTTTTTCAATAGCGCCTTAGCTGCGGCCATGTCTTCCGTGTAACGGGCGCGGGCCTGTGCGTTGCAAGCCGTGCGTTCCGTCGCCGGTGCTGCCTTGCACTCCTCCAAGCTGATCTTGAGCCCACCACCCGCTTCCCGTATAGCAGTTTGGTAGCGCTGTTGCGGCGTGCTGTCTTCTTGGGCACCCCGTGCCAGAGATGCGTCCTCTGATGTCTGTGCATGCAGGGTGCTCATTGGTAGACACAGGGCCAAGGATGCTGCCGCGCAAGCGAGGCCAGAGCGGCCCAGGGGCAAATCGAGGTACTTCATTCCAACTCCTTTTCATCAGACGCGTGCGACCTGCACGCCATGGCCGCTATCATCCGGCGTTGTGCTGCCTAGGCCTGCCAGCGTGTGGCTTTAGCGCGTGCCAGACAAGGCCTACCCATGCCGCATGGCATGGATCGCGTCCCTGTCTGACAACCCGGCCCATTCCCGGGCCTTACATTCCAGAACTCGTTTTTTTGAAAGAAATCTCCATGCTGTCTTTGTTGGGAACCCTGCTTGTGGGCTTGGTGGTGGGATTGATTGCGCGGGCCGTCAAACCGGGCGATGACAAGCTCGGCTGGATCATGACGGCCCTGCTGGGGGTGGCGGGATCGTTTTTGGCCAGCTATGTGGGCGCGGCCATGGGGTGGTATGCACAAGGCGCAGCCGCTGGCTGGTTCGCCTCGGTGATCGGCGCAGTGGTGCTGTTGGTGATTTACAGCCTGGTCAAAAGCAAAGGCTAAGCCAGCCCTGCTGCAAGGCCAGTGTGGCTGTGCAAGATGCAGACTAGGGGGCAGACCGGGCGCCCTGCCTTTGTCCGCCCCATGCCTGCCATCTTTGCGCGCTAGGGTGCTGTGCAGACAAAGCTGCTGGCATCCTCTACGCTGCCTGTGCCCTTGTATTTGGCAAACTGTGGGTAAGGGCACAGGGGCCGCGTGCGGTTCGGAAAATCAGCGCTGCTGGCCAGGGCCTTGGCGGTGATGCTCTGCGGTGCAATGCCTTTTTCCACCCAATCCACCATGGTCTGGATGGAGTCGAAATTGTCAGTGGCTGGCCCGCCAGCGCAGTGGTTCATGCCGGGTACCAAAAAGGTCCTTGCAAAGTTCTGGGTGGCTGCCATGCCGCCGTTGTTGGCCGCCAGGCGCTCGTAGTAGTCGATGGTGTCAAACGCCGAGAAGATGGGGTCTGACATGCCGTGGATGAACAGCATCTTGCCCCCGCGCTGCTGGAAGGCGGCCAGCTTGTCATCGCGGTACGTGTCGTAGATGGCTGAGTAAGCCTCCATGCGGGCAGGGTCCGTGTCAAAGTGGAACTTGAGCGGGTCGAATTCCACATCGGGGGGCGTGAAAAATTCGTTGGTCAGCGCGTCCACCATGAGGGTGATGTAGCGGGCGTCGGGCGTGGCTGTGGTGGAGTTGCCCAGCGTCCAACTGCGCCAGCCCGAGGCTGCCAGACCGGCGTCCCAGGGCTGGCCCGTGTACAACGCTTTGCCTGCTGAATTGCGTGGACCGGCAAACACATTTTTGAGTGCGCCCACTTGCGCTGATGACAGGCAGCGGTCGGTCTTGCTGCCGCTGCATTGCAGCACGGCGGGGTCGAACGCCTTGCAGGCCTGGAAGTTTTGCGCCAGGCCATCGACCACCCCGTCGGCGGCGTCGCATGTGGCATTGACGGCATTGGCTACCAGCTTGAGATCGCCATTGCTGAAGGCCTGCGACAGGATGCGCTTGCCGCTGGCGTCTTGCGGAGCGATGGCATTGAACTGGATGGTGTTCCACATGGCGGCCACCGTGGCGCCGCTGGACACGCGCATGGCGGGCGCCCCTGCGGTGATGCCGTCAAAGTAGTCTGGAAACCGCTGCGAGAACATCATGCCCTGGCGTCCACCGCCCGAGCAGCCCGAGAAGTACGAGCGGTCTGGCTTGCGGCCATAACGGGTGCTGATGAGCGACTTGGAGGCCACCGCCGTTTTGTCGTACGAGTTGTAGGCGTGGTCAATGCGCGCCTGTGGGTCGGCACCAAAGCTGGCGCTGGTGCCGCTGTGCCCCGCATCGGTGGACACCACGGCAAATCCTTGCCGCAGGGGGGACGCGGTGCCGCCCGAGATGCTGGAGCTGAGCGATGTGTCGCGTAAGACGCCATCATTACCCCCACCACCAATGAACAGAAACCGCCCATTCCATTGGTCCGGCAGGCTCAGCTGGAAGCCGATGGCGTAGTTTTTGCCATCCACGCCCACGCGGGGGTTGATGCTGCCGGTGACCACGCAGTGCCCAGGCAGAAAGCTGCCCGACGTGGCGCCTCCAGGGCGGCGGGTTTCCGCAGGTACGTAGCTGGTGGCCAACGTGGTGCCGCCGAGCTGGGCCTTGGCGACCAGGTCGGCACAAGCGGCCGCCGGATTGGCTGCGTCGGTGACCAGCATGGCGCTGCCGCCGCCGCAGGCACTCAATGCCAGCGTCAGCGGTGCCAGCAGTGCTGTGGGCCAGAGGCTGGTGCGCATTGCTGGGCCCGTTTTGCTGGGCGTGGTCTGAATGGCCCGGCGATTTTTTGGGCGTCCTTGGGGCATGGCGGTGACTCCTCGTATTGTTGTGTTTTGCGGAAGCTGGCGCAGGATCAGTCGGCCTTGAACCCGGTCGCAGCCACGGCCTTGCCCCAGGTCACGGCATCGGCCGCAATTACACGGGCAAACTCCTCACGGCTGGTGCCCGTTGCCCGAAAGCCTGCTTCTTCCAGCTTGACCTTGCCATCGGCCGATTGCACGGCCTTTATCACGTCGGCCTGCAGGCGCGCAAGGATGTCGGGTGGCGTCTTACTGGGCGCCACGATGCCAAACCACGAATTGAATTCCAGGCCGCTATACCCCTGCTCCTTCATGGTGGGCACATCGGGCAGCGCGTTGGACCGGGTGCCCCCTGTGGTGCCCAGGGCAATCAGCTTGCCCGCCTTCACATTGGGGGCCGCCAGGCCCACGCTGGCAAAGACGCCCTGGACATCGCCGCCAAACAAGCCTCCCAGCGCGTCGGCCGTGCTTTTGTAGTGCACGGGCTCGGGCTTGAGCTTGACGGCTTCGCCAAACATGAAGGCGCCAAAGTGGCCCGGGGTGCCCGCACCAAACGTGGCCAGGAACAGCCCCTTTTGCTGCTGTGTCCAGGCCACAAAATCTTTGACGTTGCGCGCGGGCACCTTTTGCGGGTTGACCAGCAAGGCAAAGTCTGCGGTGACAACTTGGCTGACTGCGGCAAAGTCCCTTTGCGGGTCGTAGGGCAGCTTGTTGTAGCTGCTGGGGGCAATACTGAGCTGGCCCGTTTCGCCCAGCATCAACGTGTAGCCATCGGGGGCTGCGCGTGCGGCCTCGCTGGCGGCAATCAAGCCGCCCGCGCCGGGCTTGTTGTCAACGATCACACCCAAGTTGCCCCAGCCCTCCGAGAGCTTTTGCGCCAGCAGCCGGGCCACGATGTCCGGCCCCGTGCCTGCGGCAAAGCCCACGATGATGCGCACGGGCTTGTTGGGGTATGGCGCCGTTTGCGCCCAGGCCCCAGTGAAGGGCGCGAGGCTGGTGGCCAGCACCGCAGCCATGCTGGCAAGCTGGAGGGCGCTGCGGCGGGTGGTTGGGGCGGGGTGGGGTTGGTGTGTCATGGCAAAGGTCTCCTGGTGTTTTTCGAGTGCTGGGTGTGATTGCTGTGATGGGCCCATGGCGGGCCGAGAAGCTGATCGTTCTGGCATGGGCTGAGGTGTCTACATCACCTCCCAAAAGCGCATGGCCACTGCATCCGGGTAACGGGCGCCGCTGCCGGTGAATAGGCGCTCGGCAATCCAGCGCAAGGTGGGGGACGCGGTTTCAAACTGGGGGCTGCAGCGAAAGTAGATGAGTGCAGGGTCCACCAGCTCGCCACGTGCCAGCTGCGCCATCAGCTCCGGCGGGCCTGAGCGCAAGGCGCGGTTTTGCACATAAACGAGGTCACCGGCATCGGTCTCCAGCGTGTAGCGGGCGTCCAGCTCGGCCAGGGTGTCGCTCACGATGAGCTGAAAATCGGCCCCTCCCGCCAGTACCCGCGCTTGCCAGCCATCGCCCGTGGCGTGGCCACCGGTGATGGGGATCAGGCGGCGCAGGCCATGCACGGTGCGGCCCACCTCTTGGGGTGCGCCCACCTGCACGCGCAGGTCGGCAAAAAAGCGCAAACGGGGTTCAGGCAATGGGACAGGTTCGGTCATAGTGGGCTTTGAGGTTTTGGCAAGGTGCAACGCAACCTAGCGTAAGCCCTGTGGCGCTTGATTCGCGTCATCCCTGAAGATGACACGATGACTTTCAACTGCCGTTGCGCTGCATACCACCCATGAGGCACTGGCTCCCAGCAAGCACCTTGGGCGATGGTATTGCGCCGCCGCCCACTCACGGCACGGTCGCTGCCCTGGGCGGCATGGTCCAGCGGTTGGGCGATGCCGGCTTTGCCAGCGGCTTGCTGCAAGAGCTGGCCCCTGTGCTGCCCGCAGCGTCGTGGTCGGTGTACCGCACAGGGCGCCATTGCCAACCCACGCTATTCATGTCTGCCAGCCACGGCATTCCAGACACCACGCGAGATTGCTGGTGGGCCTACCTCTCAGGCCCTTATCGCAGCGACCGCACTTGGGGGGAATCGGTCGCAGCCGCTCCCAGCACCCGCTTGTGCCACCTCACCGCCAGCGAAGTGGGCGGCGAACACCAGGCGCGCGTGTATGAGGCCCACGGCATGGCCGAGCGGGTCTCCATCGTCGAGCACGAAAACGATGGCGCCGTGTTTGCCGTCAACTTTTACCGCCATCAGCACCAACGGCCGTTTCTGGACCGGCAGATCAGCGACTTTGAAACCGTGGCCCCCGTACTGCTAGCCCTAGCGCGCAAGCACATTGCCCTGGCCCAGCAACAGCCTGTGGCCTTGCCAACCACCCCTACCCCGCCCCATGCTTTGCCCCAGCAATTGCCTGCGCTGCGCGAGCGCCTGCTGCGTGCCCACGCGGGCCTGACCGAGCGCGAGCTCGACGTGTGCACTCGCCTGCTGCAGGGTATGACGCAAGAGGGTATTGCCTGCGACCTGGGTCTGAGCCTGCCCACCGTCAAAACCTACCGAAACCGCGCCTTTGGCCGCCTGGGCATCCATTTTCGCAACGAGTTGTTTGCGCTGGCGCTGGGCCACTGAGCCTTGGCAGGCGGCGCTGTCGCCGGGCACCCCTCCTCTTTTCAAGGGGCCTTCGCCCTTCATCCCCTCTTAATCTTGACCGCTTCCAATGCAGTTCGTGGGCAGACAGCCTGCGCCTTCTCGGTTCATCTTCTTTGAAAGTTACCCATGAAACTGCACATCACCGCACTCGTTCTGGCCCTTGGTTCTGCTGCTGCCTTTGCTGGCCCCACCTGCAATGTTCCGCAAGACAAATGGATGAAAGAGGCCGACTTCAAGGCCGGGCTGGAAAAGCAGGGCTACCGGATCCGCACCTTCAAGGTCAGCAAGGGCAAGTGCTACGAAATCTACGGCTTGGACAAAGCAGGCAAAAAGGTGGAAATCTATTTCGACCCCGCCACTGGCGCTGAACTTGAACGCAAGTAAAGCAACGTCGCGCAGACCGATCCCGGCCATTGCCAAGCGAGTTGCCCATGAACCCTAGCCCTTCTGATCAAGCTCCCTCAGCCACCAGGGTGTGGGATTTGTTTGTTCGCATTTTTCACTGGAGCCTGGTCACTTGCGTGGTCTTGAACCAGTTTGTGCTGGAAGACGGCAAAACTGCGCATGAGTGGGTGGGCTACACCGCCAGTGCACTGGTGCTGGCGCGCCTGGTGTGGGGCTTCGTGGGCAGCAGGCACGCGCGGTTCAGCGACTTCTTCCCCACCCCTGGCCGACTGGCCCGCCATGTGCAGGCCCTGCGCCAGGGTCAGCACTTGCACTATGAGGGGCACAACCCACTGGGCGCCTTGATGATGCTGGCGTTGATGGCACTTGTGCTGGCCCTGGGCGCCACGGGCTGGCTGCAAACCACTGACGCATTTTTTGGCGAAGAATGGCTGATGGAACTGCACGAAAGCCTGGCGCAAGCGCTGCTTTGGGCTGCAGGATTGCACGCGGTGGCGGCCATTGCCATGGGGAGGCTGGAGCGCGTGCGCCTGGTGCGCGCGATGGTCACGGGTGTGAAGCAGCGTTTTTGAGACAAGGGCCCCAGGTGCGACTGCTGCTGTTGGAAGACGACCTGACGTTGGGCGAAGGCCTGCGGGATTATCTTGGGCAGGACGGTTACTTGGTGGACTGGTGCTCCACACTGGCACAAGCCCGGGTGTTGGCCTCCGATCCTTACGACGCGTGGCTGCTCGACTGGAATTTGCCCGACGGATCAGCCTTGGACTGGCTGCGGGGACTGCGATCCAAAGGGGCCAAGACCCCGGCGCTGGTGCTCACCGCGCGTGATTTGCTCAGCGACCGCATCCACGGCCTGGACAGCGGGGCGGATGATTTCCTGGTCAAGCCCTTTGCCCCTGAAGAACTGTGCGCCCGCCTGCGCGCCCTGTTCCGGCGTATGGCGGGTGGCACCCCTTGCAAGACGTTTGGAGCCGTGGAAGTGGCTTTGGCCGACAAGACCGTGCGCCTGCACGGCCAGCGGGTGGAGCTGACGGCCCGCGAATGGGCGGTGCTGGAGGCCTTGGTGCTGCGCGCCGGGCGCACCGTTTCAGCCTCCGACCTGGAGGCGCTGGTGCTGGGGTTGGACAGTGAAATCAGCAGCAACGCCCTGCAAGTGCACGTTTTTCACCTGCGCAGCAAACTGGGCAAAGGGCTGATTCAGACTATGCGTGGCTTAGGTTACCGGATAGAGGCACCCCATGCCATTGGCTGATGGCCTGCGCGCGGCCCATCCTCCGTCCATTCTTGGCCGGTTGACGCAATCGCTCTTGTGGACTGCCATTGCTTTTGGTTTGCTGACCACCCTGGTTGTCTGGCTGGTGATGGCCCATGAGATGGGTGAGCTGATGGACCAGGAGCTGCGCGAGACTGCCGAGATTTTTCATGGGATGTTGGCGGCCCAGCCTGCCGAATCGGCAGGTGGCCCGTTGAACGCCACTGCCGGCCCGCACTTTGGGTACGAGGAGCACTTGGTCCGGCAAGTGATCGACGCAGTGACGTTCGAGGTGCGGCAGCGCTCACACAAGGCACCTGCACAGCCTTTGCTGGCGAAGGCAGACGCCAAAGCCCTCTGGACTGCCGATGGTCAATGGCGCGCTTTTGCCTTGCCCTTGAGCCCACAGACCACGCGCTATTTGGTGGTAGCGCAAAGCCGCAATGAGCGCGATGAGGCACGCAGCGAGGTGGTGCTCTACACGCTGGGCGCAGCCCTTTCGTTGGGGTTGCTCTCGGCGTTGTGGATGAGCTGGCGCATCCGCCAGGAACTCAGCCCGCTGGGGGCCCTGAGCCAGCATGTGCAACGCTACGACCCCCTGCGCCCCGAGACGACGCCCCGCGCTGAGCCCAGGGCGGAGCTGGTGCCTATCGAAGCTTCGGTGGCTGAGCTGGGGCAGCGGCTGGCCCGGCGTGTGGTGAGCGAGCGTGCCTTCACCGCCCATGCTGCCCATGCCTTGCGCACGCCTGTGGCGGGTATTGATGTGCAACTGGCCCTGGCCATCAAGGAGGCCCCCGAAGCCATTCGCCCCCGCCTGGTGCGGGCCCGCGAAGCCGCTGGGCGTCTGGGGCGTGTGATGCAGGCGTTGCTGATGATGTTTCGCAGCGGCATCGAGCCAAAGCGCCAGCCGATTGAGCTGGAACCATTTATCCGGTCGCTCTCGTTCCACGATTTGAACATTCAGATCCAAGCGCAAGAGCCTCTCTTTGCCGACCCCGATCTGCTTGCGGCCGCTTTGCTGAACCTGCTGGACAACGCCCAGCGTTTCCACGCGCGCACAGTTTCAGTCACGGCATGGAGCAGGGGCGCAGAGACTGTTCTGCGCCTGCAGGATGACGGCGACGGCTGCACCCTGCAAACCAAGTCGGATCTGCAGCAGGCGCTGCGGCAGCAAGCTTACGCACAGGGCAGTGCCATGCGTGGGCTGGGCTTGGTTTTGACCGATCTGGTGGTCCGCGCACATGGCGGGCATACTTCTTTACCCGATTGTGCCCAAGGCTTTTGTATTGAGCTTTGTTGGCCAGATCCGGTGCTGGGCCCTTTGGCCCCGCAAGGCCAAAGAGCCACCCCATAAAAATGCCCCGAGAGAGAGACCCCCGATGAGAACCCAACTTCAACCCCCTCACCCCATAGGCACGGTGCGCCTGTGCGCAGCGCTCTTGGGCCTGGCAAGCGCCCTGGCCGCACATGCCGAGGCACCGATGCACACCGACGACGCAGGCACCCTGGACCAAGGCGCGATGAAGCTGGAGGCTGGCATCGGCCGCGATGGCAAAACCCGGGGGGGCGAGCTGCTGTGGGGCGCAGGGGTTTTGCCCAACCTGGAAATGGAAGTCTCGCTGGCACGGGCCAAAGACCGCAGCACCGCACCATCGACCACGTTGCGAGGGCGTGGGCTGGGGCTGAAATGGGTGCCATGGCAAAACGAAACGGGATGGTCCCTGGGGGCGCGGCTGGATGTGGGGCACACCCGCGTGCGCGACCATGCCACCCCGGTGCGTTTGACCCACCGCGAATACGCGCTCACCGGCTTGGCGACCTACCGCTTTGCGAACGAGCAGGTGCTGCACCTCAACGCGGGGCGCAAATCCACCAAGATGGATGGCGTGCGTGTCAACGCTGCCACCTGGGCCGTGGGGTACGAGCTGCCGTTGGCGCAGCGGCTGCAGTTCACCTCTGAGGTGTATGGGGAGCGGCACACCCGCCCCGACAAGGCCGTGGGCCTGCGCTATGAAGTGGCCGATGGGCTCAAGGTCTCTGCCGCTGTGGGCCGAGGCAATGGCCGCACCTTCAGCCAGTTGGGCATGGCCTGGGAGTTTTGAGCCTGGTTCTGGTCGCCGGTGCTGGGCCTCTGGCCAGCACGGCACAATCAGCAGCCTATGTCTGCCCCTGGCGCCCACCCTGCAGAGCCCATTCCGCCCCGGTCTGACCGCGCTGCCCTCGTGCAGGCGTGGTTACAGGCCCTGCGCAGCCAGGCCAGCAGCGCCCAGCTGCAAGCCCTGGCGCCGCTGAGCGACGCCGAGGCCGCCCGCGTGATGGCACTGCTGCGTGGCGATGCCCACGCGGCGCAGCCCGGGCCATGGCCCAGCGCCACAGCTGCGGCCAAGCCCAAAGACGCCGACACGGGTATTGCCCCAGGCCATTTCACCCCCCGCATCACCCTGATGACGCTGGGCCGGGGCGATGGCCTGCTGGGCCTGCAACCGCAGGGCAAGCTCGGGCCGCGCGGCGACAGCGTGACGCTGGTGCAGATTGACTGGACCTACCGCACTGATGGCGGCGCCACTTGGCAGGCGCCTGCGCCTACCTCGATCCTGAACGCCCGCCCTGCCCCTGTGCAGGACCTGTTTGACACCGGCGGCCCTGTGGTGCGCATGCAGCGCAACCTGGCGGCTGAATCCGACGCCATGGACCGTGTGTGGGACCTGGGACTGATCCCCGTGGACGCGAGCAAGCTGCAATGGCGCCACCGCGCCGCTGTAGCCACGCTGGGCCCCGTGTGGACGCTGCCGCAAGAAGCGCACTTTGGCGACTTCTGGGCCGAGCAGATTCCCCAGCTGCGCGCTGAGGGGTGGAGCGTGGTGGTGCGGCCCGGCTTTGCGCACGAAAGCGTGCCCGTGCTGCGCTGGAAGCTGCACATCGCCCCCGACACGGGCGAGCTGCTGGGCAAGGAAGTGGACGGCCAGTTGGGTTCGCGCGAACGCCCCGTGCAAAAGCTCATGCTGCCCGAGCGCGAAGGCGCCTGGCTGCTGACGCTGGGCATTGAGATTGACGGCCAAACCCTAGACCTCGCCCCGCTGCTGGCCGACCTGCTGCGCCGCGATGCGCGCTGGCTCAACGCCCAGCAAATGGCCGCCATTGACGACCTGGCCATCATCAAGCTGCGCGCCCCGGGCGGTAAACGCATTGAGGCCCCCGCCGGGCCGCTCAAGGCCATTGTGGGCGCGATGGTGGACCTGCTGACCGACCCTACCCGTAACCAGCGCAAGGACGGCGACCCGCTGCACCTGGGCGCCTGGGAGGCCCGCCGCATCGAGGCCCTGCGCGCCGGGCTGGTGCAGGCCCACCGCGTAGGCACCGTGAACGGCTGGAGCAACGACTGGCAACTGCAGGGCGACGCAGGCCTGGCCCACCTGGCCCAGCGCCTGCGCCGCATCGGCACGCCCCAGCCTGTGGCCGCACCGCAGGGGCTGCAAGTGCAACTGCGCCCGTACCAATTGGAGGGCCTGGCCTGGCTGCAATACCTGCGCGAACAAGGCTTGGGCGGCATATTGGCCGACGACATGGGCCTGGGCAAAACCGCACAGGCCCTGGCCCATGTGCTGGCTGAAAAGGAAGCCGCTCGTCTGGCCCGGCCCGCGCTGGTGGTGGTGCCGACCTCGCTGCTGTTCAACTGGCAGGCCGAAGCCGCCCGCATGGCCCCCGGCCTGCGCGTGCTGGTGTTGCACGGGGCCCGCCGGGGCGAGCGCTACCTGCAGATTGCTGACCACGACCTGGTGCTGACCACCTACCCCTTGCTCTGGCGCGATGTGGACGCGCTGGCCGCGCAGCCCTTTCACTTGCTGATCCTGGACGAAGCACAGATGGTGAAGAACGCCGGCAGCCGCAGCGCCCGCGCCCTGCGCCGCCTGCAAGCCCCGCATCTGCTGTGCCTGACGGGCACCCCGCTGGAAAACCACCTGGGCGAGCTGTGGGCGCAGTTTGACTTCTTGATGCCCGGCTTTCTGGGCGATGTGCGCAGCTTCAACGCCCGCTGGCGCAAGCCCATCGAGGAAAACGGCGAAACCCTGCGCGCCCAGCTGCTGTCACAGCGCGTGCGCCCTTTCATCCTGCGCCGCCGCAAACAGGACGTGGCCACCGAACTGCCGCCGCGCACCGAGACCATCCTGCGCGTGCAACTGCAAGGCAAGCAGCGCGAGCTGTATGAGGCTGTGCGCACCACGGCCGACAAGCAGGTGCGCCGTGCGCTGGAGCGACAAGGCTTTGAGGGCTCTCAGATCGCCATCCTCGACGCCCTGCTCAAGCTGCGCCAAGTGTGCTGTGACCCCAGATTGGTAAAAGGCATAAAACAAGCCCCCCACGCTCCGCCGCTGCGCGGGTCGCGGCCCCCCGAGGGGGACGCTTTTTTGTCTTGGGGCGGCCCGGCGGCAAAAAGGACCGCGCAGGCGATGGAGCGCGCCAAGCTCGAACTGTTGGCCGACATGCTGCCCGCCCTGGTCGATGAAGGCCGCCGCGTGCTGGTGTTCTCGCAGTTCACCGAAATGCTCACGCTGGCGGCAGAGTCGCTCAGCGCACTGGCCCTGCCCTACCTCACCCTCACGGGCCAGACGCCGTCGGGCCAGCGCGGTGCCGTGGTCAAGAGTTTTCAGGCACAGGACGAAGCCAGCGCGCCCATCCTGCTGGTGAGCCTCAAGGCCGGGGGCGTGGGCCTGAACCTCACCGCCGCCGACACCGTGATCCACCTCGACCCGTGGTGGAACCCTGCCGTGGAGGAACAAGCCACCGCCCGCGCCCACCGCATCGGGCAAGACCAGCCGGTGTTCGTCTACAAGCTGGTGGTGGAAGGCAGCATTGAAGAACGGATGCTGGAGCTGCAGGCCCGCAAGGCCGCACTGGCCCAGGGCGTGCTGGGCCACGATGCAGAGGGCGCGGTGAAATTTAGCGAGGCTGACCTGCAAGCCCTGCTGGCGCCACTGACCGAGCCAGCCAACAACCCTCTGGGCATCCCCGGCGAAGACGCGCTGCGCTGGGGCGGCACCGGCAAACGGCGGCCTCGGCCCCTGCAGCCACCCGAAGCCGAATGAAATGGCCAAGGGCGCCGAGCCGCTTGGTTTGGCAGCGGGCCAAGAACTTGTTCAAGGCTCATAGGGCTTCCAGTTTCATTGATTTTGGCCTCTGGCGCCCGATAAATAAGCGCTGGCAGCTATTGAAAATATAGCAAATGGCAGTCCCTGCAGCTGAGCTGTATCAGGGGTTACCTTGCGTCAGCTCTATGCCAATTTCGGTGTGCCCGCCATCGCTGCGGGCCGTGGGTTGGCCGCCGTGCATGCGCGCGATGGCGGCAGTGATGGCCAGCCCCAGGCCATGGTTCTTTTGCCCATGGGCCCGCGAGGCCGTTGCCCGAAAGAATCGGTCAAAGATGCGCTCCAGCACCTGGGGCGCCACCGCATCACCTTGGTTGCCCACCACCAATCGGACCTGATGGCCCGCCAGCGGGGTGATACGAACCTGCACCTCGCTGCCAGGCTTGGCGTATTGGGTGGCATTGGCCAACAAGTTCGACAGCGCCCTTCTGAGCAGCGGTTCGTCAAACCGCCCCGTGTCGTCGCCCTCAATGCGCAGCCGCAGCCCCGCCTCGGCCAGGGCCGCTTCGTGGTACTCGGCCACCTGTGCCGCCAGGGCCGCAAGGCTGGGCACAGGGGTGCGCCGGGCCAGTGCGCCGCGATCGGCCTGCGACAGGAACAGCATGTCGTTCACCATGCCCGCCAGGCGGTGCAGCTCTTCGAGGTTGGAGGCCAGCACCTCGCCCATCTCAAACCGTTCAGGGTGGCGCAGCGCCAGCTCGTTGCTGGCCAACAAGGTGGCCAAGGGGGTGCGCAACTCGTGTGACACGTCGGCGTTAAAGCCCTCCAGTTGCTGGTAGGCCAGGTCCAGCCGCCCCAGCAGGTCGTTGAACTGTGCCAGCAGCGGCACCAGCTCGGAGGGTTGCCCTGTAACGCCCAGGCGAGTGCGCAGGTTGCTGGCCGACAGAGACTGCAGCTGCACTGCCAGCTTGCGCACCGGCAGCAGCCCATAGCTGACGATGGAGAACCCGCCCAGCGAGATCAGCAAGGCCCCGACCAAGGCCGCCACCGCCAGCGTGATACCCAGCCGTTGCAGGTGGCGTGCATCGGAGGTGATGTCCATGGACAGCGAGACCTTGAAGCCCTGACCACCGCCCTCGGGCGGCGGCACCTCAAACGCTCTGCTGGCACGCAGCGCGCCATCGGCATCTGGCAGCACAGCCGGAAACACCAGCGCCCCACTGGGCGTGCGCACAATGAGGCGGAAGTTCTCATGCCCGATGACAAAGTCATTGAGGGGGTGCTGCGGCGGTGCGCTGGCAACCCTTGCGTCGGCACGCGGCGGGGCATGTTCGTCGGTGTTCAGCAGCAGGTGCCGCACGATCGCCTCTTTTTGCGCCAAGGCTTCGTCCTGCCGGGCCGTTTGGTTCAAGGCGATCACCAGGTACACAACCAGGCAAACTGCGCCCAGCCCCACCAGGCTTTGCACCGCCAGCCACAGTGACAAACGTGCGCGCAGTGAGTGGGCCCGTGGGGCCAGCGTGTGGCGTGAGGGTTGCGCCATCGCTATCGAGCCTCCATCACATACCCCATGCCCCGCACCGTGTGCAGCAGGGGTTTCTCAAAAGGCAGGTCCATCTTGGTGCGCAGCCGGCGTATGGCCACTTCCACCACGTTGGTGTCGCTGTCAAAGTTCATGTCCCACACCTGCTCGGCAATGGCGGTGCGTGACAGTACCTGGCCTTGGCGCCGCAAAAACAGCGACAAGAGCAAGAACTCCTTCGCCGTCAGGTCCAGCCGCTGGCCAGCGCGTGTGGCGCGGCGGCGTATCAGGTCCAGTTGCAAATCTGCCAGACCCAGTACAGTGGGCTCGCCTGCGTCGCGTGCCCCCAGGGTGCGGCGCAGCAGGCCTTGTACCCGCGCGCACAGCTCAGAAAACGCAAACGGCTTTACCAGGTAGTCGTCGGCACCGGTTTGCAAGCCGCGCACCCGGTCTTCCACACTCGCGCGGGCTGTGAGCATGAGGATGGGGGTGGCGTGGGTCTGGCGAAAGGCACTCAGCAGCGTGAAGCCATCAATGCCCGGCAACATGCCGTCCAGTATCAGAAGGTCGTAAGCCCCTTCCAGTGCCTGGTGCAGTCCGTCCACGCCGTTATGGGCCAGGTCCACGGCGTAGCCCGCTTCGCCCAGGCCCTTGCGTAGATATTCGGCGAGTTTGACCTCGTCTTCGATGACCAGAATTTTCATGCGAGTGTTCTTTGGCAGGCAAGCGCCATCCCTGCGCTGCGTTGAACAGGCGCTGTGGGACGGCGATGCCAAGGCTTATGCGGGTGTGGCAACCCCAGGATGTGCAGGCTCGGCCGACACGTCTTCGTCTTGCTCATCGGGCTTGTGCGCCAGGCGATACAGGATGGGCAGCACCAGCAGCGTGAGCAGCGTGGACGACAAAATCCCTCCGATTACCACCGTGGCGAGCGGGCGCTGGACTTCAGCCCCGGTGCCAGTGGCGATCGCCATGGGAATAAAACCCAGGGATGCCACCAGTGCGGTCATCAGCACGGGCCGCAGGCGGGTCAGCGCGCCTTCGCGGATGGCGGCGTCCAGTGAAACGCCCTCCTCTCGCAGCGTTCGGATGTACGAGATCATTACCAGCCCATTGAGCACCGCCACCCCGGACAGCGCGATGAACCCCACGGCAGAGGAGATCGACAGCGGGATGTCGCGCAACCACAGCGCCAGAATGCCACCGGTCAAGGCAAAAGGAATGCCCGTGAACACCAGTAGCCCGTCCTTGGCGTTGCCGAACATCGCAAACAACAGCACGAACACCAGCAGCAGTGAGACCGGCACCACGATCTGCAGCCGCTGCGAAGCCGACTGCAGGTTCTCAAACGTGCCACCCCAGCTCGTCCAGTAGCCTGCCGCAATTTTGATCTGGGCCAGGCCCTGCTCGGCCTCTGCCACGAAGGAGCCCACGTCGCGACCCCGCACATTGGCGCTGACCACGATGCGCCGCTTGCCGTTTTCGCGGCTGACCTGATTGGGGCCCGGCGCCAGCTCAAACGATGCCACTTCGGCCAAGGGGATGAAGTGGGTTCGAGCCTCTGCGGCACCTGTTGCACGTGGCAGGGCGATGGGCAAGCGCTTCATGCCGTCCAGGTCGTTGCGGATCGACTCTGGCAGGCGCACCAGGATGTCAAAGCGCCGGTCACCTTCGAACAAGGTGCCCGCCTCCCGTCCGCCGATGGCGGTGGCTACCGTGTCCTGGATGTCGGCCACGTTCAAGCCATAGCGGGCGGCTTTTTCGCGGTCAATGTTCACGGTGAGCATCGGCAGCCCAGTGGTTTGCTCGACCTTGACCTCGGAGGCACCCGGGATCTTCTGCAGCATGGTTGAAATCTCTTCGGCCGAGCGGTTCAAGGTGTCCATGTCGTCACCAAAAATCTTGATGGCCACATCGCTGCGCACGCCGGAGATGAGTTCATTGAAGCGCAACTGGATGGGCTGCGAGAACTCGTAGTTATTGCCCGGGATTTTGCCCACCACCTCCTGGATGGCGGCCAGTAATTCATCGCGTGTGCGGCGTGGCTCGGGCCACTGGTCCATGGGCTTGAGCATGATGTAGCCGTCCGAGATATTGGGCGGCATGGGGTCAGAAGCGATTTCTGCGGTGCCTGTGCGGGCGAAGACGCGGTCGATCTCCGGGACCTTGGCCTTCAGCGCAGCCTCGATCTGGCGCTGCATGGCAACCGACTGCGACAGGCTGGTGCCCGGTATGCGCAGGGCCTGGATGGCAAAGTCGCCCTCATTGAGCTGGGGTACGAACTCGCTGCCCATGCGGGTGGCGATCAACCCGCACAGGACCACAGCCACCCCTGCCACGGTCAGCACCACAGCCTTGGCGGACATGACTCGCTCCAGCAAAGGGGCGTAGATGCGTTTGGCATGGCCGAGAAGGAAGTTCTCTTTTTCATCCACCCGCTGGCCGATGAACAGTGCCACGGCTGCCGGAATGAATGTGACCGATAGAACCATAGCGCCCACCAGCGCCGCCACCACGGTGAACGCCATAGGGTGGAACATCTTGCCCTCGACCCCCGTGAGCGCAAAGATCGGCAGGTACACCACCATGATGATGAGTTGGCCAAACAGCAGTGCGCGGCGCGATTCCTTGGAGGCCAGAAACACTTCATGGAAGCGCTCCGCCCGCGTCAGAGGCCGCCCCACGTGGGCCTGCGCATGGGCCAGGCGCCGCACGCAGTTCTCCACAATCACCACCGCCCCATCAATGATGATGCCGAAGTCCAGAGCGCCCAGGCTCATCAGGTTGGCACTGACCTTGTACGTGACCATGCCCGTGAAGGTGAACAGCATGGACAGCGGAATCACCGTGGCAGTGATGATGGCCGCACGGATGTTGCCCAGGAACAGGAAGAGGATGACGATCACCAGGATCGCGCCCTCCAGCAGGTTCTTCTTGACGGTGCTGATGGCCTTGTCCACCAGCACGGTGCGGTCATAGACGGTGACCGCATGCACCCCTTCGGGCAGGCTGCGGTTGATCTCGCGCATCTTCTTGTCAACGGCTTGCGAAACGGTGCGGCTGTTTTCTCCAATCAGCATGAACACGGTGCCAAGCACCACCTCGCGGCCGTTGTCGGTGGCTGCGCCGGTGCGCAGCTCCCGGCCAATGCCCACGTCCGCTACGTCGCGCACCCGCACAGGTACACCGCTGGCACTGCTCAATATCACATTGCCAATGTCCTCCAGCGATTTGACCTGGCCCGGAGCCCGGATCAGGTACTGCTCGCCGCGCTTTTCGATATAGCCTGCGCCCACGTTGCCGTTGTTGCGGTCCAGCGCCGTCACGACGTCTTGCAGCGTGACGCCCAGTGAGGCCAGCCGCTCGGGAACGGGCGCAATCTGGTACTCCTTGGCAAACCCGCCGATGGAGTTGATCTCCGTCACGCCAGGCACATTGCGCAACTGGGGCTTGATGATCCAGTCCTGGATTTCGCGCAGGTCTGTGGGGGTGTAAGGGTTGCCGTCGGGCTTCTTTGCACCGTCTTTGGTTTCCACCGTCCACAGGTAGATTTCGCCCAAGCCGGTGGAGATAGGCCCCAGGGCCGGGGTGATACCTGCAGGCAGCTTGTCACGCGCCTCCTGGATGCGTTCGTTCACCAGCTGGCGCGCAAAGTAGATGTCGGTGCCGTCCTTGAAGATCACCGTGACCTGCGATAGCCCGTAGCGCGACAGCGAACGGGTTTGCTCCAAATGGGGCAAGCCGGCCATGACGGTTTCTATGGGGTAGGTCACGCGTTGCTCGGTCTCCAGTGGCGAGTAACCCGCTGCCTGCGTGTTGATCTGGACCTGGACATTGGTGATGTCTGGAACCGCATCGATGGGCAGCTTCTGGTAGTTAAAGATACCCAGGGCCCCCATGGCCAGGGCCGCGAGCAGCACCAGCCAGCGTTGCTCGATGGAGAAACGAATCAGTTTTTCAAACATGTGTGTGGCTCCGAGGTCAGTGCGCGTGTTCTGCCGAGGCCTTGCCCAGCTCGGACTTCACGACAAAGCTGCCGGCCGCGGCATAGCGGGTGCCTGCCTGCAGGCCCTGCAGCACCTCTACCCGCTTGCCATCGCTGCGCCCCAGTTGCACGGGCTGGGCAATGAAGCCGCCCTGAACCTTGACGAAGACAGCGGTCTTTTCGCCCACGGTCTGCACAGCGTCAGCCGCAATGGTCACGGGTACCGATGCCACGTCGGACACCACATCCACGTTCACAAACAGGCCGGGACGCCAAGCCCCCTTGGGGTTGGCCAGCACCACGCGGGCCTTGGCGGTGCGGGTTTGCTCGCCAATCAGTGCCCCCACAAACGCCACCGTGCCGGTGGCAGACGCATCAAAGGCCGTGGCCTTGATGGTGACTTTTTCGCCCACCCGCACCTGTGGCAGGTCTTTGGCGGGCACGTTGATTTCAGCCCACACCTGGCCCAGGTCCGAGATGGTGAACACGGCTGCGTCTTCCTTGACCGACTCGCCCTGGCTCAGGTGCTTTTCGATCACGATGCCGTCAAAAGGGGCGCGCAGTTCAAGGCGGTTCAGGCCCGCGCCAGATGCCGTGGACAGCCCCAGCGCACTGAGCTTTTGGTGGGCGTTGGCCACGGCAACCTCGGACTCGTTCAGGGCTTGCTGGGCCTGCAGGTAGTCCTGCTCGGCAGAGACTTTCTGTTCCCAGAGCTTTTTCTCCCGGTCGTAGGTGGTTTGGGCCAGTGCCAGGCGCTTTCGGGCAGTCTGCAGTTCGCTGCGCTGCTCTGAGGCCGTGGGGCTGGCAAGGGTGGCCAGGATTTGGCCCTTTTTGACGACCTGCCCCAAATTGGCATTCACGTGCTCCACCACGCCCGCCAGGCGTGGCACTACATGGGATGTGCGGTCTTCGTTCAGGCGAATTTCGCCAGGCAGCACCAGTGCAGACTGAATGGTTGCGGCAGAGGCTGTGTCGATCGAAATGGCGGCCGCCTGGATCTGTGCATCGGTCAGCTCGACCTTGCCCTCCTCTTTGCTCATCACAAATTTCAAAGAGTCTTTGCCCCTGCGGGCCACCATCTCGATGTCAAATGCGTGGGGTTCCTCCACGACCTCGCGGCTGACCCACCCGCCCTTGTCCTGCACAAAGCTCAGGGCCTGCTTCTCGCCGCTGGGGCGCACGACCGTGGCGGCTACCGTGGCTGCGCTGAGTGCCAGCGGCTGGTCTTTGTCCAACAACCACAGGCGCAGCCGTGGCTCGCCGCCGTCTTCGGACAGCAGGGCCTCCAGGGTCAGGTCACCTTCCTTGAAAAGCTGGCCGCCGTGAGCGCCTTGGCTGGGGCTTTTCTCATGGTGCTCTCCGTCGGCATGGCCTTTTTCGTCCTCATGGTCTTTGCTGGCTGTTTCAGCATGGTGTTCTGGGTCGCTGTGGCCTTTGGCCTCGGCATGGGTGCCGTGCCCATGTCCATCGTCTGCGGCGGCTGCCGCTTTGGTCTTGCCGCCTTGCAGGATGACGGTGCCGGCCGCTGCCCCCACTGCCATGACGACGGCCATGGCGATCAGGTGCTTTTTGCTGATGCGTGATTGAAAGAGGTTCATGTGCGATGTCATTGCGAAGATGGGGTGAAGGCGGTGCGTAGGGCGTTGCCCAGAAGGCGGTCTATGTCGGCTGCGGCGCGGTGTGACTCCGCGAGGGCCTTGAGGTATTGCGACTTGGCGCTGAAGTAGGTGCGTTGCGCGTCCAGCACTTCCAGAAAGCTGAATTTGCCGTTCTCAAAGCCCACGGTGGCCGCGTCGTAGGCTGACTTGGCCCCTGGCAGTACGTCGGCCTGCAGCGTGCGCACTTCGGTGGTGATGGTGGACAAACGGTCGTGTGCTTGGCTCAGCTCACTGCCCAGGCGCACGGTGGCGGCCTGCAGTTCATCCCGGGCCTTGTCTTCCAGCTGGAGGGCTTCCAGGAGGTTGCCCTGGTTGCGATCGAACACGGGGATGGGCACCGACACACCCAGGAGCACCATGTTGCGCTGCGTCTCATTGCTGCGCTTGACGCCCGCGCTCAGGGTGATGTCCGGGGCCCGCTTGCTTTGCTCCACCGCTGTCAGGGCTTGGCGCCGCTCCACCTCTGCCCTGGCCAGCAAAATGGCGGGGGCCGATGCGGCCTGTAAATGCAGGGAAGCGAAGTCTGGCACCGGTGGCAAAGCATCGCCTGTACCCTGGAGCTGAAAGGCACTGGCCTGGGGTGCCCCCAGCAGGGCATACAAGCGGGTCTGTGCATTGCGTTCATCGCTGGCAGCCTGTGCCAGCTCCAGCCGAATGCCAGCTTCCGCCACCCGGGCTTTGGTCTCTTCCACGGGGGAGACCTTGCCGGCCGCAACGCGTTTGGCCACGGTGTCAGTGGCGGCCTTGGCCAGCGCTGCGCTGTCCTGGGACAGGGCCAGCCGCTCCTGTGCCGCCAGCGCATCCCAGTACGCGGTGGCTACGTTGGCGCGCACAGCAGCTTGCACGTCTGCGAGTTGGACCAAGGCTTGCTCGCGGGCCTTTTCTGCAGCCCTGGTGCGCGCGCTGCGCTTGCCCCCCAGCTCCAGCGGCACATTGAGCTGCCAGCTCTGGCTGCGCGTGGCAGAGCGCGTGTCTTCCAGTGCGTAGGCCAGCTCAGGGTTGGGCCGGGCGCCGCCCTGAATCACTTGCCCTTGCATAGCCTCCACCAAACGCTTGGCGGCTGCGACATCGGCATGGCTTGCCAGCGCAAGCTCTACGGCCTGGGGCAAGGTCAGCGCCGTGGCCGTGTGCGTGGCAAAGCGCTGGGGCAGTTGTGCCCCCCCTGCCCCTTCCTGGGCCATTGCCACCGGGGCTGTGGCCCACAACATGGCGCTTGCAAGGGCTGCAAGCGCAAAACTCTGTTGACCCTGGGCAAGCCCCTGGCCTTTATTTGCATGATTTCGCTTCAACATCCGATTCTCCAGTGAACTCAAAACACGAAGAAATCGGCGGGGTGGCCAGCGCCAGGCTGGCCGGACAGGCTCACTTTTTCAGATGCGGCACGCGCAAGAGCACCTGCCGCAGCAATGCGGCCAGGTCAGAAAGAAGGAAGGAGCAGCCCCGCCGATCAGGCGAGGCGCAGCCACTGAGGGCGCTCTGGCGGAATGGGGCTGAGCTGGGCCAAAGGCTCCACAGCAGGCCCCGCCCAGGCACTGCTGCGAGGAGGCCCAGGCTTGGCCTCTGGTTGGTGGACGAAACCCAAGCCAAGACCATGGCACATGCGGCAGTCGGGGTCGGGCTGGTCGATGCCTCTTTCCGTGCCTGTATCGCTGACCTTGGACGGGGCTTCAGCGCTGGCCGATGCATGCTGGTGCTCGTGGTGTCCCAGGTGCTGCACGGCAGGGGCCGCCGTGGTGCGCTCGTGCTGGCAGTAGGAAGCCACCGCAGCCCAGCTGAACTGGAGCGGTAGCAGCAACAACAGACAAGCGATGATCCAGCGGCTCATTTTTTCAGTTTAGCAAAGCCACATGGCGCCCCCACGGGGCGGTTGGGTAAGGCATTCAGCGCCCAGTGGCAACGCCGCGCAGCAAGCGCAGGCCATTGAGAACGACCAGCAGGCTGGCCCCCATGTCGGCAAACACCGCCATCCACATCGAGGCATTGCCAAACACCGCCATGGCCAAAAAGGCCCCTTTGATGCCGAGCGCAAACACGATGTTTTGCCACAGCACATTGCGCGTGCGGCGCGAGAGGCGGATGACCTCGGGGATGCGGCGCAGGTCGTCGTTCATGATGACGATGTCGGCCGCCTCCATGGCCGTGTCCGTGCCAGCGGCACCCATGGCAATGCCAATGTGCGCGCGCGCCAAAGCGGGGGCGTCGTTGATGCCATCGCCCACCATGGCGGTGGGGCCCAGGTCAACCTGCATGCGCTCGATGGCGGCGAGCTTGTCCTCGGGTAACAGGTTGCCTTGCGCCGTGTCGATGCCCGCTTGCTGGGCGATGGCCTGGGCTGTGGAAGGGTTGTCGCCCGTCAGCATGACCGAGGCCACGCCCAGCGCGTGCAGCTGCGCTATGGCCTCACGGGAGCTGTCCTTGATCGTGTCGGCCACGGCAAACAGCGCCAACACCTCATTTTCATTGGCCAGCAACGTCACCGTGCGGCCTTGTGCCTCGTGCACTGCCAGCAGCTTCTCCAGGGCCGCAGAGGATAGCCCCCGCTCTCGCACCAAACGGTGGTTACCAAGCCACAGCGTCTGGCCTTGCAGCTGCGCCAGCTTTGCCTCCACCCCTCGGCCCGGCAGGGCCTTGAAGTGGCTCACGCTGCCGGACCCGGCGGGCAAGCCCTGGGCGATGGCTTTGGAGACGGGGTGGTCGGAATGCCCGGCCAGGTCTGCGGCCCAGGCCAGCACGGCGGCTGTGGGTTGCTGGGTGCTCAGCACCTCTTGGGCGACGAGCTTGGGCCTGCCTTCCGTGATGGTGCCGGTCTTGTCCAGCGCGATGGCTTTGAGTTTGTAGGCGTCTTCCAGGTACACACCGCCCTTGATGAGGATGCCCCGGCGTGCGGCGGCGGCCAGGCCACTGACCACGGTGACAGGGGTGGCAATCACCAGTGCGCAGGGGCAGGCAATGACCAGCAGCACCAGCGCCTTGTACAGCGCCTGCGTCCAGGTGAAGTCCAGCAATACCGGGGTGAGCACGGCCACCAGCAAGGCCATGACAAACACGACGGGGGTGTACACCGCAGCGAACCGGTCCACAAACTGCTGAGTGGGGGCCCGTGAGCCTTGGGCCTGCTCCACCGACTGGATGATGCGTGCCAGGGTGGTGTTGTTGGCAGCCGCCGTCACGGTGATTTCGAGCGTGCCGGTTTCATTGATGGTGCCCGCAAACACCAGGTCGCCCTGGGCTTTGTCTACTTGAATGCTCTCTCCCGTGACGGGGGCTTGGTTGACGGCGCTGGTGCCGCTGGCCACCGCCCCATCGAGCGGGATGCGTGCGCCGGGCTTGACGCGCACGGTGGCCGCCACGGGCACGTCGGCTGCGGGCTGCGAAGCCCAGCTGCCGTCGCTCTGGCGCACCTCGGCGGTGTCTGGGGTCAGCGCCAGCAGGCTTTTGATGGCGTTGCGGGCGCGGTCCACCGCTCGGCCCTCAATCAATTCAGCGATGGCATACAAGGCCATCACCATGGCGGCTTCGGGCCACTGGCCAATGAGGAAGGCACCGGTGACCGCCACGGTCATCAGGGCGTTGATATTCAAACGCGCCTGCTTCAGGGCGGCCAAGCCCTTGCGGTAGGTGGAGAAACCCGCCAGCCCGATGGCGCCCGCCGCCAGTGCCATGCCCAGGCCTTTGAACACGGTGGTGTCGTGGGAGAAGAAAGACAGGGCCTCTGCCGCAATCGCCAAGCCCAGCGCCAGCACCATGCGCCACAGGCCTTCGGTGGCGCCATGGGCCTGCGTCCCTGCATCGTCTGTGCCAATGGGCTGCGGATCAAAGCCCGCCTTGCGGATGGCAGCCACAGCGGCCGGGATGGCATCGGCCGGTGCGTCAATCGTCAAAGTGCGTGCGCCCAACTGAAACCCCAAGCCGCGTATCCCGGGGATGGAGGCCAGCGCGCGCCGGATTTCGCTTTCTTCGGCAGCGCAGTCCATGGCGGCGATGCGAAACACCGTGCCTTGGGTGGCTTGCGCAGCCGGTGGTGCGTCGCCCGGCTGGGTGGGGGTGTCGTGGTGGTCGCCGCAGCAGCTGTGTGCAGTGGCGTGGGTGTGGAGGGCTTCAGTGGACTTCATGGTGTGCGTTGTATGCAGCCTATTGGAAACCTTGAAGTGACTTCAATGTCAAGGGGCTGAGGCGCATTCGGCTCGGGACTTTTGGACCCACGGCAAAACCAGGCGCAATGCACTTCAATAAGAATCGGGGCACCAAGGCCCAAACCAACGCCAGGAATGTCCTGCATAACCCTCGCGAGACGGTGGTAGTGCGGATAGGGATGGGTCGCAAGGCGCCTTTTGTTGCCAATAGCTGAGCTATTGGCAACAAAAGCAACGCAGCGAACCGCCCGAGGCCGCGCTGCCAAAGACCGCAGGGAGTTATGCAAGACATCCCCAGCGGCGGATTATGTTGTCCAGCCGGTGGCGCCTTTTTAAAGCCGTGGGGGCGTGGCATTGGAAAATCAGCCCAGCATAATCCCATGGAAAATCATGGATCGATTACTTTTCACCATCGATTGAGCTGGCATTGCTATTGCGCTGGCCTGGGCGCATGGCCTCTGCACGCACTTGTTCTCGGGTCAGCGTGCTGCCTTTGGCTTGGTCTCTTGTGTTTTGCAAGGCATTGCCACGCGACAGTGCAGCCAATGATCCATCGGCGCGGGACTTCTGCAGTTCCCTGATGACGTCTGAGCGTTCAAGCCCGCTGGGCTTCACGTGCCCCGGAAATTCTTTGTAACCCGCCTCCCCATCCACCAAGTGGTATTGGGTGTTGGCAAACGAAATACCTGGCACGGACAATGCCATTGCAATCAAAACGATATTCAAGTTTTTGGAGATAGGCATCAAGGCTTCCTTTCGATTTAAAACATGCCAACCGCGTTGGTTGGGCTGGCATGGTTTGAATGTTAGAAAACCAGGGCATTAATCTGCCAGACAGGTAGATTACGTTTTTGTCATGATGGGCATCGGGTCAAGCGGAGTTGGCAGCGTGTTCCAAGGACAGCATCCTATGGGCTAGTTGCATGGATGATTTCGTAGCCTAGCGGCCGTGTATTAAGCGCTACAAGCTATATATTTGATAGCAAATTGTCAAAAACCTGGGTAACCCCCAAACCGCGATGCCGTGGCCTGATCGCTAGGATGTGCGGCTGCACAGTTTGGGTGCAAATCTGCCGCCATAGACGGGCCATTCACGGCCTATGCCAGGGAACCTTTCACGTGCCCAAAAGAATCAGCGTCTGGTTTCACTCCAGGGTGCTCAGCAATACCCTGTCCTTATCGAGCAGCGAACGCTGGAAAGCCAGCCTGGGGGCACTGCTGTGCCTGGCAGCCTGCGGGCTGCTGCTGCGCAGCTTGCCGCTGGATGCGCACTGGCTGCTCGCCCCTGTGGGGGCCAGTGTGGTGATTTTGTTCGTGCAGTTTCACAGCCCGGTGGCGCAGCCGTGGCCGTTGCTGGGCAGCTACCTGGTTGCCACCCTGGTGGGGCTGGCCTGCTCGCACTGGGTGGCGCAGCCCGCGTGGGCCGCGGCCCTGGCGGTGGCTCTGTGCATTTGGCTCATGGCCCGGCTCAATTGCGTGCACCCGCCGGGGGGCGCGCTGGCTTTGTTGCTGGTGCTCAACGGGCCTTACACCCCCGCGCAAATGCTGGCTGTGGGCGAGCTGATTGGCATCAACGCTGTGGCCTTGCTGGTGGCCACCTTGCTGATCAACAGCTGGGTTTTGCGCCGCCGTTACCCGCACAGCAGCACACCGCCTGGCCCGGGCCACCGCACGCAAGACCGGACGCCCATAGAGCGCATGGGGCTGACCCACACCGACCTGGAGAGCGCCGTCAAAACGCTCAACACCTTTGTGGACGTGCAGGAAGACGAACTGGTCGAGATTTACAACCTGGCGGTTGACCATGCGTTTGGGCGCCATGTGGGGTTGACCTGCGCGGACATCATGTCGCGCGATGTCATCACCGCCCACTTTGACACCGACCTGGCCGTGGCCTGGCAGTTGCTGTGCAAGCACAAGATCAAGTCGTTGCCGGTGATCGACCGGTTTGACCGCCTGATCGGCATCGTGACGGTGGCAGATTTTCTGCGCCAGATCGATGCCCAGGCCACACCCAAAGACCTGGCAACACTGGTGCAGGCGCTGCTCAAGCGCACCCCGGGGCCTTATGCCGACAAGCCCGAGGTGGTGGGCCAGATCATGAGCCCGGAGGTTTTTACCGCCACGCCGCAAACACCGCTGTCTGAGCTGATTCGCCAGATCTCGCAGCGCGCCCTGCCCCATGTGCCGGTGATTGACGCGCGGCGCAAGGTGGTGGGCATGGTCACGCAGTCTGACCTGCTGGTGGCGCTGTACAAGAGCATCGCACTGGACCAGGCCAGCCAGTCGGCCAAGGCTTGAGCGCCGGGGCGGCCTACTGCTTGTAGTGACCCGACACCTCGCAGTGCCCGCTCAGGCGGTTGCAGGGTCGCGCAGCTTGCGCCACAGCGTGCGGGCCATCCAGAACACGATATTGCCTCCGAAAGCGCCAAACACCAGGGCCAGCCCCAACTGCAAGGCCAGTAGCCCGGGGCGCAGGCTGCGGTCCACGACCGACTCGTCGGGCTGCGCGGGGTTGACCCACACCAGCACTGGCTGGCCTGTGCGCTGGGCGCCTTGCAGCTTGTGCCCCAGTCGCTCTTGAAAGCTGCCGATGTTGTCTGCACGCGAGGTGATGGAGGCGCGGTTCCCGGTGTATTCCACCCCAGCCATCTGGTAGCGATAGCGGGTGGATACGCTGTAAGAGGTGCCCCCTTTGCTGGAGGTGTGGCTCTGGAGGGTGGCTGATTCCACCTGCGCAGACACGCTTTGCCACGTTTGCATGCGCGCCCAGTCGTACACCATGGGTGCGGTCATGAAGAGCAGGATGCCCAGGCCTGCGGCAGCAAATGGCACGGCGAACACGGCAAGCACGAGCAGCCCAAGCAGGGTTGGCTTTTTGTCGGCACCAGCGGGTCTTTTCATCAAAGGGGCTTTCTGTGGTGGGCTCAGGGCTCAGGGCTCAGTGTGTGTCGGGCGTTCGCTGCCTTGCGTTCCAGACGCAAGCTGCGCCAGGTGATTAGCAACACCCACCACATGCCCAGGCCGAAGCCCGTAAAGCCCAACGCCACCACCAGCTCCAGCGCCAACAAGTCCAGGCGCAGGCTGCGGTCGGCGATGGACTCGGAAGGCTGCGCAGGATGCACCCACACCTGCACCGGGTTGCCCGTGCGTTGCGCGGCCTCCAGCCTTTCACCCAGCTGCTGCTGGAACAGGCTCAGGTTTTCGTCGCCCGTGTGCAGCGAGGCTCGCTGCCCCCGGTACACCTGCCCATTGACTTCGTAGCGGTAGCGCACCTCCACTCCATAGGCCGCTCCACCGTGTTGCCCTGGATCGCGCACGGTGGTGGCAGACTCCACCACCGCTGGTGTGGCCTGCCACGACTGAGCACGCACCCAGTCCACCACTTTGGGGCCAACACCAAACAGCAGCATGCTCAGACCGATCACGACAAAGGGCAGCAAAAAGAGCGCTGCCAAGCTGAGTGTGAGCGGCGATGCCCCAGGCCCTGGGCGCCAGCGGCCTGCGCTGGTGGTGGGCTGAGGTGGGTGCGGTGTTGAGGTGCTAGGCATAAGGAGTTGTGAGAAGGTGCGCGGGTTTGGGCCCCACTTCAAGCCGATTGCGTGGGCAGCCCGGTGGCATCTGACAACGTCTGCAGCATTTGGTCGGCCACCGCTTTGCCGCCCAGGCTGTCGGCCACGGTGATGGATTTGCCACTTTTCAGCACGACCCGAATCCGGTACCACACGGTGTGCTCTGCACCGGATTGCGAGCTGTAGCTCTGCACGAGTTGCAACCCCCGCAAATCGCTGCGGGGCACGTGATGCCAGGCGAACATGAGGCCCAGCAGGCGCCGCTCGGTGCGCAGGCCCTGGCCATCCAGTTGCACGCGCAGGCTGTTGCACAGCGCAAAAAAGCCCCACAGCAGCATGGCCCCGCCCACGCCGCCAAACAGCACCAAAAACACCACAGGCGCCTGCATGCCCTTGGCCGCCATGCCAAAGCCAAAGAACACCCCGCCCATCACCAGCCACAGCAGGTTGTGGCGCCACAGGCGACCGTAGGGCTGGTACAGGCGCACGCCCCCGGCCACGCGTTCGAGGTCGCTCACGGCATTGAGATCGGCTTGGCGCTGCGCCAGCGCCTGCGGGTGGTCGGCCGCATCCTGGGCCAGCCAAGTGGATTCGGTGCGCGTGGCGTACACCGGCACCTCAAATCGGCGCGAGAACTTCAGCGCTGGGTCAGTGCTCGTGAGCAGCACCGTCCAGTGGTGCTCGCTATCGCCCACAGGGTCTTCCGACTGGGGCAGCCCTTCGGGCACATTCAGACGAAACGACACGCGGCTGCCCAACCCTTGTGGATGCACTTGCGCCACACCTTCCGTTTGCCAAACCATTTGCTCACGCGACTCGGTACTGTTGTCCCCCGCCGAGCGGGTCTGATAGTGGTACGCGCAGCGCAGCGTGACATCAAACCGCAGGTCGGCGCGATAGGCGACTGCAGGCAGATCAATGGCGGCCCCTACATGCCCGCCAATGGAGCCGGGAAACGGGTCCATCACCAAGCGCACGTCTCCGTGGCTGTGCGCGTCCCGTGTGGCGCGCACAGCGGCCGCGATCAAGCCGACGGCTACCAGCAACATGACACCGATGATCCAGACCACCGCCGTCTCGCCGCGAGCCAAAGCCTTGGGAATCTGCACATGGGCCAAGGGGGTGGAGATCAGGCTCCAGACCACGGCAAAGCCCCACAGGATGATGACCTCCCACCGCTTGTGTGAGCGGATGCGGTTGCTGGCCCATGCTTTGCGCAGCAGCCAGGGCCGATCTGGCTGCGAACCGGGTGTATCTTGCGATGGGCCCATCACGGTCCCCCCTCGTTTGGTGTTTTGTTTGGTGTTTTTGTGGTGCGGGCCGCGGTGTGGCAACGGCCCAGCGGTTGCGCTGGTGCGCCGCCGCTCTTGCCAAGCCCAGTCTAGCGCTCGACCCATTTTTAAAGTCAAAATGGCACATGGCGCTTATGGAATAAGCGCTGCGAGCTATCAAAAAAATAGCATTAAACCCAGGCGCCCCCTGACATCTGCGACATGACTATCTCCCCCCAGGCCTATGCGCCCCGCTACTGGCTCATGAAGTCCGAGCCCGAAGAGTGCTCCATCGACGACGCCCTGGCCGCCCCTGGCGCCACTGTGCCCTGGACGGGCGTGCGCAACTACCAGGCGCGCAACTTCATGCGCGATGGCATGCAGGTGGGTGACGGCGTGCTGTTCTACCACTCCAGCTGCCCTGAGCCCGGCATTGCAGGCATTGCCCGGGTGGCCAGCGGCACCCGGGCCGACCCCACGCAGTTCGACCCGGCGTCGCCCTACTTCGACCCCAAGTCGCCCGCCGACGCCCCCCGCTGGCTGCTGCTGGACGTGCAGGCCCTGCGCAAAACACGCCTCGTCAGCCTGGCAGCGCTGCGCAGCACCCCGGCGCTGGCCAGCATGCGGGTGCTGCAAAAGGGCAGCCGCTTGTCCATCACACCGGTGGAGCCTGACGAGTGGGAGGCCGTGGCGCAACTGCTGGCCCGCTGAGCGTTGCGGCGGGGCTGCACACGCTGTTGCTTCGCTGATGTCGTGTTACTCGGCCTGGTACACCAACACTTTCAGCGCCCTGCCCTCGTCCACGTCGGCAAACACGGCCGGGTTGGCCACGCGCTCGACAAACTTCAGCTCGGGCGCGAGTTCCTGCATCTGGTTTTGCAAAAAGTCCACGCCCAGCTCGGGCGCGTTCAGGCAGAGCAATGCGTGGCCGCCGGGGGCCAACAAGTCGGGCAGGCGGCGCATCAGGCGGGCATAGTCTTTGGTAGCCACAAAGCTGCCTTTTTGGTAGCTGGGCGGGTCCACAATGACGAGGCCGTAAGGCCCGCTGCGGGTGATCTTGCCCCAGCTGCTGAAGATGTCGTGCGCCAGAAAGCTTGCCCCGGTGGTGATGCCGTTGAGCTGGTGGTTCTGCTGGCCAATGCCCATGGCCCCGTGGCTCATGTCCACGTTGACTACCTGCTTGGCCCCGCCCTGCAGCGCCACCACCGAGAACGCGCAGGTGTAGGCAAACAGATTGAGCACCTTCAGCCCATAGCGGTCCTGTCTGCGGGCCTCGGCATAGTTGCGCACCCAGCGGCGGCCTTCGGCCATGTCCAGGAACAGGCCATGGTTCTGGCCGCGCAGCACATGGGTTTTGAAGCGCGCACCGCCCTCCGTCACGGTGTGCGGGTCAGGCACCTCTCCTTGCATCAGCCGCGTTTCGGTGCGGCCCTGGGTGCGCAAGGCTTCGTTGCGGCACTGAAACACCCAGTTCAGCGGCTGCCCAGGCGCGATGGCCCCCCAGCGCTCAGCCAGCGCAGCGCCGATGGCCGCCAGTTGCCCTTCGGTTGCGTCGTCCGCAGGCAAAAAGCTGGTGAGCACAAAGACGGGCGGGTAGGCGTCCAGCGTCCACTGCTCGCAGCCTGGGTAGCGGCCCCCACGGCCATGGAAGATGCGCTGGGCGTCGGTGGGGAGGTGCATCTGGGCGATGGCGTCGAGCAGGGCTTGCATTCGGTGTGGTTTCGGCTGTGGGTGGCGTGGGTTTCTCAATACGCTGCAGCCGTTTCAAGGCCCGTACGGCAAAGGCTGCGGGTGCTTGTCACGATCAGCGCAGGGATTTGAGGGGCCTGAAGCTTACTTGCTCTTGCCCCCTTGCAAGGCCTCCAGCGCTACATGCTGCAGCAGCATGATGGTTTTGCCGTCCTCAATGGTGCCCGCACGGATGCCCGCCAGCGCTTCGCTCAGCGCCATTTCGACGACTTCGATGTCTTCGCCTTCACTCGCCAATCCGCCGCCCGCTTGAACACGGTCTGCAACTTCGTAGTCGGCCACAAAGAAGTGCAGCTTTTCGGTGACAGAGCCCGGGCTCATGTAGGCCTCAAACACCTTGCGGGGGGCGCGGATGCGGTAGCCGGTTTCTTCTTCGGCTTCGCGGCGGATGCAGGTTTCCGGGTCGTCGCCATCGAGCAGGCCAGCGCAGGCTTCCAGCAGATGGCCATCGGCGCAGCCGTTGAGGAACGCTGGCAGCCGGAACTGCCGCGTGAGCACCACCGTGCCGCGCCGTGGATTGAACAGCAGCAGCGTGGCGCCGTTGCCCCGGTCGTAGGCCTCACGGCTCAGGCGCTGCCACTGGCCGTCGCGGCGTTGCAACTCGAACGTGACCTTGCGCAGCACATACCAGTCGTTCGACAGCAACTGCACGTCCAGCAGGCGCACATGCTCAGCCTGGGCGTTGATCGGTGCGGGTGAGGGGCGGCTCATGCGGCAATCCCTTGGTGGCTCGCCGCCCGCACCGGCAATTCGTCGATGTGGTGGTACACCGGCAGGCCCCGCATTTGCGCCCGGGCCACGTCCATGTCCGCGCCCTGCGATGCGCCGGGCAGGCGCAACACGGCATCGCAGCGCGCCAGCAGCCGCTCGGCCACCGGGTACTGGTAGGCGTGGAACACTGCATCGCCGGGCTCCCGCCCACCCGCCGCATGGACGATGGGCAACGCCAGCCATTCGCCCAACAACGGAAGATGGCCGCGCTCGTAGATGGGCAGTGCCGCAGCCTCCAGCCGGGCACGGTTGGCTGCGATTTTGGTCGGGTCGCCGTCGGTGCCCGACAGGTAGGGGCCGGCAATCAGGACCAGCAGTGGGCAATCGGGTGCATCGGTGTCAGGCATTGGGTTGTCAAAAGATTGATTCGTGCAATATCATGCACTTTCAATTAAATTCGTGCAATCACATTTCCGCGCCCCACCGTTCTGACAAACCACGCCATGCTCACCACCCAGCGCAAGCAACTCATCCTCCAGCGCCTTCAGCAGGAGGGCCAGATCGTGGCCAAGGCATTCAGCGAAGAGCTGGGCATCTCAGAAGACACGGTGCGGCGCGATCTGCGCGAGCTGGCCGCTGAAGGCCAGCTGCAGCGCGTGCACGGTGGTGCGCTGCCCGCTTCTGCCGCCATCGGTGATATGCAGGTGCGCGCTGCTTTGGCCCCCGACGAAAAAAGGGCCCTGGGCCGCGCTGGCGCAGCGCTGGTGCAACCAGGCCAGGTGGTGATCCTGGACGGAGGCACCACGTCACTGCAAGTGGTGCAGCACCTGCCGCTTACCCTGCGCGCCACGGTGGTCACCCACAGCCCCACCATTGCGGTAGCACTGGCTGGCCATGCGCAGATCGAGGTGCTGATGCTGGGCGGCCGCCTGTTTCGCCATTCGATGGTGAACGTGGGCGCCAGTGTGGTGGAAGCCGCCGCCCGGCTGCGCGCAGACCTGTACCTGATGGGCGTGACCGGCGTGCACTCCACAGCGGGCTTGACCACGGGCGATTTTGAAGAGGCCGCCGTCAAACGGGCACTGCACGAGCGCGCAGCCGAGACCGTGGTACTGGCCTCTGCAGACAAGCTGGGCGCGGCGTCGCCCTTCACGATTGCCCCCCTCAGCGAACTTGCGGCGCTGGTGGTGCCCGCCTCCACCCCAGCCGCCTTGCGCAAGAAGCTTCAGGCGGACGGCGTGAAGGTCAGCACCGCCACAGCCTGATCAGCTTGCAGACGCCGCGCTCTGGCGCAAATGGGCCACCAGCGCCTGTGCAAAGCCGGACAACACCGCGCCCTTGCGCACGCAAATCTGCAGGTCGCGCTGCGCCCAGGGCTCGTTCATCTCCAGCACCACGGGCGGCTCGCTCAAGCCTGCCACCTGCAAGGCGGCACCCCGTGGCACAAGGCCAATGCCCACACCCGCCCCGACCATGCGGCACACGGCCTCAAAACTGCGCACCTGGATGCGTACATCGAGGTGGCGCCCCAGTGCCGCTGCGGCGTTCATCGTGAAAGTGTGGATGGCTGAGCCCGCGTGCAACATGACAAACGCATGGTCGATCACCTCGGCAAACCCCACGTGCGAGCGCCCTGCCAGCCCATGGCCTGCAGGCACGATGAGCACCAGGCGGTCCTGCCGGTACGGAACCAGCTCCACCCCCACGCCCGAGCCGCTGTCTGCCAGCACGCCCACCTCGATCTCCCCACCGGCCACCGCCACCACAATTTCTGCGCTGGTGCGCTCCTCCAGCGTCACGCTCACCTGCGGGTGGTGCTTCAAAAAACCGGCCAGGTCGCCCGGCAAAAAGGTATGCGTGGCGTGCGTGTTGGCCCACAGGCTGACATGGCCGCGAATGCCCGATGCAAACGGCTGCAGGTTGGCGTGCATTTGCTCGATGCGCGCAAACACCTCGCGGGCATTGCGCAGCAGGGTCTCGCCCGCAGGCGTGAGGGCCAGGCCCCGGGTCTGGCGCTCAAACAGCGGCGTGTTCAGGGCCTCTTCCAGCCGCCGCAGCCGGTGGCTGGCCGACGAGGGGGCCAGGCAGGCGCGCGCGGCGCCGCGCGTGAGGTTGCGCTCTTCGGCCATGGCTACAAACAGGCGCAAATCCACAAGGTCGTAGTTCACAAACGGGCTCCTGGCGGGGGGTGACGGCGGCATGCAGCGTTCGTTTTTAACGAACGCATGCTTGGGGAATGGGCAATTGTGCCGTCAGTGCGCCTATAGGATCATTGCCCATCGTTGAATCCTTGCCACGGTAAGCGTTCGCCCTGTTCGCATAACTTTCCCATCTTGACGCTGCCCCGCCCCATGCCCTGGAAACACTGGTCCGCCGAACGCCTCGGCATTGTTCTGGCCGTTTTGGCTGCCCTGGGCTTTTCCTTCAAAGCCATTTTTGTGAAGCTGGCCTACGCGGTGCCGCAAGCGGTGCCGGTGGATTCGGTCACCTTGCTGGCCCTGCGCATGGCGTTTTCCGTGCCCGTGTTTGCCTGGGTGGGCTGGCGCGCCAGCCGCGCCCTGGCCCCGCTGCCCCGGCGCGACTGGCTGGCGGTCATTGCGCTGGGCTTGTTGGGGTACTACGGCTCCAGCATCCTCGACTTCATGGGCTTGCAGTACATCACCGCCAGCCTGGAGCGGCTGATTTTGTTCACCTACCCCACCCTCACCATCCTGATTGGCGTGCTGTTCATGGGCAAACGGGCCTCGCGGCGCGAGGTGGGGGCGCTGCTGCTGTCCTATGCAGGCATTGGCCTGGCGTTTGCGCACGACTTGCACATTGCGGGGGACACGCGCGCCGTGCTCATCGGGGCGGGTTTTGTGTTCGGCTCGGCGGTGTCTTACGCGTTCTATCAGGCGGGCAGCGAGCCCGCCATCCGCAGGCTGGGCGCAGCACGCTTCACCGCCTTGGCCATGTTGGTCTCCACGGGTGCCACGCTGCTGCACTTTGGGGTGTCGCAGCCTGTGGGCGCCTTGGTGCAGCCCGCCCCGGTCTACCTGCACGCGCTGGGCATGGCCCTCTTCTCGACCGTGCTGCCCGTGTTCATGACGTCGGCCGCCATCCGCCGCATCGGCGCAGCCAAAACCGCACTGATCGGCACGCTGGGCCCGGTGCTCACGATCTTTTTTGGCTGCTGGATATTGGACGAACCCTTGTCCTGGCCGCAGATGGCGGGGGCGGCGCTGGTGTTGGCGGGGGTGTTGTTGATCAGCAAGCGGGGGGAGCCTGCAGTGAGTCCATCCCCGAGTGTTGTTCATCCGTTAGCTAAGCCGGGCACCCCATCTGCCTGAGCCACCGCTTCAACGCAAGCCCAGCCGCGTCATTTTCTTGATCAGCCCCACCCGCGAGATTCCCAGCCGCCGGGCGGCCTCCGACTGATTGCCAGCCACCGCCGCCAGCGTGTCGCGGAGCATGCGCACTTCCAGCTCCATCAGGGCTGCGTCCAGTGGCCCGGTGCTGCCCTGCGTGCCAAGTGTGGCGTGGTGGGCAGGGGCAATGTCGCTTGCGTCGGTTAGGTCGCCGCTGGCCAGTTGCAGCAGCTCGGCATCTACCTCGCGCTGCGCGGGCATCAGCAGCGCCCCGGCTGACTCCACCACGGCTTTGAGTTCGCGCACATTGCCCGGCCAGTCACGCGCCATCAGCCACGCCAGGGCGCTGGGCGAGAGGCTGGCACGCTGCGCCACGCGGTGCAAAAACCGCGTGGCCAGCAGCGGGATGTCGGCGGGCCGCTCTGCCAAAGACGGTGTGCGCAGCACCACGCCCTTGAGGCGGTAAAACAGGTCTTCGCGGAACGTGCCTTCGCGCACCATCGCTTCCAGATCGCGGTGGGTGGCCGCAACCACGCGCGCATCCGCACGCTTTTGGCTGCGCCCGCCCACGGGCACAAAGGTGCCCTCTTGCAAAAAGCGCAGCAGCTTGACCTGCATGGGCGGTGGCATCTCGCCCACCTCGTCCAGAAACAGCGTGCCGCCGTGTGCGGCCTCTACCAAGCCCGGCTGGTCGCGGTAAGCGCCGGTGAAGCTGCCCTTCATGTGCCCAAAAAGTTCGCTCTCCAGCAGCTCTGCCGACAACGCGCCGCAGTGGATGGCGACAAAGGGCTCGCTCTTGCGGGCGCTGCAGGCGTGCAAGGCACGGGCCACCAGTTCTTTGCCCGTGCCCGTGGGGCCCAGCACCAGCACGCTGACCTGTGTGGGGGCCACGCGGCGCACCAGGGCGCGCAGTTGCACCGTGGCGGCCGCCTGCCCCACCAGCCCCAAGTCGTCCTGTGACTGCCCCGCACGCAGGGCTGCCAGTTCCGCGTCCAGCCGGGCCTTGCGCAGCCCGCGCGCCACAACAAAGCGCAGCATGTCCGGGTCAATGGGCTTGGTCAAAAAATCCCAGGCGCCCAGCTCGGTGGCGCGCAGGGCCAGCGCGTGGTCGCCGTGGCCCGTCAGCACCACCACGGGCACGGGCGCAAAGCGCGGGATCAGCTCCAGGCCGATCTCCGGGTCCATGTGGGGCGGCATGGCCAGGTCTAGCAGCACCAGCTCGGGCGGCTGTTGGGCGAAAGCGGCCTGGGCCTGCGCGCCATCGCCCGCCAGCGTGACGGTGTGGCCCAGGTTGCGCAAAAACGCACCGCCCAGGCGTTGAAATGCAGCCTCGTCATCGACCAGCAGCACATGGCCGCTGATGTCGCCGCTGGCCTGGCCGCTTTCCGGCTCGGGCGTCAGTGCGGCATCTTGCCGCGCATCGGCAGGAGTGTCCGACGCATTGAATGGCAGGTTGTCAGGGGTGTGGGCTGTCATGGTGGGGGCGTCAAAGGAAAGTGCAGCGTAAAGCAGGTGCTCCACGGTGGCCGCTCGGTCAGCGCCACCGAGCCGCCGTGCGCGGCCATGATGCGGGCCACGATGGCCAGGCCCAGCCCGGTGCCGCCGGGGCTGCGCGATGCAAAGGGCTCGAACAGGCGGCTGCGGATTTCGTCGGGCACCCCGGGGCCGGCGTCGCAGATGTGCAGCAGCACGGCGTTGTCGGTGGTTTCTGCGTCAATGTGCACGGGGCTGTGCGCAGTGGCTGCTGCGATATCTGCAGCACCATAGGGTTCCGCGGCGCCGGATGCCAGCGCAGTGCGCGCGTTCTCCAGCAAGTTGGTCAGTGCCTGGTCTATGCGGCGGGGGTCGGCGTGCAGTGGCAGCGGCTGGGCCAGGCCTGCGCCCAGGGTCACAGCGGGCAGGCGTTGGGCTGCGGTGCGCACATGGGCGGCCAGGTCCAGTTCGCGGGGCACCAGCTTCCAGGGTTTGGCAAAGTCCAGCAAGTCGTTGGTGAGGTGGGCAATGCGCGCCACCTGGTCTGCCACCTCGCGGCGCGTGTCGGCGGGCGCGGCGGCTACGGCCATGGAGATGATGTTGAGCGGGTTGCGGATGTCATGGGCCACGGTGGCCGCCAGCGCGCCCAGTTCGGCCAGCCGCGCCTGCAACTGGCGCTCGCGCTCGCGGGCGGCAAACTGCTGCGACTGCTCGACACGCGCTGCGGCCTCGGCCACCACGGTGCCAAACAGCTCGGCCACATGGCGTGGCCCCGGCGGTGCGGCGTCCCAGCCCTGCAGCGTGGTCTGCCAGCCTTGCGGGCCTGGGCTGCACACCAGCTGCGGGGTACCGGCCGGGGGTATGGCAGGCGTTGCGGGTGCCAATGGGCCGCCGAGATGGACTTCGACCTGCGTGCCGATGCGCTGGCCCAGCAACTGGGCGGCCTGCTGCGCCAAGGCCTGGGGCGTATCGGCCGACAGCAGCGCGCTGCGCCAGGCACCCAGGTCGGCTATGGACACCTCGCCCCCGGGGTACACCAGCCGCTCGGCCACGCGGCGCACTGGGCCGTTGAGCGCCAGCACACTGGCCGCTACCGCCAGCCCACCCAGCCAGCGCGATTCAAACGGCAGCAGTGGCGTGAGCGCCAGCACCACCGCCCCCAGCGCCAGCAGCAGCGCCCACACCAGGGCGCGGCGGGCCCAGGCGTTGGCCACAAACACGCCATAGCGCAAGATGCCGTAGACCAAAATCAACGAGTAGAGCGGCAGGCCCAGCAAGGGAAACGGATAGATCGGAAGATCCAGCACCGCAATGCCGTAGCCCGCCAGGCACAGCAGGCCCCACAGGCACGATGCGGTGACCGCAGCAATTTGCCGAAATTTCTGCCCGTCGCCCGACTGGCGTGCACGCAGCAAAGCATGCACCAGCACCGCCACACCGCCAATGCCCAGAATGACCCAGGCCATGCTGGCCACAGCGCCTACGGTGTCTGCAACCGCAATCCAGCCTATGTCACGGTGATGGATCAAGTGCCCTGGCACCAAAACCATGGAAACCACCGTAGCGCACCCGCCCAGCGCATAGGCTGCCGCAACACCCCAGCGCCCCAGGTCCACGCGGCAAAACACCGTGCAGAAATGAAAGAACAGCGCAGAGGCGAATGGCGCCGTCGCCAGCAAGCGCATGGCCACAGGCTCGGTCTCGGGGCCCAGCCAGTTGGGCAGTTCGTTGCCCACCATCCACAGCGAGATACCGGTCAAAAAAGCCGCCAAAAGCCGGGCACCCGCCACGCGGTCGGCCCAGGCCAGCAGCACCGCGGCCAGCACCAGCGTTTCGAGCACCGAAAACCCCAGGACGGCGTGGATCAGCATGCGCAGACAGGGTGGGCAAAGACGTTGCACATGGCGGAGACCTGTTCCTGGGGTTAACGGTGGGGCTGCGCGCACTGTAAACCAAGTATGCAGGTCGGCCAGCGAATTTCAATGAAATCAAGCACTTGCAGCGCACGATGAGGCTGGCCCGGGTTTCGCAATAGAGAGAGCAACCGCCACTCCTTCCGAGCCCAGCATGTTTGCCCTTTTCACCCCTGCGTCCCGCCACAGCGAAGCACCCGCCGTCGGCCCAGCCCGCGATCTGGATCTGCGCGCCTTGGTGGGTGCCGCAGCCTGGGCACGCCTGCCCGCCGCCGTGCAGCGCCGCTTTGGCCTGGCACACGCCGATGTGAGCTACCGCGGCCAGATGGACCTGCGCTGCTCGCGGATCGGCCATGTCTATGCCGCATTGACCCGCCCCTGGGGCGGCCCGCTGACCCACCTCCACACCACCGCCCTGCCCGCCACTGTGCGCGTCAGCCACAACGGGCGCGGAGGTGTGGTGTGGGAGCGGTGCTTTCACACCGGCACTGAATCCGAAAACGGCGCCCACCACGGAGCAGACCGCACTGTGCGATCGACCAAGGAGCTGGGCGCCGATGGCGGCTTGCTCGAACGCACCGATGGCGGCTTGGCCATGTCGCTGGATGTGCTCGAGGAGGACGGCTCGCTGGTGTTTCGCAGCCGCCGCTTTTGGTGGGTGCTGGGGCGCCTGCGCATCCCTGTGCCCACCCTGCTCACGCCGGGCACCTGCCGGGTGGCCCACACCGACCTGGGCGCAGGCCAGTTCCGCTTCACGCTGAGCATGGTGCACCCGCTGTGGGGCGAAACCTTCCACCAGTCCGGCGTATTCACCGACCCCGTGGCCGATGAGCGCACCGATTGACCACCTACCCATTTTTCTTCTCACTGAGGGCAAAACCATGAATGCCATGAACACCATTTTTCTGCTGCTGTCCGTCCAGGCCGTGATGGGCGCGTTTGACAACCTGTGGCACCACGAGCTGGAGGCCCGGCTGCCGCAGCGCACCTCGGCGCGCTACGAGCTGGCGCTGCATGCCGCACGCGAGGCCATCTACGGCATCGTCTTTTTCGGCCTGGCCTGGTTTGAATGGCGCGGCGCCTTTGCCGCGCTGCTCGCGGCCCTGCTGGTGATCGAGCTGGGCATTACCCTGGCCGACTTTTTGGAAGAAGACCGCACCCGGCGCCTGCCACCGTTTGAACGCCTGCTGCACACGCTGCTGACCATCAGTTACGGCCTGTTCCTGGGACTGGTAGCCCCGGTGCTGTGGGGCTGGCTGCAGCAGCCTACCGCCATGGTGCTGGCCCCGCACGGCTGGGTGTCTTGGCTGTTCACGGCCTACGCGGTGGGCGTGTGGGCCTGGAGCGTGCGCAATGCGATCGCCACCGTGCACCTGTACCGCGTGGCCGCGTCTGCTCAAACGAGCGCCCCGCTTGCCAGCAGTCTCTCACCCCAGCCAGCTACTTTGGTCACTGGCGCTACAGGCTTTGTGGGCAGCGCCCTGGTGGCCGACCTGGTGCGCGACGGCCAGCGGGTGATCGTGTTGACGCGTGACGCGCTGCAGGCCCGCGCCAGCTTTGGCCCCGGCGTGTGGGTGGTGGATACCCTGGACGCCATCCCGTCTGAAACGACCATCGACGCAGTGGTCAATCTGGCAGGCGCACGCGTGCTGGGCATGCCGTGGACCCAGGCGCGCAGACGCCAACTGCTGGCCAGCCGCGTCGACACCACCGTGGCAGTCGTTAGCCTGATGCGGCGCCTGCACAAGGCCCCACGCGTGCTGGTCAGCGCGTCGGCCGTCGGCTTCTACGGCGCATCGCCCAACGCGTCGATGGAGCCGTTGGACGAAACCGCCCCACCCCGCCCTGGCGAGTTCCAGTCTGACCTGTGCGCGGCCATCGAGCACGAGGCACGCCGCGCCGAAGCCCTGGGCGTGCGGGTGGTGCGCATGCGCTTTGGTGTGGTGCTGGGGCATGGCGGTGGCGCCTACCCCCTGCAAGCCCTGAGCGCACGGCTGGGCCTGGGCGCGGTGCTGGGCAATGGCCGCCAGCCTGCGCCGTGGATTCATCTGGCTGACGCGGTGGGGCTGGTGCGGTTTGCGATGGCGCACCAAACCCTGCAAGGCCCCGTCAATGCCGTGGCGCCTGATGCGGTGACGCAGGCCACGTTTGCGCAGGCCCTGGCTGCATCGTTTGGACGATGTGTCTGGCTGCGCATGCCGGGGCTACCGATGCGGGTCCTACTGGGGGAAATGTCCACCCTGCTGATGGATGGGCAGTCTGCCGTGCCGCGTACCGCGCTGAGCCAGGGATACCGGTTTGTGCATCCGCGGCTGAGTAGTGCGCTGGCAGGCCTTGCACTGACTGATGCGGCGGGAACAGGTTTGGCTCACGCAGAATATTAGTAAAAATAGGTCCTTGCGCTTATTGGTAAAGCGCTAATAGCTATAAATACAGTAGCAACTACGAGTCGCTATGTCCGCTGTGCAGCGTTTGCGGCCAGTGGCCGCGCGCACGCGTGCTCGCCCTGTCCAGCATCAAGCAGTCGTTCCCTACGGCTACAGGGCGATGGCCCGACGGGCCACTCTACGAGGCAATGCAATCGAGAATGGCTCAAAGATATTACCTATATCTGCGACACTGACTGATTGTCAATAAATCAAGGCCTGCGGCAGGGCCTTCAAACGCGCAGATGAATGTTCCCACGCTTCAATGGCACGAGCGCCTCTACCATCGCGATGCGCTGCGTGCCGGCCGTTACGCTGCGCTGGCAGATGCCGAGGGCTTTGATGCGATCTGTTTTGCGCTCGAGGCACTAGGCCTACGGCTTTTCGGCCGCAAGAAAAACCTGGGCCAGTACGAGCAAGCGCTTGCTGCATTGGCCAATGCGTCAGTCGTACTTTCTCGACTATCAGAGACGCAACCTGGACGTTTCAGCACCTTCTCGGCGCTTTTTGCGGTGGTTAAAAAAGCGAGGAACGACGCGATGCATACCGGTGTCTTCGCGCGGCATGCGACGGCAGCAGCCATCGAACTCTGTATCGGCCTAGAAGAGGCACTCATGAAAGAACAGCAACTCCCTCGCCAGGCCGTCAAAGACTTCATGGTTAAGTCACCCGTCGTGCTGGAAGTTTGGCAGCCGGTCGCGTACGCACGGCAGCTGATGCTCACGCACTCCTTCTCGTTTCTGCCTGTCTTCAAGGATGGGTGGAAGCTGCTTTCTGAGAACGGTCTCGCCAGGTACATGCTGGCTAGCAAGGACTGGGCGGGGGCGCTCGCGCGCACGATTGATGAAGCTGCCCAAGAGCTCGACTTGCTGGAGGCTACCGTTGTTGGCCCCACGGATGAGGTCCAAAAGCTTCTCGCGGATGACCAGGGAAAGGAAACGCGGCTTTGGCTTGTCGAAGAAAAGCAGGGCAGGCTCTGCGGCGTTCTTTCTCCTTTCGAACTGATGTAGCTGTCAAACCTTGTGGGCTCGTGGCTACAAGGACGAGCTGCGAGGCACTCAGCTAATGGTCCTGGAACGCCGGAGGGGCCAGCTTCGCAGCGTAAGGAGCCGGTCGCTAACGAAATGGGCACTCTTGAGGAGCGGCGTCGGGAGTCTGCGCACGGCAGGAATTCTGGCCTCGCGAACGCCGTCGGAAGCGCTTTGAGCGATTGGACAATCCCTCTACAGCCCCCGGTCGCCCAACGCTAGGCCAGTACCCCACCAGATGCCTCTTCCGTCTCAAGAACGTGACGGCGCAGCTTGTCCGTCAACTCCCGCCGGCGAGCCTCGCCCGCGTGGTGAAGCTCCCTATGGCAGTTCGGGCAAACTGACGCGGCGTTGTCAGGGGTATCGGTGCCGCCGTTGGCTAGGTGCACGATGTGATGGGACTCAAGGTAAGGCAACCCGTCCTTGTCTGTGAAGGGCGCTTTCTGGCGGCAGCACTCGCATAGTCCCTTCGAACGCCGAAGTGTCCAGGCCTTAACGGCTGGATCGCGGTCGAAAACCATGCCAGGAGCCGGCCGCTGCAACGGCTTCCGCGCCCCCGCTGGGCGCTTCAGCGGGCCGGTCCTTTGGACCAGGGCGGCCGAGCGCCTCAATTCCGTTCGATCCGACTGTGGCTTGGCCGCCCGGCCAGCTAGGAGCTGAAGGAACCCCTGGTACGCACTGCTCAACTTGACCTGGCTGACGGCGTTCTGTCCGAATATGCGGAGGTCTCGAAGGGCGGGAATGGTGATGGGCGCCTCCCTTAGGTCGTACTGCCAGACCACGGCGCGGTGGTACTCCTCCGACTCCTTCGGATTGACGAGGTCATCCCCGTGAACCTCCACAACGACGTCATCGACTGCGCGCCCAACCGCCGCAATGCCACGCCCATTGACGTATAGCGCCAGCAGGTCGCCTTCGCGAGGGCGCTTCAGGCCGTTGCGGTATCGCTGACCACCGCTTGTGACGGCGATGCCCCTGTCAAACCAGTGATGCTCGGCGTCAACCGCATCGTCTTTGAGGTCAGTGTTGATGACGAAGAGATTCATGTTGGAGTTTTGCCTGTGGGGATCAGACGCACACGGTGCGCCCCTCACCGCCCGTGCCTGGATGTGAATCGACCAGCTTTTCCTAGATAGCGGCAACCCTAGGCGGTCACTGCTAAAAGGCGCTGCCTGACCGGTGAATTGGTCTCAAGTCGACAGTAGAACTGCGGCGGATGGAACCCCGGCATGGCTGTCCGAAGGGCTTCAAGCGTGATGGGCTTCTTCAATTTCTTGGCGCCAGACAGCGCCATCGCCGACGCCACAGCCACCCCGTCAAAGTAGCTCATGAACTCGGACTTGCCGAGGCCTGAGACGGAGCTGTATTTACGCCAGACGGTGCTCGGCGCGGCCGAGTAGATCGTGCCCACGGTCGCAAAACCAACGACTGCACCTACAGGTTTCTTCACGTAGAACCAAATCGTCGAGCCTGGCTCAACGTGCATGGTCCTGCGCCTTAGCTCCACTTGCTTAGTACCAGCGAGGATGTTGTTTGCATGGCGCTCGTCAAGTGATATGAGCACATGCTGGTTCGGTTGCATCAAAGGCCTTTTTCTAGGATCGCCTGAACCTGCTCGGAAGACAGTCGTTGGCAAGTAATCAGTTGGTAGGCCTCGCCGCAGTTCAAAGCCTTGAGCTCATGCAGCGGTACAGGCCTGGGCAGGCGCAACACATTGTCGAACACCGTGATGGTCTTGGTCTTCGCGACCCCGATGCTGGAAAGTTGGGTGCTATCCAGCACCGAGGGCGCCAAGTCGTCGGCTTGCATGGCAGACTCATCGCGAAGGTAGGCACGTAGTACGCGACCAACCGCAATGACAGCGCCGGAACCTCCGTTCTTCACGGGCTCGTAGAAGAACATCAAATCACCGCGCGAATAGTTCTTAAGTGTCTTCTTGTCGCTCAGGTAGTGGCGCAACGGTGCAAGCTGGGCCTTTCCTTGGGGCAGGAAGGAGTCCTGCGGTGAGTCCGCCAAGAGATGCTCCTCAAATTGCTTTCTCAGGGGGACCATCACACCCTCTCTACCTGGCAAGCACATGAGCATCGGCGCCAGCAGGGACTCCAACTTGAAAAGCGGGACCAAGACTTTCTGCCCGTCCGGTCGAATCACTGAAATTTGCTGATCGACGTGCCGGAACAGTGGGGGCGTGTCTGGCAAACCTAGTTTGCTCACTGCCGCCAACGATTTGCGTCCGACATCCCAGTTACGTTCTGTCATACGCCCTTTGGCGACGATCTTCTGAAGGTCGTCCGACGTCGATGAGGACGCCACATAGCCGAAGGTTGCCGCGACTTCGCGAAGCGTGGCTTGACGCGGAGGACAGCTCAACCGCACCCGGCCGACATCCCCTGGTTTTACGATGCTCAGAACGTGTCGGAGCAAGGTTTGGGCAATCTCATATGCGTCTCTCTGGTCCTCGGCAACCGCCGCAAAAGCTCGAATCTCCTGTCCTCGAATGCTCGTCGGCATTACTAAGTAGCCAGCGACGACACCATTGCATCGCGCCACGTGGCGCAAGCACGCCGAATTATCGGCCTCAGTCGCGGCCCATTCGTTAACCTGGGTCGCAGTGTCGAGGCCAAGGTTCGTCAACAGACTCCGAACGGCCGTTGCATCGCTTGCCGATGCGGGTTGCACTTCGATGATGTCCGTACTATGGGCCTTGTGCACTACAGGACTCGCGGTGTGGTCGGGATCGACCTGAAACAGCTCAGGCGAAATTGCGTCCACTCCAAACTGCCTTCTGAGCTCAGGTGCCCGCTCAAGAATTCGTCCATCGCTGGTTATGAGCCCTGGCAGGCCGTGGTGAATAGCCGTTGCGAGGTGTTGCAGGTCAGACTGGTCATTCTCCGACAGCGAGCCCGACGCATGGCGCTGGGGAAATACGATTGCCGCAAGCATCGGCGAAAGGCGCTCCCACTCGTTGTCTGGTGGCGTCGAGAACTTCGCAAGTGTTCCTGCGAACGAGAGCATCGGATCCGTCTTTCCGTCGTGGGCGGTGCGGCGCAGCTCCGTCTCAATCTCGCTGCTAATCGCCAGTGAACATGTCCGCATCCGCTCGGCCCTGAAGACACTCATGGCTAGTTCGTACCGAGGCCGGCGAGGCCCGAGGTCGAAAAGCACATTCAAGTCCAGAAGGTAGAGCGGTTTGCCCCCACCCTCCAAGGCATCTAGGCCGAGTGGGTCAACGGCGTTGATTCCGCTGGGCGCAAAGAGCTGAGGGGTGTCGAGTTCATGGGCGCGAACCACGATCATGCGATTGCGACTAGCCCCTCCTGGTTCAACTCGTTGGGCGTAGAACCCCTGCGCTTCCCAGAACAAGTTGGCGTCTTTGAGGTCTTCAGCTACCCGGGCATGAATCGAAATGAACTGTGCCTCCGTGGACATGTTCTTCAAGGCATCGAGCAGCATCCGACCGATGTTTCGACTGCGACTTGTCTTAGGAACATAGATCTGCCGCACGTGCGCTTTGGGGAAGCGGAGATCAAACAACAGATGACCGACATACGTCTCGCCGCGACCGTCACTCTCGACCGCTACAAACAATTGTCCTTTGCGACAGAAGGCCGCATAGACGCTGCGCGAGAAAAATCCGAGCGCGTCTCGGTCGCTGTCTGCTGCCTGCACGACCTCTCCCAAGAGCGCCGTAGCAGCACTTGGCTCCGTAAGGATCCGGACCCCTCCGCTCTTTGTCATAGCTCCCCTTTTGGTGTTTTGGGGTAACTGTAACGGACACGAAAGCAAGCCTGCATTGAACGGAAGCTGGCGAGCTTGGCTCGATTTGAGCGGCAGACTGCTCTCCGACTGTGAGATTGAAATCTGGATGACCGCAACGGGTTGATTGCTGGCGGGAACGAACGACCGCTCACCCGCGCCACCTTCGGGGCCCTTGGTGCTCCGGGCTGCGTAAGAGATGAACGACGGCTCTCAGCCTTGAGCGATCAATGAGCCAGCTCAGCATAGGTATTCCCATACAGAGCACGCCTTTGCCCGCCTGCTGGCCTGCCGCCAACGCGACGCAGCACCACCCCTACGGCAAATTCTCCCGAAAAATCACCTGACTCCGCGTCGTCTCCACCCCACTCGTCGGCTCCCGCCCATCCCGCAGGTTGGCAAAAATCCGCACGCAGTTCATCACCGCGCCCTGCGGGTTCTGGGTGATCACCGCGTCCATCGTCCCGTCGATCAGCAGCGCCCGCGTATCCGGCGTGAGGCCGTGGCCGATGAACACGATCTTGCGGTCTGCCCCGGCCTCTTTCAGCGCCCGCCCAATGCCTTCGGCCCCGCCGCCGATGTTGTAGATGCCTGCCAAGTCGTCGTTCTGCATAAGGGATGCTCTTCATAACTCCCTGCGGTCTGTGGCCGCACGGATTCGGGCGGTCTACGGCGTTGCTTTTCTTGCCAATAGCGTGCTATTGGCTGCAAAAATCGCCTTGTATGCCATCCCGATCCGCGCCACCACATCCTCGCCAGAGTCATGCAAACCATCCCTGCAGCGCGCGGGCCTGGCGGTAGTTGCGTTCGGCGTCGTCCTGACTTTCGCGAACGCCCACTACCTGCACCATCGCGGGCGCTGAGGTCAGGTCTTTTGTCTTGCCCCCAGGCAATTATTTCTCTTAAGCAAAATCAGGCTCCAGCCCTTTTTCATCAAGCGCTGGCAGCTATCAAAATTGAAGTATCTTCCAGCCGCTGCAGATCAACGTTCAGATCAACGCTGCAGCAACCGCCGCCGCTCCAGCCACACCTTGCGCACAAACGGATCGGCCACGGTGTAGATGCCGTGGCCTGGGCGGGCGATCAGGTTGGCGCTGATCATCTTTTCGGCCAGCTTTTGCACCTGCGATGTGGGCACCTTGCCCCCGGTGCGGGCGGTGTAGCTGGCCATGGCTTCTTCGCCAAACAGGCCCGATACGCCGGTCTCGCTGCCTTGGGCGATGTAGTCGAAAACCGCTTGGCCCAGTTCGCCAAATTCTTCGATGGCGCGCAGCTCTACATCGGCAGCGGCCGATGCCAGCGTGGCGCAGATGATGGGGAACGCCTGGTCTGCCGGGGCCTGGGCGCTTTGCAGTTGCACCAAGGCTTTGAGCATTTCTTCAGGGCGGTGGCCCAGCGACTGAAAGCCTGCCCAAGCCACTTCGGTGCTGGGCAGCACCACGCCTGGGCTGCCTGCAATGCGCTGAAGTTGCCACTGCACAAAGTCTTGCCCCAGTGGCTCGTAGGCCGTGGTCAGCGCACCCGTAAAGGGCTGCGAGTGGCGTGTGGCCATGTCGGTGATGAGCGACTTGTGCGAGCCCGTGCCCAAAAACAAGAAGCACCCCGGCGTGCCCGGCTGGGCATTGACCGCATCGCGCGCCGCCTTGAGAGCGTGCAGCAAGCTGGTGCCGTCTTCGGTGCCCAGGGCCTGCTGCACTTCGTCCACGATCAGCACCACATCCACCTTGGCCTTGGCCACCAGCTCTGAAAACGCCTGCGCCAGCGTGGTGCCGCCCGGCGTGCCCAAATGCTCCACCTGAAAACCCAGCGTGATGCCCGCCGCGCCCAAATTCAGCCCCTTGAAGCGCTGCAGCAAGCCCGAGCCTGGGGTTTGCATTTGCAACAGCGTGGCGCGAACAGCATCGAGCACCAGCACGGCAGGGCTTTTGCTGCGGTCGGCCCACAGGTCCACGTAAATCACCAGCGCCCCCCGCGCCTCCAGCGCAGGCACTAGGTCCTGGCGCAAAAAGGTGGTCTTGCCCACGCGGCGTATGCCCGAAAGCAGCACGCCCGAGCGCACGTTCATGTGCAGGGGCGATGGCTGCAGCAACTGCTGGGCCATTTGCTCTGCGTAGGCGGTGCGGTGGAACACGTCGGGGGCCATGGTTATCTCCACTTATCTGAATATGGTTAATTATCTTATTTTGATAAAAAAAGATAAAGGCCTGCAAAACCCGCTAAGGCCGCATCTGGGTGCCCCACCCTGCCCACAAAAAAGCCCGCACGGGGCGGGCTTTTTGAAAGATGGCTTCGTGTCAGACGCGGGGCACGGGCGTGCCGGAGTTGACGCACAAGGCCATGTTCAGTGCCTTGATGGCGGTCTTGTAGTCTTCGCGCTCAATCACGAATTGCATATTCACCTGGCGCAAGGTCTGCGACACGCAGTTCACGTTGACCTGCGCGTCGGCCAGTGCCTGCGCAGCCTTGGCCAGCACGCCGGGGATGCCGATGTTGGAGCCGATGGTGCACACGATGGCGCTGGGCTTGATGGTCACGACCTGGTAAGCCTCTTGCAGCTCTGCCACCAGATCAGGAGTCACCTGGTTGTCCCACACCAGATGGGCGATGGAGTTGGCGTTGGTGGCCTTCAGGATGTAGCTCACGTCGTGCTTGCAGAACACTTCCATCAGCCCTGCATCAAAGCCCACGGTGCCCACCATGCTAGGGTCGTGGATCTCGATCAGGGTGACCTTGTCGGTGCCGGTCACGATCTCCACGCGGGCGCGTTCGCCCACGAAGTCTTTGGTGATGAGCGTGCCGGGGTGGTCGGGCTCAAAGGTGTTTTTCAGGCGGATGGGGATCCCCGCCAACTCCATCGGCTTGGCGGCCTTGGGGTGGATGGCTTCCATGCCCACGTCGGCCAGTTGGTCGGCCACGTCGTAGTTGGTGGCACCCACCACGATGGCGTTTTCCAGGCCCACCAGGTTGGGATCGGCTGACGAGAGGTGGAATTCCTTGTGGATCACGGCCTCGGCGGGGCGCACTTCCACGGCGATCTTGCTGAAGGTGACTTCGGAGTAGCCCCGGTCAAACTCGCGCATGATGCCTTCGGTGCCCTTGGTGTAGCCCGTGGCCACCACCACCTTGTCGCTCAGGTCGATGCCCTTGAAGCTGTTGGCGATGCGCTCGTCAATGGTCCAGGCTTCGTTGTCGTCAAAACCGGCCAGGTCCATCAGGATGGCATTCACGCCATTGGCCTTGAGGATCTCGACCGAGTTGAACGCGCTGTGCGACTCGCCAATCGATGCCAGAACTTCGCGCGCGGCCAACAGCACATCCTTGCGGCTCAAGTAGCCGCTGGCCAGCACATGGTGCATTGCGCCCAGGTACTCGCGCGCCTGGCCAATGCGCTGGTCGATAAAGGCATCGGCCACAGCCAGCGGCAGGCCGATGTCGGCGTAGCCAGCATTGAGCTTCTTCAAGCTGGCAGCCAGGCCCGTCAAGGCATCCTGGTAACCCTTGCCTTCCGCAAACAAGGCATAGATGCCGCGCTCGCCCGTCTTCTTGTGCTCCAGCAACTGGTTCGTCACGCCCGAGTAGGCAGACACCACGTAAATGCGGCCGTTAATGCGCTTGGGGTCGTGCAGCACGATGTGGCGCAGCACATCGCCAAAAGCGGTCATGGAAGTGCCGCCGATTTTCTCGACAGAGATCTTGGAGGAGTGGACGTCTGACATGGACAGGCTCAGGGGAGCAAAAGGGTTAGAAGGCCGGGCGGGTTGCTGGCCTACGGGGAGTGGCAGCAAGCCCGCTATTTTCCATCAGTTTTTCCGTCGGCTTTGTGCGCCCCTGCACAGCGCTTGTGCAACCCAAGGCAGATGCGCGCAATGCAGCCCAGGACCACAACCAAGACGCGCGTGGCTGCAAGGGGCCATCACGGGGCGCATGGGCAACCGGGGCAACCATACGGCATAAGGCAAAAAGCCTTCTGAAGCCCATGAAACAAGAGCGAGCAGCTACACATTTAGTAGCAAAAATGCTGGATGAAAAAAGCCTGCAAACGTCAGCCCCAGCACGCGTTCATGTGCGTTCATGTGCGTTCATGAATCGGTCACTGCCACGTCATGAGCCGATGCGAGCATCTGCGGCCCCTGAATGCCTGGGCTGCCCACAACCACTTGGGCAGCCCAGGCCCCTATTTTTCTGAACCCCCGATGCCCATGGACCACAACGCATTCCCCTCCGAATCCATCGACGCTAACCCCTCCCTGCAACGCCGCACCTTGCTGCGCCTGTTGGCCAGCACGCCCATGTTGCCTTTGGGGGGCACCCTGGCGGCCACCGTTCTTGCGGGCTGCGGCGGCGGCGATGACGCCCCTGCAGCCACGGCCACCATGACGTCGGCAGCCTTTGTTGGCATGGCAGCCCCCAATCTGACCAACCCCAACGCTATGGCCACCTGCACCGTGGGCTCACAACTCAAGCTCAGCTTCAGCGACGGCAGCAGCAAGACGCTTCAGCTGGGCTACCAGCCTTTCTTCCTGACCGGCGACAAGGTGCCCGATGGCAAGGGCGGCACGCTGGTCGCAGGCGGTATCTATGACATCAACAACCGCCCCATCATCGACAAATCAGTGCCCGGCAAAGAGCGCCAGTTCTTCTCGGACTGCCCGGACGGCAGTTCGCTGCTGACGGTACCCAATGCCAAGGTCGATGGCGTCAAGGGCAACCCGGTGTTTGCCGTGGTGCAGTTTGAGTACACCGACACCGACCTGGCCAACGCAGACAAGACCGACCAGCTGTGGGCTGAGCTACCCTCCCCCATCGCCGTGCTGACGCTGGACCAGGACCCCAAGACCGGCAAGCTCACGCTGGTGAAGTACCACAACGTGGACACCACGCCCGTGCATGGCCTGTGGGTGACCTGCGGAGCCAGCCTTTCGCCCTGGGGAACGCACCTCTCTAGCGAAGAGTACGAGCCCGACGCCTTCCGCCAAGGTTTGGGCGGTGCCACCACGACCAAACTCGACAAATTCAGCGCCAACCTGTACGGCGATGCCTCCAAAGCCAACCCGTACCACTACGGCCACATCCCCGAGGTGACGGTGAACCCTGACGGTACCGGCTCGATCAAGAAGCACTACGGCCTGGGCCGCATATCGCACGAGCTGATTCAGGTGATGCCCGACGAGCGCACCGCCCTGATGGGCGACGACGCCACCAACGGCGGCTGGTTCATGTTTGTGGCCGACAAGGCGCGCGACCTCTCTGCAGGCACGCTGTACGTCGCCAAATGGACGGAAAAGCTCACCGACACCAGCACCGCCGCGATGCAGTGGATCAAGCTGGGCCACGCCACCAGCGCCGAGATCGAGACCCTGATCAACAACGGCATCAAGCCGACGGACATCATGGACTCCGTCGTGAATACCGATCCCAATGACCCTTCTTACACCCGCATCGTCCTCAACAAAGACAACACCAAGTGCTGGGTGCGCGTGAAGCCCGGCATGGACAAGGCCGCCGCCTTCCTGGAAACGCACCGCTACGCAGCCTTGAAGGGCGGCAGCTTGGCGCTGACCAAAAGCGAAGGCGTGACGGTGAACGCGCGCGACAAGGTGGCTTATTCTGTGGTGGCCAACATCAAGGACTCGATGGTGGTGGGCGCGGCCGGCTATGTCGAAAAGCACAACGTGGCCTTCCCCAAAAAGATCAACGCGGGCGGCATCCTGGCCCATGACCTCGTGGGCGGCCAAAAGGACACCGAAGGCAACGCCATCAACAGCGACTGGGTGCCCAAGCAATCGCGCATCATGCTGCTGGGCGAGGACATTGCCGCCGACGCACTGGGCAACACTGCCCACCCCGACAAGATCGCCAGCCCCGACAACATCAAGTTCTCGGAAGGCCTGCGCACCTTGTTCATCGGCGAAGACACCACAGACCACGTCAACAACTTTCTGTGGGCCTACAACGTGGACACCAAACAGCTCAGCCGCGTGCTCTCCACCCCATCGGGGGCCGAGTCCACCGGTCTGCATGCAGTGGACAGCATCAACGGCTGGACTTACATCATGAGCAACTTCCAGCACCCAGGTGACTGGCAAGGCGTGCACAGCAAGGTCAAGGACACGCTCGATCCGCTGGTGCGCAAGAACTACAACGACCGCTTCTCAGCCGCGGTGGGCTACCTCACGGCCACGGACGCTGCTATTTCGCTGCGCACGTAAGCCAGGCGTGGCATAAGGCGTGACAGCCTTGCGCAAAGCCACCATGGAGCGTGAATGAGGTGCTGGACAAAGCGCCAGTCACCAAGCCCAGGCCCGCACAGGCCTGGGCTTTTGTTTTATTGAGTCGGCATCTTTGAACTTGAAAATCCGTTCAGGCTGAGCTTGTCGAAGCCCTGCGCCGCGCTTCGACGGCGCTCAGCGTGAACGGTTCAAGTAGATTCATGCCGGAACAATCAATGTGGCGCAGCAGACGCGCACGGTGCTACCGCGCCCGCACCACCCCCAGCTTGAGCCCGACCACGCCCAGAATGCGGTTGAGGGTTTGCACCGTGCCGGGGCTGCGGCCCTGCTCAATATCAAGCAGCGTCTTTTGCGACACCCCCGCCACACGGGCCAGTTCGGCACTGGTCAGGCGAAGGCCGGTCTGGATATGCCGCACCGCCTCGGCCAGCGTCCATTCAGGGTGCGCCAGCACGTCTTCAATGGCCTGGCGGCGCTGCTGCAGTTGCTCAGGCGGGGAAAGGGGTTTAAAGCGTTTGTCCATGGTGTGTTTCCGCTAAGAACCTGTTCAAGATCTTTTTGGGATCGCACCAGGCCCAGCCGCCGCAGCAACTCCGCCCGGCCAAAGCCCTGGGGCAGCATGTCGATCAGGAACACCGGCCAATGCGGCCAGTCCATCGCTTCCAGCCCCACGGGCCAGCGGCAGCTCAGGGCGTGGGCATCGTGCTTGCCAAAGTGCTCCACAGACCAATCGGCCTCGTACCCCGCACAGGTTTTGCACCGCCAGCCTTGGTCAGCATCGCCCCACAGGGCGACGTGGCAGCATCGTGCCAGCGGCCCTGGTGGTGGATTTGCAGGGTGCAATGAGGGTTCATTTCGGTGGATTTCTATACAAAAAATCTTCTTCCAATGATCTATCCCGTATAGAAAATTGCGCAATTGAAAGTAAAGGGGCCCGAAGCAAATTCAGGTGCCCATGCACAAACACACAGGACTGTGAGCCTATGGACGGGCCTGTTGCTCCGCCAATGCAGCACTTGCAAGTGCATACCCTGCAGCAGGTTTGAGACACATACAAGAAGGCACCAAGCAGGCACAACGCCATGGTCAGTTTGTAGACAATGCGCTGCATGACCCACTTTGCGCACACCTACCGCTATGCCGAACCCTCGGCGGTGGACCTGCATGCCGCGCCTGAGCTTCGGCTGGCAACCTCCTCGCCCAGCGCGGTAGAGCATCCTCATTTCTTTGAAGGGCGCTTGCACCAGCCGCACCTTGCCGCCCAACTGCTCAGCGCTGTGCATCTGCTGGTCGGGTCACGGTTTTTCACCCCACCCAATACAGTGGCCAAAGCTGTGGCTCTGGCAGACCCGGTTGTCACCGCAGGCGCGGGCATGTTGCGGCTGGAGGGCTTCTCGGGCTGCTGCAGCACCTATATCCGGGTGGACCTGGAGCCTGCGTCGTACGCTGGCGACATCGTAGGCAAAGGCACCACCAATGTGGATTTCAATGCCCCCATGCGAGCCGCGCTGGCCCGTGTGCGCGACGCTGACGGGCTGGCCCTCTCCGTGGGGCGCTCTGAATTTGCCATGCGCTCTGGCGGCACCCAGGTGCTGGAGAAAAAGGTGGATTTGCCCCTGCGCTGGCTGCGCAGCATGGTGGCCGTGCAGGCGTACCAGGCCGCCATGCGGCGGGTGTTGCAGGTAGATGCCGTGCCCGCGCTGCGTTTTCTGCGCAGCCTGCCCAAGGCATCCACCAGCAAAACGCCGCTGTGGGTGGTGGGCGGGCCGCAGGGGCTGCGCACCACCGCGCAGCCCAGCGCTGGGGGCGTGCGCTTTACCGACAGCAGCCGTCTTCGCATTCTGGAGGCCCTGCTACCCCAGGCGCGCGCGCTGAGCGTGTACGCAGACCTGCAAGGCCAGGCCAGTGCCTGGTGCGTGGACTTTGGCAGCATGCGCCTGACGCTGGTGCTCAGCGCCGAAGTGTGGCGCGGCTTCTCGGGCGAGGGGCAGGCGCTGCATGCGCTGGTGCAGCAAGCTGGGCCGCACCCGGTATCCACCCTGCGTGCGCAACTGCACTGGCAAGACGTGCTGCCCAGCGACACGCTGGCGCATCAGCTGGGCTGGCCGGGCACAGCGGTCGAGCGCTCATTGCAGGTGTTGGGTGCCATGGGGCTGGTGGGGTATGACCTGGAACATGCCGCCTACTTCCACCGCGAACTGCCTTTTGAACCCGATTTGCTGGAAGACCTGAACCCGCGCCTGGCCGACGCCCGCGCCTTGCTGGAGGCAGGCGCTGTGCAACTGCGCAACACCCATCCGCTAGAAGCCCTGGTGCACAGCGGCGACGTGCATTACCACGTGCGCGAGCAAGGCGACACCTTGCGCTGCACCTGCCCCTGGTTCGGCAAGCACCAGGGCGAGCGCGGGCCATGCAAACATGTGCTGGCAGCCCAATCCGCTGCATTGCAGACAGCAGGAAACCACCATGGATGACACGCTGAACAAAGACTTTTACCGTACGCCGCTGGGCTGCTGCCTGCTGGCGGGGGACATCACCGGCGTGATGGACTTGGTGGATGCCCTGTCTGCCGCAGAAAAAGCCACCACATTCGTCGGTGTGCAAGCCATGCTGTTCCAGCGCTGGCAACTGATTCGCAAACGCGCACCTGACGGCAAAGCCTGGGTCGATGCATGCGAGCCCGAGCACGCCAACCGACTGTTTCGTGCGGTGGATGTGGCCCGCTTCATGTGCAACGCTGAGCTGCCGCTGGCCGACTATTGGATGCATATCGGCATCCAGGACATTGCCGCCTTCCAGCAACGCTACAAGCCCCATCCACCCCAGGGGCAGGCCCTGCAACGCCAGATTCGCGGCGACAACGAATGGGAGCGCCGCAGGCACTTGCAACGCGCCGTGGTGGCGGGCTTGATTCCCCGGCCCGATACCGACGAATACCTGGACAGCCTGTTCTTTGGCGACTTGCGCCAGGAAAGCAACCTGGTGCTGCAACATGTCGATGCCGACCCTGGCTTGGCGAGCGTGCTGCTGCGCCTGTTTGAGCGCGAAGGCGCATCCGACACCAGCTTTGCCGCCGTAGAGAAGTACTGCCATGACCCCGCGCTGCACTGGAGCACCGCATTTTTGACGCTGTGCGAGCGCGGCGTATACA